>JBKKDM010000115.1:0-14975 GCA_046707905.1 Candidatus Limnocylindrales bacterium
CACGGACGAGGAGGGCTCCAAGTGAGCGCCAAGGAGCTCGTTGAGTACGTCGCCAAGACCCTCGTCGACGACCCGGAGGCCGTGACGGTCACCGAGGTCGAGGACGAGGAGGGAACGGTGATCGAGCTCCACGTCGCCGAGGACGACATGGGCAAGGTCATCGGGCGCAACGGCAGCGTCGCGAAGGCGCTCCGGACGCTGCTGAAGGTGACCGCCGCGCGCGAGGGCAGCTCGGTCCAGCTCGAGATCGTCTGAGCGGGAGGGGCACGACGATGGCGCCCACGCGCCTAGTGGTTGGGCAGGTCCGGGGCCTCCACGGGCTCGACGGCGCCGTTCGGGTCGAGGTGCTGACTGACCGGCCGGAGGAGCGCTTCGCCGCCGGCCAGGTCCTCCACGTCGAAGGCGACTCGCGGCCGCTGACCGTTCAGGCGTCGCAGGCGGTCGAGGACGGGCCGGGCTGGCGACTTCGGTTCCTGGAGGCGCCGAACCGCCAATCCGCGGAGTGGCTCCGCGAGGCGTACCTCGAGGTCGAGGTCGATCGCGCGGCCGACCTCGATGCCGGCGTCGCGTACTGGCACGAAGTCATCGGGTCGACCGTCCGCGATTCGAAGGGCGTGGAGCTCGGGAAGATCGCCGATGTCTACCGTGCCGGCGAGACCGAGGTCTACGTCGTCAGCGGGGGCGCGCTCGGCGAGTTCGATGTCGCGGCCGTGCGTGACGTCATCACCACCTTCGCGCCCGAGCGCGGCGAGCTGATCGTCGATGAGTCCGTCCTGGACCTCGCCGCGCCCGTCGTGGAGGCGCCGGAGCGCACGGCCAAGCCGCGCCGCCGGCATCGCTGGTCGCGACATGGCAAGGGCGCTCCTCCCGCCGGCGATGGCTCGGAGGCGCCAGACGCTCGATCGCCCGGGGCCGACGCTTCGAAGGCGGATCCGGGCAATCCCGACTCGACCACGGGCGGCGGGGCGTGACGCTCGAGATCGACGTCGTCACGCTGTTCCCGGGCATGCTCGAGGGGCCGCTGTCCGAGAGCATCCCCGGGCGGATCCGAGAGCGCGGACTGGCCGATATCCGGATCCACGACCTCCGGCAATGGGGGCTGGGGCGGCACCGCAGCGTCGACGACACCCCGTACGGCGGGGGAGCGGGGATGGTCCTGCGGCCCGAGCCGGTCGCGGCCGCCCTCGATGCGCTCCGGCGCGAGGCTTCGACCTCGATCCTCGTCGACCCGGGCGGCGAGGTCTTCCGTCAGGCTCGAGCTGTCGAGCTCGCGTCGCGGGCCCATCTGATCGTCATCTGCCCGCGCTACGAGGGCATCGACGAGCGGATCCGCGAGCTGGTGGACCTCGAGCTGTCGATCGGCGACTACGTCCTCTCGGGCGGCGAGCCGGCCGCGCTCGTCGTCATCGATGCCGTCATCCGCCTCCTGCCCGGCGCGATCGACGACGCCTCCACGGTCGAGGAGTCGTTCAGCGCCGGGATCCTGGAATACCCCCAGTACACGAAGCCGGCCGAGTTCCGTGGCCGCGGCGTGCCGGATGTCCTCGTCAGCGGGCACCACGAAGCGGTTCGCCGATGGCGCCACGAGGCCGCGATGGACCGCACCCGGCGCCTTCGCCCGGACCTCCTCCCGCCCGAGGCGTAGGCCGCGTCCCGCGCCTGACGCGACGGGGGCTTGTGGTATCGTTCGCCGCCGTCGGCCCCCGAGCCGGCCCCCAGATGCATCACCCCGGCGCCGCCGCGCGCCGCCCATGACAGGACCGAACGCCCGTGAACGTGCTCGACGAGATCGTCGCCGACCAGATCCGCACCGACCTGCCCGAGCTCGCCTCGGGTGACACGGTCAAGGTGTCGGCCAAGGTCGTGGAGGGCGGCAAGGAGCGCGTCCAGGTCTTCGAGGGCACGGTCATGCGCCTTCGCGGCGGCGGGATCACCCGCTCGATCACGGTTCGCAAGATCGCCAGCGGCGTCGGCGTGGAGCGGACCTTCATGATCAACAGCCCGCGGATCGAGAAGATCGAGGTCGTCCGGCACGGCCGCGCTCGACGCGCCCAGCTGTACTTCCTGCGCGATCGCGTCGGCAAGGCCGCGACCCTTCGGGAGCGCCGGACCCGCACGTAGCGCTCCGCGCAACGACGCGCGCCGTCGGGCACCTACCCGGCGACGGAACCCGGGTGTCGGCCCGGCTACCCTGAGCTCCCGATGGCGCCGCGTGTCCCCACCCTTCGATACGAGAACGTCCACTGGCGCGACGGCGCCGTGCGCGTGGCGGGAATCGACGAGGTCGGGGTCGCCCCGACGTGTGGAGCAGTCGTCGCCTGCGCCGTGATCATGAAGCCGCACGTCCGCCGGATCCCGGGTGTCCGCGACTCCAAGACCCTCTCCGCGGCCCAGCGGGAGCGCCTCGCGCCGATCATCCGGCGCCGGGCCGTGGCCATCGGGGTCGGGGCCGCGTCGGTGCGGGAGATCGACGCGATCAACATCTACCACGCGACCCACCTGGCAATGCTGCGGGCCGTCGCGCGACTTGGCGGCCACGATCACGTGCTGGTCGACGGCAATCGGATCGCCGGGTTCGAGCACAAGGTCGGTCCGTACACCGCGATCGTCGATGGCGATGCCAAGGTCTACACGATCGCCTGTGCGTCGGTCGTCGCCAAGGTCGTCCGCGACCGGATGATGACGCTGCTCGCCGCCCGCTACCCGGGCTATGGCTGGGAGCGCAACCAGGGCTACGCGACCCGGGAGCACCGGGACGCCATCCGACGGCAGGGCCTGACGCCCTTCCACCGCCGGAGCTTCCTGGCGCTCCAGCGGACGCTCGCCGGCGACCAGATCAGCCTCGACCTGTTCGACGAGGCCGTCGCGGACGTCGCCGGAGGCGAGGACCTCCAGGAGCTGGAGCGTCTCGACGGGATCCGGACGCCCGAGCTGGATCTGGCGTCGTTCAGCCCCGAGGCCGACGCCGCCGCCGCGATCGCCGCGGCCGAAGCCCTCGTGCGGGAACCCCTCCAGGCGCCCGACCCGATCGGCTGACGCCGGCCCGACAGCGCGCAGGTCGCGGAAGCGTCGCGGGCTCGCTCGCGCGAAGCGCTTGGTGATCCCGCGGTAATTGCCGGGTGATTGACAGGTGACCGCCCGCCAAGGGTTCTCTGGCATCGTCCGGGCATGCGGACTGCCGCCCAGGCAACCGGCGACGCCGCGGAGGCTGTCGTCGCGTTGCACCTTGAACGTGCCGGTTGGAGGGTGTTGGGCCGGCACGTGCGCGTGGGCCGCGACGAGATCGACCTGCTGGCGATCGATCCGGGTCCGCCAGGCGAGCTGGTGGTCGTCGAGGTCCGGTGGCGCCGGAGCCGGGATTTCGGGCTCCCGGAGGAGACCGTCGACGGACGCAAGCGCGCGCGCCTCCACCGGGCAGGGTTTGCATTGCGGGGCGCCGGCTACCTTGCCGACGGGACACTCGTGCCGCAGGTCCCACTCCGTTTTGACCTCGTCGTGGTCGAGCCCGGCACTTGGCTGCGCCACCACCGCCACGGGATCTGAGACGGCGGCGGCCGGCGATGGAACGCCCGGCGTTCCATGCGATGCCCTGAAGGTGCGCCGGCGGACGATCCGACCGCCCTCGCTGGAGGATTGGAATGTCCCACGTTCCAAGCGAGGAAGGAGCTGCGCGTTGGGCCTTCGGACGGGCGGGTCCTTCGTTCCATGGAACGCTGGGCGTTCCAGGTCCGGGGCCGAACGGGGCGAGCGGGACTCGAACGGGACTCGAACGGGGCCCGTGGTATTCTCCGCCGGCCGCGGAACCGTTCCACGGCACCACCGCCCGGTGGTCGACACGAGGTCGAATGCCGGAGCTCACACGCGGACCGTTCCGATCGGGGCGGTGCCGGACCAGCCCAGCGGGCAACCGCGGCGGCGAAACCCGGCTCCCGACGAGGGTCCGCGGCGGATACAACCGGACAGGAGGTCCCACGACCGTGCCCGCTATCTCGATGCGGCAGCTGCTCGAAGCCGGAGTCCACTTCGGCCATCAGACCCGCCGCTGGAATCCCAAGATGAAGCCGTTCATCTTTGCCGAGCGCAACGGGATCCACATCATCGATCTGGCCCAGACCGCGAAGCGTCTGGAGACCGCGCTCGCCTTCGTGCGCGAGACCGTCGCCCGAGGCGAGGTGGTGCTGTTCGTCGGCACCAAGAAGCAGGCCCAGGAGCCGCTCGCCGCAGAGGCGACCCGCGCTGGCATGCCCTACGTCAACAAGCGCTGGCTGGGCGGCATGCTCACCAACTTCGTCACGATCAAGAAGCGGATCGGCCTGATGGACCAGCTCGAGGCCCGGCAGCAGGCCGGCGACCTCGATCGCCTGTCCAAGAAGGAAGCCGCGAAGCTGACAGAGGAGCTGACGAAGCTGCAGGGAACCCTTGGCGGCATCCGCAAGATGAAGCGCCTGCCCGGCGCGATCTTCATCGTCGATCCCCATCGCGAGCGGATCGCGGTCCAGGAGGCCAACCGGCTCGAGATCCCGGTGGTCGGCACGGGCGACACGAACGTCGACCCCGACGAGCTCGACTTCATCATCCCGGCCAACGACGACGCCATCCGGTCGATCCGGCTGCTCTGCCAGCTGGTGGCCGAGGCGGCCATCGAGGGCGGCCAGGAGCGCGCGAGCCGGGCGATCGAGCCCGAGGTCGAGCTGCCCGAGGAGCCGACCTACGACGATGTCCAGGCGACCGACGAGCTCGTCGCGGCCCTCGCGGGCGGCGGCGCGCTCAGCTTCGCGCCGGACGACGACGACGACCTGCTGCCCGGCGGCCCCGCTGCCGCGGCGGCTCCCGAGGAAGGGGCGACCCCGGAGGACATCGCGGCGGAGCTCGCTCGCGAGGCCGCCGAAGCCGCCGAGTCCGAGCGGGACAAGACGCCCGCCTGAGCGGGCCACTCGACGACCCTCGGTCCGCCCCGGCGACCCGAGCCGGGGCGCGCACGACCAGGCACCACCCTCGCGGGCGATCAAGCCCGCGACGCGAACGAACAGGAGCACGAGCACCAGATGGCTGACATCACCGCGGAGGCGGTCAAGCGACTCCGCGAACTCACGGGCGCGGGCATGATGGATTGCAAGCGAGCCCTCACGGAGGCCGACGGCGACATCGACAAGGCCGTCGCGGTCCTCCGCGAGCGCGGTCTTGCGGCTGCCGCCAAGAAGTCGGGCCGCGAGGCTCGCGAAGGCCTGATCTCCAGCTACATCCACACCGGTGGCCGCGTCGGCGTCCTCATCGAGGTCAACAGCGAGACCGATTTCGTGGCCCGCAACGAGCGGTTCCAGGAGCTGGTTCGGGCCCTCGCGGTCCAAGTCGCCGGCCTCAGCCCGCGCTGGGTCGATGTCGACCAGATCCCAGCCGACGAGCTCGACGCAAAGCGGGCCGAGCTGGCCCAGGATCCCGCGGCCGCCGGCAAGCCGGCCGAGATCCAGGAAAAGATCCTCGACGGCCAGCTCAAGAAATGGTTCAAGGAGGTCGTCCTCCTCGAGCAGCCGTACCGCGACGAGGAGCGCTCCGTGCGCGAGCTCGTCAACGAGGCCATCGCCACGATCGGCGAGAACATCCAGGTTCGACGCTTCACCCGCTACGCCCTCGGGGAGGACCGGTGAGCGACGGCACCGGGGGAGACGGTCGCCCGCCGTTCGGGCGAATCCTCCTCAAGCTGTCGGGCGAGGCCCTCCTCGGCGAGAAGCCGTATGGCGTCGACCCCGCCGTGTGCGCGTTCATCGCGCGCCAGGTCGCCGAGGTCCGGGGCCGCGGCGTCGAGGTTGGGATCGTGGTCGGCGGCGGCAACATCTTCCGGGGGCTCTCGGCCGCCGCGCAGGGCATGGACCGCGCGACCGGGGACTACATCGGGATGCTCGCGACCGTCATGAACGGCCTCGCGCTCCAGGACGCCGTCGAGCGAACCGGGACGCAGACCCGGGTGATGAGCGCCATCGCGATGAACGAGATCGCGGAGCCGTACATCCGCCGCCGCGCCGTGCGCCACCTCGAGAAGGGCCGCGTGGTGATCATGGTGGCCGGCACGGGCAACCCCTACTTCACCACCGACACGGCCGCCGCGCTGCGGGCCGTCGAGATCGGGGCCGGGGTGCTGATGAAGGCGACCAAGGTCGACGGGGTCTACGATGCCGATCCGATGACGGTCCCGGGCGCTCGGCGATACGACCGGCTCGAATACGGCGACCTGCTCCGCGACCAGCTCAAGGTCATGGACGGCGCCGCCGTCTCCCTGTGCATGGAGAACGACCTGCCGATCATCGTCTTCGACCTGAACGGCCCGGAGAACATCGCCCGGGTCGCGCAGGGCGAGGCCGTCGGCACGCTGATCGCCGGGCCCGTGGAGGCACGAGCATGAGTCACGAGATCATCACCTCGGCCGACCACAAGATGGCCCGGGCCGTCGAGGTCCTCGAGCGCGACCTGCAGGGCATCCGCACCGGGCGCGCCTCCACGAGCCTCGTCGAGCGGATCCACGTCGACTACTACGGCACCCAGACGCCGCTCAACCAGCTCGCCGGGATCAGCGTCCCGGAGCCGCACCAGATCGTCATCCAGCCGTGGGACCGGAGCGTCCTCGGGGCGATCGAACGGGCGATCACGAAGAGCGACATCGGGCTCACCCCGAACGTCGACGGCGCGGTCGTCCGGCTGAACATCCCGCAGCTCACCGAGGAGCGGCGGCACGATCTCGTCCGGCAGGTCCACAAGCGGATGGAGGAGGCCCGGGTCGAGATCCGGAACATCCGCCGCGACGGGGCCGACCAGCTCAAGAAGCTCCAGAAGGACGGCGAGGTCGGGGCCGACGAGGAGCATCGCCTGATGGAGACCCTCCAGAAGACGACCGACAAGCACGTCGCCGAGGTCGATCGCGTCGGCGCGACCAAGGAGCAGGAGGTCCTCGAGGTCTAGTGGCGCGTGCGCCGCTGATCCGTCCGACCGACGCTCCGCCTCGGGCCCACCAGGCCGCCGTGCCCGCCGGCCCTGCCGCTCCGTCCGAGCCCGCTCCCGCGGCCGATCCGGCGACGCACCCATCCGACCTGCCCCGGCACGTGGCGATCATCATGGACGGCAATCGCCGCTGGGCCCGGGCGCGCGGCGTCTCCGAGATCGATGGCCACGCGGCCGGGGTCGAGGCGATCCGCGAGCTCCTGCGCCACGCCGTGCGGCGCGGCATCCCCGTCATGACCCTCTATGCCTTCAGCCGCGAGAACTGGGCGCGGACCGACGAGGAGGTCGTCGGGCTGTTCCAGCTGCTGGAGCAGGCGATCCGGAGCGAGACGGACGAGCTGCGGGCGCAGGGCGTGCAGGTGCGCCTCCTCGGCCGCCTCGACGAGCTCCCCCCGGCGACCCGGACGTCCATCGAATCCGCCCTCTCGGCGACGGCCGGCGGCACCCGGATGCGGCTCAACATCGCGTTCAACTACGCCGGCCGGACCGAGCTGGTTGACGCGGTCCGCGGCATCGTCCGCGCGGGCCTCGACCCGGACTCGATCGACGAGGCGACCATCGCGGGTGCGCTGTACACGGCCGGGCTGCCCGATCCGGACCTCGTCATCCGGACCGGTGGCGAGCACCGCCTCTCCAACTTCCTGATCTGGCAGTCGGCCTACGCGGAGCTCATCACCAGCGACACGCTCTGGCCGGACTTCGGTCCGACCGACCTCGATGGGGCCCTGGCGGAGTTCGCCAGCCGGACGCGACGCTTCGGTCGCTGACTCGATGCTCCGAGATCGCGCCCGCAGCGCCGCGATCCTCGTCCCGCCGCTGCTCGTCGCGATGTGGCTCGGTGGCGCATGGATCGCCCTTGTCGTCGCCCTCGCCGTCATCGTCGCCGGGATCGAGGCATTCCGGCTCCTGACCGCCGCGGGCCATGCCTCGATGCCGGTCCTCGGCGTCGCCCTCGCCATCATCGTGGCCCTGGCGGATTCCCTGACCCAGCTGCCCGGCGGCTCCGGGCTGCTCCTCGTCGGCCTTGGCGTGGTGCTCGTGGGGATGGGCGCGCTCACGCGCCTGGACCCGCGCGAGGGCCTCGCGGTCTTCGCCACGACGACGTTCGGCGCGCTGTATGTCGGGCTGCTCGGGTTCGTGGCCCGGCTGGGGGCCACCGGGGCGGCCGTGGACCCGACGTCGCTCCTCGGCGGCCTGGGCCCGGATCGCGCCTGGATCCTGGCGCTGGTGCTCGTCGTCTGGGCCTTCGACACGTTCGCCTACCTCGTCGGGCGGCGCTTCGGGAGGCACGCGTTCATGCAACACATCTCGCCCTCGAAGACGGTGGAGGGCGTCGTGGGGGGTGCCGTGGCGGCCGCGATCGTCGGCGCGGTCCTGGTCGCCCTGCTGGGCCGGCCCTGGATCCTGGGGCTGGGCTTCGGCCTGCTCGTGGGTGCGGCGGCGCAGGCTGGGGACCTCGCCGAGTCGATGCTCAAGCGGGCGGCGGGGGCCAAGCAGTCCGGCACGCTCATCCCCGGCCATGGCGGCCTCCTCGACCGGGTCGACAGCTTCCTGTTCGCCGCGCCGGTGGCGTATTTCTATGTCGTCACGATCCTCCACTGATCCGATGCGGAACGTCGTCCTCCTCGGCTCGACCGGCTCCATCGGGCGGCAGACCGTCGAGGTTCTGGCCGGCGATCCGTCGTTCCGGGTCATCGGCCTCGCCGCCGGCAGCAACGCAACGCTGCTGGCAGAGCAGGCACGGGCGCTCCGGCCGGTGGCCGTGGTGCTGGGAGACGCCGCCGGGATCGCCGGGCTGCGGCGCGATGTCGCCGCCGATGTCGAAGTCGACACCGGCGAGGGCGCGCTCCTTGCGCTCGCGACCCGCTCGGACGTCGACATGGTCGTTGTCGGCAGCGGTGGCGTCGTGAGCCTCCGGCCCGTCCTCGCCGCGCTCGAGGCCGGGAAGGTCGTGGCGACGGCCAACAAGGAGACCCTCGTGGCCGGGGGCCACCTCGTCATGCCGCTGGCCCGAGCGAGGGCCGCCGAGCGGCTCGCCGCCCACGGGCCGGCTGACGCCCTCGCCAGCCCCCTCGGCTGGCTCCGTCCGATCGACTCGGAGCATTCCGCAATCTGGCAATGCCTGGCCGGCGAGGACCTCGCGCTCGTGGACCGCCTCATCCTCACCGGGTCCGGCGGACCGTTCCTCGACACCCCGGCGGAGGCCTTTGCCGCGATCACACCCCAGCAGGCCCTCCGCCACCCGACATGGAGCATGGGCGCCAAGATCACGATCGATTCCGCGACCCTCGCGAACAAGGGCCTGGAGGTCATCGAGGCCCGCTGGCTCTACGATGTGGGCTACGAGCAGATCGACGTCGTGATCCATCCGCAGTCGGTCGTCCACTCCGCCGTCCAGTTCGTGGACGGCTCACTGAAGGCACAGCTGGGCACCCCCGACATGCGACTCCCGATCCAGTACGCGCTGACCTACCCCGAACGACGCCACTCGCCGGCCGCCGCGCCGGACCTCGTGGCGCTGGCCCGCCTCGACTTCCGCGCCCCCGACGAGGCCCGGTTCCCGGCGCTCCGCATCGCCCGCGACGCCGGCCGTCTCGGATCGCGCGCCACCGCCGCGCTCATTGCCGCGGACGACGTGGCCGTCGCGCGCTTCCTCGACGGCACGCTGGACTTCCCGGGCATCCCGCGCCTGCTCGAGGACGCGGTGGCGAGATTCGGCACGGTATCCGGCGGCGTCGAGCCGCCGCTCGATGAGCTGATCGCCCTCGACGCCGAGGTCCGCGCGGCACTCGCCGCGCCCGGGCAGCTCACGCCGGCGCCGGAGGTGAGCGCCTGATGGACGGCGTGCTCTTCGCGATCGTCGCGATCGTCCTGTTCGTCGTCGTGCTCGGCGGGATCGTCCTGATCCACGAGCTCGGCCACTACCTCACCGCGAGGGCCTTCAACGTTCGCGTCCTGGAGTTCGGGTTCGGCTTCCCGCCACGGGCGAAGGTCCTGCGCTCGAAGGGCGAGACCCTCTGGACGCTGAACTGGCTTCCGATCGGTGGCTTCGTCCGGATGGAGGGCGAGGACGGCGACGGGGCAGACGACCCGCGCTCGTTCTCGGCCCAGAAGCTCCGCGTCAAGCTCGCGATCCTGGTCAACGGCGTCGTCATGAACATCGTCCTGGCGTTCCTCATCTTCTTCGTGATCGCCTGGCTGTTCACCCCCGTCTTCGGCATCAAGATCGGCACGGTCGAGCCGGCGTCGCCCGCCGCGACCGCCGGCCTGGTCGCCGGCGACGAGATCCTGACCGTCGACGGCGAGAGGTTCGAGCTGTTCGGCGGCCGCCGGGTCATCGACGCACTCCGCGAGAACGCGGGCGAGACGGTCGCGCTGGGCGTTCGCCACGTCGACGGCACGGAGGAGACGGTCAGCGCGATGCTCCGCCCGAAGGCCGAGCTCAGCGAGACGCGGGGCGCGCTCGGGGTCGGCCAGCTCGAGCAGACCTACGACACGACGACGCACGACATCGGGAGCGCGATCTCGATCGCGGCCAACGACCTCGTCCGCTGGGGTGGCCTGATCCTGAGCGGCCTCGGCCAGCTCGTGGACGGCCTCATCAAGGACCCGACCGCCCCGCCGCCGGCGTCCGGCGCGATCGGGATCGCGGTGTCGCTGGCGGACATCCTCCTCAACGTCGGCCCGGTCATGACGCTGTACGTCGCCGGGATCCTGTCGGTGAACCTCGGTGTCGTGAACATCCTGCCGTTCCCGCCACTGGACGGCGGCCGGATGATGGTCCTCCTCATCAAGCGCGTCTTCGGGGCCCGCGTGAGCCTCCGGGCCGAGCGCCTCACCTACGCGGTCGGGTTCGTCGTCCTGATGGCCTTCATCCTGTGGATCTCGGCCTTCGACATCGCCCGTCTCGGCCAGGCGCCATGAGCGCGGTCGGGACGAGCGATCCCGCGGATCCGCGTCCCGCCGTGCCGCCGGCCGTCGCCGGCGCCAGCCAGGAGTCGCCCCGGCGACGAGGCACGGTCACGGTCGACGTCGGCGGGGTCCCGGTCGGGAGCAGCCAGCCGGTCGTCGTCCAGTCGATGACGAACACGGATACCGCGGACGCGGACGGGACCGCGATCCAGGTTGCGCGGCTGGCCCACGCCGGCAGCGAGCTGGTCCGCGTCACGGTCAACAACGACGCGGCCGCCGCGGCCGTGCCCGAGATGCTCCGGAAGCTCCGTGACCTCGGCGTCGGCGTACCGGTCATCGGTGACTTCCATTACAACGGCCACCAGCTCCTGGTCGAGTACCCGGAGATGGCCAAGGGGCTCGCGAAGTACCGGATCAACCCCGGCAACGTCGGCGGCAAGCGCCACGACGAGAACTTCCAGACGATCGTCCGGGTCGCGATCGAGCACGACAAGCCGGTCCGGATCGGGGTCAACTGGGGTTCGCTCGACCAGGCTCTCCTGACGACGCTGATGGACGAGAACGCCTTGCTCCCCGCGCCGCGCGACAGCCGCGACGTGTTGATCGAGGCGATGATCGAGTCGGCGATGCGATCCGCCGAGCTGGCCGAAGAGACCGGCCTCGGGCACGACCGGATCATCATCTCGGCCAAGGTCTCGAACGTCAGGGATGTCGTCGACGTGTACCGCCTCCTGGCGGCCCGCTCGGACTACCCGTTGCACGTCGGGTTGACGGAGGCCGGCCTCGGCATGAAGGGCATTGTGGCGTCGACGGCGGCCCTCGCGGTGTTGCTGGAGGAGGGGATCGGGGACACGATCCGCGTCTCGCTCACGCCCGCCCCAGGCGGCGAGCGCGAGGAGGAGGTCCGGGTCGCGCAGCAGGTCCTCCAGTCGATGGGCCTCCGATCGTTCCTGCCCCAGGTCAGCGCCTGCCCGGGCTGCGGCCGAACAACCTCCACGTTCTTCCAGGAGATGGCCGAGAAGATCCAGCTCTACCTGCGGGACCGGATGCCCGAGTGGCAGGCCCAGTACCCCGGCGTCGAGGAGATGACCGTCGCGATCATGGGCTGCGTCGTGAACGGGCCGGGGGAGTCGAAGCACGCCAACATCGGGATCTCGCTGCCGGGCACCTTCGAGGAGCCGGTGGCGCCGGTCTTCGTCGATGGCAAGCTCGACCGGACGCTCCGCGGCGACGGCCTGGTCGACGAGTTCATCGAGCTCCTTGAGGCCTATGTCGATCGCCGCTACGGCGCTGGCGAGGCCAATCCGACCTGACCGGGCAGCGTCCGGTTCATTCGACGGTCCACGGGGCCGGGTGTATACTCCCCTGAACGTAAATGGCCGCCTCGGGACGTGGGTGACCCCCACGTATTTTTTTCGCCAAGTGGCACCAGGCCATCGAGTTTGAAGAGGAGGACGCACGACATGAGTCGCGATTTCGTCGGCGCCCTCCTGCAGCTGAATGCCGAGAAGCAGGTCTCACGCGAGCAGCTCATCCACACGGTCGAAGACGCGATCGCTGCCGCCTACCGGCGCGTCGCGAACGAAGAGGACATCCACGTCCAGATCGACGCCGACAGCGGCGCGATCCGGGTCTACCGCGCGCGGATCGCGACGAACGACCCGATCGACGAGGACCAGCAGCTGACCCACTTCACCCTGGACGAGGCGCGGAAGCACAAGGCCGACGCCATCCCGGGCGAGCTCGTGGAGACGGAGCAGCTCGACGGCGACACCTTCGGCAGGATCGGCGCGCAGACCGCCAAGCAGGTCGTGCTCCAGCGCCTCCGCGAGGCCGAGCGCGACGCCGTCTTCGACCAGTTCGCCGACCGCGAGGGCGAGCTCGCCACCGGCACGGTCAACCGTGTCGAGCCTCGGGCGATGATCCTGGACATGGGCAAGGGCGTGGAGGGGATCCTCGCCACGACCGAGCAGTCGCCCCTCGAGCACTACCGCATCGGCCAGAACGTCAAGGCCTTCGTCCTCGAGGTCCGCCGGACGCCACGCGGGCCCGCGCTGTTCGTGAGCCGCACGCACAAGGGCTTCCTCAAGCGCCTGTTCGAGCTGGAGGTTCCCGAGATCCACAACGGCACGGTCGAGGTTCGCGCGATCGCGCGCGAGGCCGGCAGCCGGTCGAAGGTCGCGGTGGCGTCGCGCCAGGAGGGCCTCGATCCGGTCGGAGCCACGGTCGGCCAGCGGGGCGCGCGCGTCCAGGCGGTCGTTGCCGAGCTGGGTGGCGAGAAGATCGATGTGATCCCGTGGAACGACGATCCGTCGGCATTCGTGGCCAATGCGCTGTCGCCCGCCCAGGTGCTGTCCGTCGACATCGACACGGAGGCCCGGATCGCCAACGTCACCGTGCCGGAGCGGATGCTCTCGCTGGCGATCGGCCGCGAGGGGCAGAACGCCCGGCTCGCCGCGCGCCTGACGGGCTGGCGGATCGACATCCGGAGCGACGTGTCCGTCGCCGAGGCCAAGGCCGCCGCAACAGACCCGAAGCCCGAGTCCCCGGTCGAAGCCCCGTCTGCCGGCGACGTCGCCATCGAGCCCGCCGCCGAGGACGTGGAGGCCGTCGCGACAGTTGCCGCCGGCGCGGACGATCCGGCCGAGGTCACGGCCAAGCCGGCGAAGGCCGCCAAGGCCACCAGGGCCAAGGCGAAGGACGCCGCAATCGATGCCTCGGAGTCGGCGGTTGAGCCCGACGCCGAAGCCACGACGACCAAGGCCGTGGCGAAGGCCAAGACCGTCGCGAAGGCGACCAAGGTCACGAAGGCAATGAAGGCCGACGAGCCAGAGCCTGTCGCCGCCGAGTCGGCAGCCGCTGGTGCCGCCGATGCCGTCGCGGCACCGGAGCTCGTCGAAGCTGCTGAGCCAGACGCCGAGCTGGCAGCCGCCGGCGCCGGGACCGGTGCCAAGCCTCGCGCCAAGCGCGCCAAGGCTGCCGCCGGCGAGGTGGCGTCGTAGGCGCGGCAGGGTCGACGCTCGAACGTCGAGCGGCCCCGACCCGGACCTGTGTCCAGTGCCGTACCAGCAAGGACAAGCGTGAGCTGCTGCGGATCGTCCGCACGCCCGCGGGCGAGGTCATCTATGACGCCACCGGCAAGGCCAATGGCCGGGGCGCGTACGTCTGCAGCGATGCGGGCTGCATGACCGGGGCAATCGAGAAGGGCGGCCTTCGCCGCGCCCTCGAGGTCGACGTGCCCGTGACGCTCGCAGCGGAGCTTCGAAAGATCGTGAGCAGGGGGACCTTCGATGGCGCGGAGTAGGAGCGGCACCAGGGGGCGGCGCGGGCCGCGCAAGCCGCCTCGTCGCGATGGCGCGTTCGCGGGCGCGGCCGTCCAGGTCGCCGATCCGCGTGAGCGTGGCGCGGTCGAGCTGCCCGCGACGATCACCGTCAAGGAGCTCGCCGAGCTGCTCGGGGTCAACCCGGCGGACGTCATCCGCGAGCTGATCAAGAGCGGCATCTTCGCGACCATCAACCAGCTCATCGACCGCGACACCGCGTCGCTGGTCTCGAGCGAGCTGGGCTACGAGGTCGCGGAGCCCGTGCTCGGCGGCACGCCTGCCGCAAGCGAGGATGGCGCCGAGGCGCCGCAGGCGGCGACCAAAGAGGAGCTGTTCACCGAGGACGACGCCGCCGACCTCGTCGATCGGGCCCCGATCGTGACGGTCATGGGCCACGTCGACCACGGCAAGACCAGCCTCCTCGACGCCATCCGCTCGACCACGGTCGCGGCGGGGGAGCGTGGCGGCATCACCCAGCACATCGGCGCGAGCGACGTCACGCGCGGTGACCGCCGCGTCGTGTTCCTCGACACCCCGGGCCACGAGGCGTTCACGGCGATGCGCGCCCGCGGCGCGAAGGTCACCGACATCGCGGTGGTCGTCGTCGCAGCGGACGACGGCGTGATGCCCCAGACGCTTGAGGCGATCAGCCACGCCAAGGCGGCCAGGGTGCCGATCATCATCGCGCTCAACAAGATCGACAAGCCGGACAGCAACCCGGACCGCGTGAAGACCGAGCTGACCGAGGCC
>JBKKDM010000116.1:0-3001 GCA_046707905.1 Candidatus Limnocylindrales bacterium
CCCGCGACCCGCGCGTACTCGCTGCCCGCCAGGCCCGGTCCGGCCTCGCCGACGATGAGAACCGCGTCGCCTGCGTCCCGGAACGCCGGCCCGATCGCTGCCGCGGCGTCGTCGATGAGCCCGACCACGCCGATCTGGGGCGTGGGGGCGATCCGGCCGCGGGCCGATTCGTTGTAGAGCGACACGTTCCCGCCGGTGACGGGGAGGCCCAGGGCGCGGCAGGCGTCACCGAGGCCGCGAACCGCCTCGCTGAGCTGCCAGAAGGCGTCCGGTTTCGTCGGATCGCCGTAGTTGAGGCAGTTGGTGACGCCGAGCGGGCGCGCACCGGTGATCGCGACGTTGCGAGCGGCCTCGGCGACGCTCATCGCCGCGCCCAGCCAGGGATCGGCGGCGCTCACGCCGGCGTTGCCGTCCGTCGCAGCAACGAGGGCCTTGGATGTCCCCCCGACGCGGAGCACCGCGGCGCCGCGCCCGGGGCCGGCGATGGTCGCGGCCTGGACGGTCGAGTCGTACTGCTCGAAGACCGCCCGTCGGGAGGCGAGATTCGGCGATCCCAGGAGGGCCTGGAGCACGGCGCCCGGATCCATGCCCCGCTCCGGCAGCTGGTCGCTGGCGGTCTCGGGCGCGCCCGGCGCCGGTGCGAGGCGCCGGCGCTCCGGGGGCGCGGCCAGCCGCTCGTGGACGATCGCGTCGGAGGTCAGAGCGCTGGCGGGGATGCGGGCGATCTCGCGACCGGCCTCGAGCCCGCCCTCGACGATCGTGATGTCGCCGTCGTCGGTGACCCGGCCGATCACGGCGCACGGCAGGTTCCAGCGTTCGCAGACCGCGGCCACGTCGCCGTACCGCTCGGGCAGGACCACCGCGAGCATCCGCTCCTGGCTCTCGCTGATCATGACCTCGAACGGCTCCAGGCCCGGCTCGCGCCGCGGGATCGCATCGAGGTCGACCCGGATGCCGGTGCCCGCCCGGTCGGCGGTCTCCGACGTCGCGCAGGTGATGCCGGCCGCGCCGAGATCCTGCAGCCCCTCGACCAGCCCCCGCTCGATGAGCTCGAGCGAGGCCTCGATCAGGAGCTTCTCCGCGAAGGGATCGCCGACCTGCACCGAGGGCCGCTTCGAGACGTCCTGGTCGGAGAACGTCGCGGAGGCGAGGACCGACGCTCCACCGATGCCGTCGCGGTCCGTCGCGCTCCCGAACAGGACCGCCAGGTTTCCGGGGCCGGGCGCGGACGCGAGCGTGAGCCGGCGCTCGTCGAGCAGGCCGATGGCCATCACGTTCACGAGCGGGTTGTCACCGTAGGAGGGGTCGAAGACCAGCTCGCCACCGACCGTGGGCACGCCCACGCAGTTGCCGTAGCCGCCGACGCCTCGAACGACGCCGTCGACGAGATGCCGGGTCCGCGGGTCCGCGGGATCGCCGAAGCGCAGCGCATCGAGCACGGCGATCGGGCGCGCGCCCATGGTGAAAATGTCCCGGAGGATCCCGCCGACCCCCGTCGCGGCGCCCTGGTACGGCTCGACCGCGCTGGGGTGGTTGTGCGATTCGAGCTTGAACGCGACCGCCAGCCCATCCCCGATCGAGACGACGCCGGCGTTCTCGCCGGGCCCCGCGACGACGCCGGCCCCCGCGGTGGGCAACGTGCGCAGGAGCGGCTTCGAGCTCTTGTACGAGCAGTGCTCCGACCACATCACGCTGAACATCGCGAGCTCGAGGTCGTTCGGACCGCGCCCCAGCCGCTCCCGGATCGCACCCAGCTCGTCGTCCGTCAGCCCGAGCGCCCGGTGCAACGGCACGACCGGCTCGGGGGCCACGGGCTCGCGCTCGGCCACGATCATGCGGCGCCGACCGCCACGGGAGCGGGATTCGACGCTGCCGCGGCCGCCTCGACCAGCGATCGCAGGATCGGCAGACCATCGTCCGAGCCCAGCAGGGCGTCCGCGGCCCGCTCCGGATGCGGCATCAGCCCCGCCACGTTGCCGCGACGGCTTAGCACGCCGGCGATCGCGCGCAGCGACCCGTTCGGATTCGCGGCGTCGCCGTCGACCCCCGCCACGGTGCCGTCCTCGCGGACGTACCGGAACAGGACCTGGCCGTCGCGCTCCAGCTCGTCGAGCGTCGCCTCATCGGCGAAGTAGCAGCCCTCGCCGTGGGCGATCGGCATCCGCAACGGCCGCCCGTCCCGCAGCAGGGCCGTGAACGGCGTGTCCAGCCGCTCGGCCGAGATTCGGACCTCGCGCCCGAGGAACCGCAGCCCCCGGTTTCGGAGCAGCGCGCCTGGCACCAGCCCCGCCTCGGCGAGCACCTGGAAGCCGTTGCAGATCCCGAGGACCAGCCCGCCATCTGCCGCGAAGGCGGAAACGGCTCGCATCACCGGGCTGAACCGGGCGATCACGCCGGCGCGTAGGTAGTCGCCGTAGGCAAAGCCGCCCGGGAGCACCACGGCCGCCACGCCACCCAATGTGCCCTGCTCGTGCCACAGCTCGACGGCCTCGGCGCCCGCGTGCTCGAGGCCGCGGAGCGTGTCTCGATCGCAGTTCGACCCCGGGAAGACGACGACGCCGATGCGGACGGTCATCGCGCCGCCGCCGGGTGGATGTCCATCCATTCGATCGCGAACGACTCGATGAGCGGGTTCGAGAACAGCTCGCTCGCGAGGCGCTCCACGGTCACCCGCGCGGCGGCCTCGTCAGCGGCCTCGACGGCCAGCTCGACCCGGCGCCCGACGCGGACGCCCGACACGCCCTCGATCCCGAGGTGCCCGAGCGAGCCCTCGACCGCCCGACCCTGCGGATCGAGGATCCCATCCTTCGGGAGCACGTTCACCGCGAACCGGAACTCGCTCATCGACCCTCCCCTGGCGCGATCACGTCGTCGTCGAGGTAGCGCTGGAAACTGGCGCCCGTGATCCGCTCGAAACCCTCGCCGTAGCGGGCTCGGGTGCCCTCGACGACCTCGGACGGCAGCTCGGGTCCGGGTGCCCGCTTGTCCCATGGCTGAGCCT
>JBKKDM010000117.1:0-5008 GCA_046707905.1 Candidatus Limnocylindrales bacterium
GTCGTTCCCTTTAGCCGCTGTCGTTCCCTTTAGCCGCTGTCGTTCCCTTTAGCCACCGTGCGCCCTTCAGCCGCCGTGCGCCCTTAGCGCCGCGTGACCCCCTCACTCGGCCCTGCGTTGTAACCCAGGTTGCGGGACACAGCCCGTGCCGCGGCCTGGACCGCGGGCGCCAGCACATTCGGGGGCGTGGCGCCGTCGGGCACCACGATGGAAAGCGCTGCGGCCACTGACCCGTCGGCGTCAAAGACCGGCGAGGCGACCGACACCGTCCGTGACGGTGCAGACCGCCTGATCATGGCCACGCCGGTGCGGCGGACGTCGGAGAGCGTGCGCCGCAGCTGACCTTCGGGCATGGCATCGACGCCGGCCTCGACGTCCGGCGGCTGCCGAATGACCGCTTCCTGGAATGCCGCGTCGGCGCCGGCGAGCAGCACCAGACCCACCGCCGTCGAGCGCAGTGGCGCGCGGCCGCCGACCCGGTAGGCAACCTCGGTGGCCTCCTTGGAGGAGAGTCGCTCGATGAGCACGGCCTCGTTCTTGTCGCGGACAGCCAGCAGGACGTGGTGGCGGGTGACGGCAAAAAGGTCCTCGAGGTAGGGCAGCGCGATCTCCCGGACGCCGTGTCCTCGGGGCGACAGCGATGCCACCTCCCAGAGCCTGACGCCGACCACGTACCTTCCGTCCTCCAGCCGCTCCAGGGCGCCCCACGCCACCAGCCGCGCAATGAGGCGCAGCGCCGTCGGGGCCGGCATGCCCGCGTGACGGGCCAATTCGGACAGGGTCAAGGCCCGGCGGCGGTCCGAAAAAACTGCAAGGAGGCTCAAGGCACGGTCAATCACCGGTTCGCCCTGCTTGGGCCGCTTGCCGCGCGGCGGGGCCGCTTCTTCAGGTCCTGCTTCGGCCGTCATCACGTTCCTTTCGTTGAGAGCGGGGTGACCAGCACCACAATATCGTTTCAACCAATGAAATTGTGGTAGGTCCCCCCGGGCCGTGCAACGGATTCTTGAAGAAGCCGGTCACCGGAAGCCATCTGACGAGAGGGCGCCGAACGGAACGGTCCGCGACGCGATCGATGCCGACCGCGCCGGGCTCCGGCTCCCCAGATGTTGATTCCCGTTTCGTCATCGAGAATGCAAAGGCGCACACATGAAACTCCTTACCTCCCCTGCCCGCCGGAGCGCGGCCGTCTTGGCCGGGGCGCTCCTCATGAGCTCGCTCACCGCCAGCGGCGGCGGGACCCAGGCGGCAACCGCCGTCAACAAAGACACCCTGACCATCGCCGTCGACAGCGACAGCGCGTCCTTCGGCTTCGATCCGCTGCGCGTTGCCGACGCGCAGCGGCAGTTCTTTGAAGGCCTCTACGAGAACCTCATGACCCTGCAGCCGGACGGCTCCGTTGGACCGGGCCTGGCCCAGGAGTTCAGCTACAGCGCGGACAACACTGTGCTTACCTTGACCCTCAAGGAGGGCGTCGCCTTCACGGACGGCTCCACCCTGGACGCGGCGCTGGTGAAGGCCAACCTGGACCGGCGCAGCGACCCGGCGCTCAGCGCTTACTCCGCAATCGCCAAGGGCGGAGCCCAGGAGGTCGCCTCGGTGAGCGTTGTCAGCCCCGCGAAGGTGGCCATCAAGTTCGCCAAGCCGCAGCCCGGCTTCGAAAAGAACCTCTCGGGAACCATGGGCATGATTGTCGGCAAGACGGCCGCCGCCAAGAGCGCCACCCTTGCCACCACCCCGGACGGTTCGGGCCCCTACACCCTCGACACGGCGGGGACGGTGAAGGGCAACAAGTACGTCTTCCAGAAGAACACCAAAAACGCGGACGCCTCCAAGTACGCCTACAACAAGATCACCTTCAGCGTCATCCAGGATCCCCAAGCGCGCGCCAACGCCCTCGTCTCCGGCCAGGCCGACGTCGCCGTGCTCACCTCCCCGACGGTGGACTTCGCAAAGTCCAAGGGCCTCGGGGTGTCCCAGATCGGCGGGACCCTGCACACCATGGTTTCCTTCGACAAGATCGGGAAGACCGCCCCCGCCTTTGCCAGCGAGAAGGTCCGCCAGGCGTTCCAGTACGCCATCAACCGCCAGTCGCTGGTGGACGCACTGCACAAGGGAGACATCCCGGCGTGGAACGCACTTCCCAAGGATTCCGCGGGCTTCACCGAAGAGCTGAACACCAAGTTCGCCTATGATCCGGCGAAGGCCAAGAGCCTCCTGGCAGAGGCCGGCTACGCCAACGGCTTCGAGTTCACCATCGTGGGCAGCGCCGAAACCCAGACGGACCTGCAGGCCGTCCAGAAGGATCTGGCCGCCGTCGGAATCAAGATGAACATCAAGATGGCGTCTTCCACCGATGAAGCCTTCGCGGCAGTCGCAACAACACCCCTCGGCTACGCCTCGCTCGGCTGGGACAACCCGGTGGGCCTGATGTACGGCGTTGTGCTGAACGGTTTCACCAACGTGCAGAAAGCCACCGACGCGCAGCTCAGCGCCGCCACGGGCGAGGCCGCAGCCGCCAAGGACGACGCCGCCAAGAAGACCGCCCTCACCAAGCTCAACACCCGCCTGGTGGAATCCGGCTGGATGATCCCGCTCTACGAGTCGCTCACCAACCAGGGCTACAACACCAAGAAGGTTCAGCAGGTGAAGTTCGCAGGTTCGAACGCCTACCCGCTGCTCTCCTCCTACGCGCCCACCAACTGATCCAGCCACCGGCCGGACGTCCCTTCCGTCACGGGAAGGACGTCCGGCCTGACCAACGGAGGTCCTGACCAATGGATGTCAACCTGGCAATGTTCGTCGTAAAACGCCTGCTGATGGCGCTCGCCACCGTGCTGGTGGTCGCGGTGCTGGCATTCCTGCTGGTCCACGCCATGCCCGGCAGCCCCGGTGCCGTGTCCCTCGGCGCCGGCGCCGCGCAGGAAGCCATCGACGAGGTTAACCAGCGCCTCGGCTGGAACGATCCCCTCGTGGTCCAGTTCTTCCGCTGGTTCGGCGACGCCGTCCAGGGCAACTTCGGGACCTCGCTGATCGACGGCCGCTCAGTAAGTGCCGATCTGGCCAGCCGGCTTCCGGTCACGGCGTCGCTGGCTGCCGGGGCCACGGTGCTGAGCGCCGTTCTCGGGATCGGACTCGGCGTCACCGCAGCCGTGCGGGGCGGGCTCCTGGATCAGATTATCGGAGGGTTCGTCGGGCTCCTCGTCGCCCTGCCCGCCTTCTGGGTAGGCGTCATCTTCGTCTACCTGTTCGCAGTCCAGTCGCCCGTCTTCCCGGCCACCGGCTACGTTCCTTTCGAAGTTTCGCCGCAGGACTGGGCGATGTCACTGGCCCTTCCCGTCATCACGCTGGCCGTCGGCGGTGCGGCGTTCATCGCCCGCCAGACCCGGGCCTCCATGCTCGAAGCACTCCAGCAGGAACACATCCGTACGCTGCGTGCCACGGCGACACCCACCTGGAAGATCCTGTACGTCCACGCGCTGCGCTACGCCAGCCTCCCCATCGTTGCCGGCATCGCGCTGCAGTTCATCGGGCTGTTTGGCGGGTCCGTGATCGCCGAGCAGCTGTTCGCCATGCCCGGCCTTGGCCAGTCGGTCCAGGCATCCGTCAGCACCCACGATGCGCCCGCGGTCCAGGGCGTCGTGGTGGTGGCCACCGTGGTGGTGGTCGCCGTGAACCTCGTGCTGGAACTCGCCACCAAATTCCTTGACCCGAAGTTGCGTGCCTCATGATTCCCACCATTACGCCCATCGCCGCCCCGCGGAAGACAGCCCTGGCAAAGTTCTCCGGCCACCGCCTCCTCACCTCGCCCGGCGGACTGGCCGGCGCGGTCTGGCTCGCCGCCCTGGTGGTCGCTTCCCTCACGGCTCCGCTCTGGCTGCCGTACAAGACGGAGGACCAGGACTTCACCGCGGTCCTCTCCGGGCCCACCGCCGCCCACTGGCTGGGCACGGACGAATTGGGCCGGGACCTGCTCAGCCGTATATTCGCCTCAGCAGCCGCAACCCTGGGGACGTCGTTCATCACGGTGCTCGTAGGCGTCGGGCTGGGAACCGTCCTGGCCCTGACCGCCGCCAGTTCCCCCCGCGCCGAGGGCATCATCAGCAGGGTCACCGAAGTCATGATGTCGCTTCCTGGAACCGTCATCATCCTTGCGGTCATCGGAGCCGTCGGCACCAACATCCCGCTGATCATGGCCATCCTCGGCGTCCTCATCTCAGCCGGGATCTACCGGGTGATGCTGGGCCAGGCCAAGTCCCTGCAATCACAGCTTTACGTCGATGCCGCGAAGGTCGACGGCGTCGGAGCGCTGGGCATCAGCCTCCGGCACGTCCTGCCCGGCCTGACCACCACCATCGTGGTGCAATCGGCGCTCATCTTCGCCGTCGGCATGCTGATCCAGGCGGGCCTGGCGTTTATCGGATTCGGTCCGCCCATTCCCCAGCCGAGCTGGGGCGGAATGATCCAGAGTGCCTCGCAGCACGTCTACGATGCCCCGTGGCTCATGGTTCCGAGCGGCGCGGTGCTGGCTTTGACGGTCCTTGCGGCCAATGCCATCGGCAACGCCCTCGGCACGTCGCCTCATGCCGCTGCAGCGCACCTGCCTTCGGCAGCCGTCCGCCGCAAGCGGGCAGCCGACGCCGCGGCTGCGGCCGCTGCCGCACCTCCCGTGGAAGATGCACCCGGTGCCGGCAAGCTGAGCGTCCGCGGTCTCTCCGTCGGGGTCGACGGCGGAACGCCCCTGGTCACGGAGGTCTCCTTCGACGTCGAGCCCGGCACCGTGCTGGGCCTCGTCGGGGAGTCCGGATGCGGGAAAACCATGACGGCGCTGTCGCTGCTGGGCCTGCTGCCGTCCGGCGTTTCCGTTACCGGGGGCCAGATCCTCTGGAACGGCCGGAACCTGGCTTCGGCCACGGAACAGGACCTGGAGAGCGTCCGTGGCCGCGACGTCGCCCTGATCTCGCAGGAGCCCATGGGGCCCTCGACCCCATGTTCACGGTGGGCTACCAGC
>JBKKDM010000118.1:0-21135 GCA_046707905.1 Candidatus Limnocylindrales bacterium
CGAGATCACGATCCTCGGGCTGATCGCGTTCGCCCTCATCTCGCTCGTGGGGGCCTACCTGCTGCCCCGGATCCTGACCAAGCTGCGCTCCGAACCCGACCTGTTCCACGCCGTCGCGATAGCGCCCGGCCTGGCCGTGGCCGGCGTCGGGGCAGTGCTGGCGGGGATCCCCCTCGCGCTCGCCGCCTTTGTCGCCGGGCTGACGATCAGCGAGGGTCCAGTCGCTGCGGAAGCGCGCAAGCGCCTCCTGCCGTTCCGAGACCTCTTCGCGATCTTCTTCTTCGTCGCGATCGGCATGCTCATCGACCCGGCGGCGCTCTTCGCGAGAGGCCTGGGCTGGCTCGCCCTGTGCCTCGGCCTCGTCGTGTTCGGCAAGGTCCTTGTGATCTCGTTGCTGGCCAGGGCGTCTCGACTGCCCGCGCACGCCGCCCAGCTTGGCGTCGGCCTCGGGCAGATCGGCGAGTTCGGCTTCGTGCTCGCGACGGTCGCCGTCGCCCGCGGCGTCCTCCCCACGGAGGTCTACGCGGCGCTGCTGGCCGCGGTGGCGGTCTCCATCGCCGGCTCGTCGATCCTCGTCAGGGTGATCCGTCGCACACCGGCGGCAGCGCCCGCCTGACCCCGCGCGGGGTCCAGCTCCGTACGTTGGTACCCCCATGGTCCTAGGGCAGCCACGCCCCGCTGGTGGACGCGCGACGTCGGATCCCTGGGGGAGGGACTTTCGTCACGGGTCTAATTCGGCCTGCCTTTCGGCGGACCTTGCAGATTCGACCGCCCGAAGGTCCGGCGGTCCTACGCACCGAATCGTGACCATCGGACTGCGCCACGACGCTGTTCGCGCGCGTACGTTCTGGGTGCGGACGGGGGCCCGAAGTCCAACCATGGAGTACGACCCGTGCGGATGCCCCGCCCAAGCGACGAGCGCAAGACGGACCGACGCCCAGGCAGCCGTCGGTCGCCGTCCACGCCTCGTGCGCGGGCGAAGGGTCAGAGCCTCGTGGAGCTGGCCCTGGTGCTGCCGGTCCTGCTCCTCCTCGTCCTCGCGGCCGTCGACCTCGGCCGGATCTTCTTTGCGCGGATCGCCGTCGCGAATGCTGCACGCGAGGGCGCGTACGAAGCGTCATACCGCGGGACGTTCGTTGCGAACAGCGGCTGCAGCGACGCCAACAGCGTCATGTGCGCGATCCTCAACGAGGCCCAGAGCTCGCTGAGCATCGCCCCCGCGGATGTCGCCTGGGCATGCAGCAACGCCGGTGGCTGTGCTCCCGGCGGTTTCGGCGACCGCGTCACCATCAAGGTCACCGGACATTTCGAGCTGCTGACGCCGCTCCTGGCGGCGTTCTTCGGTGGCACGAACATCGCCTTCAGCTCGAGCGCCTCGGCGGACATCGTCGCCACCGACTCTGCCGGCGTCAGCCCGACTGTCCCACCGGCCCCGACGCCGACACCCAGCCCGACCCCAACGCCCATCCCCACGCCGTCGCAGATCGCAACGATGTCACCGGGACCCGTGGCATCGCCGACGCCGAGCGCGCCCACCTGCAACTTCCCGGCGGCCGACTTTGGCTGGTCACAGCAGAACAAGAACCGGCCCGTCGTCTTCATCAGTGCCTCTTCGCCAACGACGGGGGCCTGCGCGATCACGTTCTACCGCTGGGAGTACGGCACGCCGGACAACACCACGGACGCGGGCAACCTGCCGACCGTCAGCCACACGTTCGCGCTCCAGAACCGCGACTACATCGTCACCCTCACGGTGACGAACCCGCGCGGCACGACGTCGATCTCCAAGACCGTTCGGACACTCGGATGACAAGCCAGACCCGCGACGAGAAGGCTCGGGGCCAGGCGCTGGTCGAGTTCTCGCTGACGCTCACGGTGTTCCTGATGCTCCTGCTGGCGGTCTTCGACTTCGGTCGGGCGATCTACACCAACAACGGCCTGTCGCAGGCCGCTCGGGAGGTCGCGCGCACCGCGAGCCTGCACCAGGGCGTGTCGGATTGGAGCGACGAGGCCAAGCAGACGATCGCGACCCAGAAGGCGCTCGTGCCGGGTCTCACGTTCCCGCTGTGGAAGTGCGTCGCCAGCGGCGACACGGATGACAGCGGCGGGACGACGGAGCGTTGCGGTGAGGATGAGTACGTCGTCGTCACTGCCCGGTCGTCCTATACGCCGGTGTCGCTGCTGGGGTTCCTCGGCACGATCGATCTCGAGGCGAAGAGCCGCATCCAGATCCCATTGAGCCAACCCAAATGAGTCACAGGCAGGTCATTCGCCGGTCATCGGACCGAGAGGGGGAGAGCAACATGTTGGGCCATCGCAGGGCCGGCGCCGAACGCGAGCGGGGTCAGATCCTGGTCCTGTTCGCCCTTGGTCTCGTCGTCATGATCGGAATGGTCGGGCTCGTTCTCGACGGTGGGGGAGCATTCGCCCAGCGTCGATCGGAGCAGAACGCCGCGGACCTCGCAGCGCTGGCCGGTGCCAACGCCTACCTCAATACGAGCGGAACCGTCGCCGCGCGGACGGCTGCCGCGCAGGCGGCGGCGATCTCCTCCGCGACGTCCAACGGCTACACGAACGGCGTCAGCGGCGCCGTCGTCCCAACGCCCGTCGTCACCCTTATGCAGTCGGGCGCGACAGTCTCGGTCAGCATCACCGCGACGCACGTGAACTCCTTCGCGCGCGTCCTCGGGGCCATCTCCTGGGACGTGTCGGTCAGCGCCACCGCGGTGAGCGGCACGGCCGACACGGGCGTTGGCGCCGGTCCGTGGACCATGAGCATCGAAGCCTTCCACGCAAACGGCAAGCCGAAGTACACCAAGGACAACCCGACGGCCTTCGGCGAGATCAACGGCGACTACCCGGTTTCGGCGACCGACCTGTCGTGGACCGATTACAACGGTGCCAACAACGTGAACTCGAGCGAGGTGAGCAGCATCGTCGACGGGACCAACGTGATCACCGCGACCTTCCAGTTCGGGGAATACCTCGGCCAGCACAACAGCGGCAACCACGCGACCCTCTTCGCCGCTGTGGATACGAAGCTACGCGACGAGATCGTCCCAATTCCGATCGTTGGGCCGCCGGTCGCACCCGCGACGAGCTGCAGCAGCCCCACCTCGTACACGAATGGCTGCTTCAAGGGCTGGGCCCTGTTCCACGTCCTCAGCGCCCAGCAGGGAGGCAAGACGATCACCGGCTACTTCGAAGAAAGCTTCGTGGCCGCGCCGCTCAACGTCGGCGAGTGCCCCCCGAATCCAACGAGCCCCTGCGGGCTCCCCGACGCCGATAGTCCGTTCGCCCGTCTCCTCGTCCGGTTGACGAACTAAACCGGTCCGCCAGGGCGTCAGGGTCCAACCGCAAGCAGTTCACCTTCTCAGCCCTAAACGCCGATCGCGTGTTGCCTGAGCGCGACGCCCGACGGCGCCGGCCGAGCACTGCAATGAAGTTTGCAAGCATGGGACTCTGATAATCCCCTGACCTCAACAGAGGTGCGCGCGACCGACGCGGGGTAAGCGGTCACGAGAGGCCGGGGGGGCTCGTACATGGCGCGACGGGGGTTCAACACGTTCACACCTGGTCGGCGGCGGATGCGCGATGCCGCGCCTGCTGCGACCGGCGTTGAACCCGCGTGCCCTTCCAGGCTCGCGCGAGCGCTGCTGAAGCTCCGGGGTACGGATGGGCAGAGCCTCGTGGAGTTCGCCCTCGTACTCCCTGTGATGCTGCTCCTGACCCTGACCGTGCTCGACTTCGGTCGCATCTACCTGGGTTGGATCAATCTCCAGAGCGCGACCCGGTCGGCCACCAACTTCGCCGCAAACAACTCCGACGCCTGGCTGAAGAACGACACGGCGAGGATCGCCCAATACCGGAACCAGGTGATCAACGACACTGCGAACACCAACTGCGTGCTGAATCCGGCGGTCCCTGCGGACCCGGTCTTCACCGACGGCAACGGCGACGGCACGACGACCGGAATCGGCGATCGCGCGACCGCCAGCTTCACGTGCCGGTTCACGCTCATCACGCCGTTGATCTCGAGCATCGTCGGCTCGGTCGTGCCGGTCAGCGCGTCGGCAATGTTCCCGGTCAGTACCGGCCAGTTCGCCACGGGCGGGGGCACGGGTCCGACAGCGGCGTTCACCGCCTCCCCCACCTCGACGACGACTGGAACGAACATCGCGTTCACGGATTCCTCGACAGGGACCCCGACAACGTGGGCCTGGACGTTCGGGGATGGCGCCACGTCCTCGTCGCAGAACCCACAGCATCCATACAGCGCGGCCGGGACGTACTCGGTCTCCCTCACCGTGACCAATGCGAATGGGTCCAACACGCTGACCAAGACGAACTACATCACGATCAGCACCCCGACCCCGACAGCCGACTTCTCGGCCAGCAAGACGAACCCCTCGGCCGGTGAGCAGATCACCTTCACCGGCACCTTGACGGGCGGCACGGCCACGGGTTGGGCGTGGACCTTCGGCGACGGCGGGACCAGCAACGTCGGACCCACGGTGAGCAAGGTGTACAACACCGCTGGGACCTACACCGTGACCCTCGTCGTCACCTCCGCATCCGGCAACACCACCGTCACGAAGACCAACTACATTGTCGTGACTGCCGCGACGTGCACGGTTCCGAGCTTCATCGGAACGTCGACGTCGAGCGCGCAGACGCTTTGGAACTCCAGGAACTTCACGACGACCGTGACATACAAGCAGGGCGGTCTGCCGTGGACCATCCAAAGCCAGAACATCGTTGCCAACTCCTCGGTGCCGTGTAACTCGGTCATCCAAGTGAGCAGGAACTGATGGACGCCGTGGCGAGCGTTCGGAAGGCTCGTAGCGGCAAAGGCCGAGGGCAAGGCCTCGTCGAGTTCGCGCTCGTCCTGCCGCTATTCCTCGTGTTGATCATGGCCATCGTGGACCTCGGGTCCGCCGTGTTCGCCTACAACTCGATCACCAACGCGGCCCGTGAAGGTGCGCGTCTCGCGATCGTGAACCAGGATTCGACGACGATCACGACGCGGGCAACGAACCAGGCCGCGGTCGCGCGGACGCCGACCGTGACGGTCAACTTCTATCGCGCCGCGGACGACGGCACCCCGGACACGACCGCGACCTGCCCCATCGGCGCAGCTAGCTACATCGCGGTTGGGTGTCTCGCCGTGGTCAACTTCCAGGGGAGCTACCAGCCCATCACACCGATCATCGGCGCCATCGTCTTCGGGAACGGCGTGACGTTCACCGCCGAGACGGTGTTGCCCGTCGAGTACAGCTGTCCCAACAGCACGCAAACGGCAGCGCAGTGCCCCAAGCAGCCCTAGGAGATCGCATGTCGCCCCAGGCGTTTCGGCGTCACAAAGCCCGGGATGAACGAGGCCAGATCCTGGTCATCTTCGCCCTGGGACTGATCACCCTCATCGCCGGTGTCGCCCTCGTCATCGACGCTGGCGTCGCCTACGCCCAGCAGCGCGGCACGCAGAATGGGTCGGATGCCGCGGCGAATTCGGGAGCCGTCGTGCTCGCCCAGCGACTGGGCGGTGCGACGAAGACGGACGCCGACGTTGCCAACGCGATCACCTTCAGCGCGGGCGTCAACGCCATCACCCAGGCGGCCTACTACACGAACGTCTCCGGGCAGCCAATCGACACCAGCGGCAATGTCGTCGCGCCCAACAACGCCGCCGTCGTCGGCGCCAGCGGCGCGATTCCCCCGAACGCCCAGGGTGTCCACGTAGGCGGTACCCGGACCTTCGGGACGACCTTCGCTCGTGTCCTCGGCATCAGTAGCCTGAGTGCGGGCGCCGAGGCCACGGCCGTGACGGGCCGGCTCATTGGCGGGGCATTCCTGCCGGTGATCTTCCCGGTCAACATCACCGACTGCGCCGGGAACGGCAACCTCGGGCTGCCAAAAGATCAGTGGCCGATCAGCCAGCCCGGCGCGGAAGGCCAGCACCCGATCGGCACGGAGTACATCGTGCCGCTGTGCAAGACCGGCGGCGGCTCCTTCCAGATCCTCGACCTCGATGGCACGAAGAACAACTGCGACGAGGAGGTCACCAACCCCCCGCCGATCCAGTGGGACACGTTCCCGGTCGATGTCGCCACCGATAACGGCAACAACTGCGCCAAGAAGATGGTCGACGAGGTGAACGCCCTCCACGGTAAGGTCGTGCTCATTCCGATCTGCGATACGAACGACTGCAACACCAGCGGCGGCAGCCACGCCGTCTACCACGTGAGCGGCGTCACGGCGTTCTACATCGATTACATGAGCGACTCGAACAACAAGAACAACTCGGCCTGCCAGACGCACACCAACCCCGATGGTCAGCTTCTCCAAACGATCTCCGGGAATGGCAGCAGCAGCTGCATCGCGGGCTGGTTCATCCACTTCATCACCAAGGGACCAGTTGGCTCGGGCGCGATCGGCAACGGCGACGCGATCGGCGTCCAGCTGATCAAGTAAGTCGGCCACGCGGCGGCGCGATGGCTCGGAGAGAGATGTCAGAAGCTTGGCCAGACCAGTGGCGGCTATAGCCACCGTCGCGCCGGGAACGGTGCCGCACCTACTGCTCGACCCATCCAGGAGTGACGCAACGACTTGACCGCGGCGGCTGGTTAAGGCCAGTTCGATGGGTTTCGCCGCCAAACGGTGCGGTGCATTGAGGCGGCCACCGCAAGGTAGTACGAAAGTTTGGCCACACATACTTCGCGCCTGCCTCGATCCGGGGGCCGATGCGCACCAAACGGTGCGCCTCAGCATTTCGAGGCGGAGTAGGGGTCTTCATTGTCGAGACGCGCATGGCCGCGCCGGGAGCGCGCCAGCCGCCGCTCCACCGGTGAGTCCGGGCAAGCGCTGCTCGAGCTCGCGATCGTCGCGCCGATCCTGATTCTCCTGGTCATGGCGATCTTCCAGTTCGCTTTCGTGATTCAGAGCCAGATGGGCCTCACGAACGCTGTGCGCGAGGCTGCGCGCCGGGCGGCAGCGACGCCGGAGCCCGCTCCGGACTGGGTCGCGCTCACCACCTGGACGGAGAGTGAGCTCTGCGGCGACGCCAATGCACCATGCGACGCAGGACTTCTGGAGCAGAACGTTCCGGCCTTCAGCGCCGCCCTCCTTCCCGCGGACCCCGTGATCACCTACTGCACGTACGCGATCGCCGGTTCGTCGGGAACCCTGACCAACTACCAGATCAATGTCGCGGTGCAGTATCAGCACCCGCTCTTCTTCGGCCTGCTCGCCTTCGCGACTGATGCCATCGACGGCACTCCCAATGGACGCTGGGACCTGTCCTCTGCTGCTCAGATGCGGCTCGAGGCCCTCGACTTCACCGATCCCAACTTCACCGCGCCGCCGATCACGGGGGTCTGCTGATGCGCTCGACCGTTGGTCTCGCCGGTCGGGGCCGCCGTGAGCGCGGACAGTCGCTCGCCGAGTTCGCGCTCGTGGCGCCGATCTTCTTCCTGCTCGTGTTCGGCGTGATCCAGGTCGGGCTCGTCATGGCTTCGCAGAATGGCCTTGTCGACGGCGTCCGGGAGGCCGCCCGCCGCGCCGCGACCTACCGGATCAACGAAGGCAGCTTCGACGGGACCGTCTTTCCGTCGATCTGCGCGACGATCCAGGGCGAGCTCGACGCCCGTCTCGCGAACCGAGTCATCGGTTATGCACCCGGCAATGTCACAAGCGTGATCACCTACGAGTGGGAGCCAAATCCCTCGACGGGGGAGTACTTCCTCGTCGCGCGTGTGGACGCCACCTACGCCAACCCGCTGTACGTCCCGCTCGTCTCGATCTTCCTCGATCGCTCCGACGGCTCTGACGACGATCCCGACGTGCTGCGGCTCGTCGCGAGCGAGCAGATGCGCGTCGAGAACCCATCCCTCGAAACCCCTGGCTCGCTTGCGGCCCAGACATGTCCATAAGGAGTAAGGCTGGAATGGCCCGTCGACCCGCTGATGCTGGCCGTGCCTCGGCAGGCCAGGTCCTCGTCATGTTCGTCCTGTTCCTGCTGGTGCTGCTCGGTATCTCGGCCATGGCCATCGACTATGCAAGCTGGCTGCTGACCGACCGCTCCCTGCAGAACGTCTCCGACCACGCCGCATTGGCCGGCGCTTCGCAGTTCGATGATCGAACGATCCAAAGCGCCAACTGCCAAGGCGGGCTCGGCCTGACGCACTGCAACGACGCCCGAGCGCAAGCCTGGGCCTCGCTCAGCCACGAGCTCAATCTGAACCTCTCGGCTACCGTGATCGGCTGCATGGCCACGGCCGGGCCGAACCTGGGTGACAGTCCGGCCGGCGGTGAGCTGGATACGTCGCGCGCCAACGTCGGCGGGTGTACCGGGGAGGGCGTCGTCTCGTTCGGCGGTCATCGGATCTTCGTCGCGACGCCGCCGCCGAACCTTGGGAGCTACCTAAACTTCGGCGGGCGCTACTCGCAGAACTACGGCATCGTCTGGGTCCGGGTCGATCGACCAGTCCGGTCGTTCCTCGGCGGGGCGCTCGGGATCACGCCAAACGATCGCACCGGGTGGGCGACGGCCGGCGCGCTGCCCGCAGACTTCGCGCTGCAGACGTTCTGCCGGGACAATATCGCCCCGGAGAGCGGTGTCTGCGTCAACTCGGCGGGCGTCACGATCGATGGCCAGGGCGGGATCCGCCTGGTGCGCGGCGACATCGGGAGCAACGAGAGCCTGAAGGTCACCGCCAGCACCGGCGACGGCGTCATCCTCGAGACCGGGAACATGTTCCTCGTCAACCAGGTGTGCTCCGGCGGGACCTGGAGCTGCCCCGGCAGCGCCCAGGATCCGTATGGCGGCATCGTCAACATGGATCCGAGCGACCCCAATGCGATCATGAAGAACGCCTTCTACATGGCGCCTCTGCCCGTGCCGCAGTTCGAATCGCCAGTCAACGCCAACACCGTGAGCGACCAGAACTGCACGGGCGCCGACCCGACGCACCTCTGCATTCCGTTCAACGGCCAGGCAGCGACCCTTTCATCGCCCGGTGATTGGACGTGCAGCCCGTCGAGCAGCACGCCAGTGCGCTGCGGCCTGCCGATCATCACACCCGTCGGCAGCAGCTCGACCGTCGAGTGCGTGGGGCAGGGGGGCGGCGTCGCCGGCAACCACTACTACCCCATCGGTGTGGCCAATGGCGGAAATCTCTTCGTGACGGGAACGGGCAACAACAACGAGCACCTGGCGGTCGACGATATCGCCGGGACCGACCCTGATACCGCCGATCCACCGGCCGTCAACCCAACGGACCTCTTCACGTCAGAAAACCTCAGCATCACCGGCGGCGGCACGAGCACGGTCACCGAGACATTGATCCTTAACTTGGGCCAGTCAGGCCCGAGGCTCGGTGGTCCAAGTACGGTTCGCTACTCAGCGTTCAAGACCAACGGAACCGCAGTCAACACCACGGCGACGACCTATCCCGTCACGCTGCAGGTCCGGCTGCTGCCAGCGACCGGCTCGACGCCGCTCGCGGTCGACACGCTGCGCACGCTCACGGACACGCCCACACGGTACGAGTTCACTGTCGGTGCAGGCGTGATCCCGAACGCGCAGTACAACTCCCTGCGACTCGAGTTCACCTTCAGCCAAACGGGAACCAACAACGATGCCATGGAGCGAGGCGGCGGCGTCTCGTGGGCGGAGATCGAGCACCCCGGCCCGCAGCCTGCCCTCGCACCCATGATCCCGCCCGGCTATTACGAATCGATCATCATCCCGGACGGCGCCTGCGCCGTCATGGATCCGAGCGGCGAGTATTCCGGCCTCAAGGCGTACCAGATGCCCGGCATCTACCGATTCGGTGGCAACGGCAACACCAACGACTGGAAGATCAAGCTCGGGACGGACGCCTTCCTCATCGGCGACGGCGTGACCCTCGTCTTCGACTACAACTGGCCCGACTCCGGCTCCAACAAGGGTGTTGCGACCAGCGCTGACTCGGCGCTCGTCCTAAACACGATGCGTGTGCCTGGTGTCCCACCCTGCACACCGACCGAGACGGAGACGCTGACCGTCAACGAATCCGCGGCATCGCTCGGGCTTCTCCAGTACAGCGCAGTGTGCGCAGCCTGGGGCGTCGACACCACGGTCACGACGGGCATCCGCCCAGGTGGGATGGCCTGGCCGACCTGCACGACGACATCCGCGATCTCCTGCATCGATCGCACTGCCGACTACGATCCAATCCCGAACTACCGCGGAATTACGTTCTACTTCAACCCCGATCCCGGCTGGAGCACCGCGCACGCCAGCATGAACCCCCGCAATCGGTTCGAGATGCAGGGCAACGACGCCGGCATGGCGTTCCGAGGCGTGCTGTACGCGCCCTACGACGACATTCGGATCAGTGGCGGCAACGGCTTCAGCACGGTCGGCCAGGTCACGGCCTGGACGGTCAAGTTCAACGGCGGCAGCGCTTCCATCGACCTCGACTTCCCGTACCCGCCGACGCAGGCGCCGCCCTACTTGCTCGAACCGACGATCGAACGCTAGCCCGCGGTGGCGGGCGCGATGACGCGGAGCCCTTCCGGACGAGCTTCCAGCTCGACCGGGGTCGTGCCAACGTCGTTGGAGTCCGCGCGAACCGGTAACGGGTGGTGGGTCCGGATGCGCACTCGCGCGGCACGGTAGGTGGCGGTCGTCGTGCCGGAGCCGATCCCGAGCGTGACCCGGAAGAGCTCCTTCAGGACCTCGAGCGGGCCGTAGCCGAGGAAGCAGACGACGTCGAGCTGACCGTCGTCGATGCGCACGTCCGGCGCGACCTCCATGCCACGGCCGGTGAAGCCGCCGTTGGCGATCGCGACGCTGACGGCGCGGTGGCGAATCTCGCGGCCGCCATCGAGCTGGAGCCAGATCCGGGTCCGCCGGTGGCGGATGGCGCGGACGAGGAGGTCCAGCGCCGAACGCAGGCGGCCCTCGGAGGCTCGCGTTGCATCGGCCTGCAGGTCGGCGGCGAGCCCGATCGTCGCGACCTCGAGGAACGGCTGGTCGCCGACCATCCCGACGTCGATCGAGCGGACGGTGCCCGTGGCGAGAATGGCCGCGGCCTCGTCGAGCTCCAGCGGGATCCCGACGCTGCGGGCGACGTTCATCGAGGTGCCGAGCGGAAGGATGCCAAGCGCGGCCTCGCGTCCAATCAGCTGGAAGGCGATCGACCGGACGGTCCCGTCGCCACCCGCGGCGACGATCCGCTCGACGCCATCGGCGAGGGCTTCCTCGACCCGCCGGCTCGTCGCCTCCTCAGAGGGGCTCTCGAAGAGCTCGGCGTCTACTCCGTGTTCGTCGAGCGCTCGGTGAATCGCCGCGCGCATCGTGTCGACGTCGTCCGTCCCGCCGGCGCTGGGGTTCCAGATGACCAGCGTTCGATCGACGTGCGCCGCGCCGTCGGCCGGAGTTGCAGCTGGTTGCGTCGCGGTGTCGGCCATCAGTCCGGCAGCCGCCGCCCGAGCGCCCGCTCGAGCAGCGAGCGCGGCGTGGTCGCGTGGTACAGCTGGATCAGCGCCAGCAGGTAGGCCAGACCGAGCAGGTACGACGCGACGACATCGGTCGTCCAGTGGTGGCCCTGCTGGATCCGGCTCGGTCCGACGAGGGCCAGCACCGAGGTGAGTGTCATCACGGACGCGTTGCGCAGCGGGCCATCGTGGAGGTGCTCGGCCAGGAGGAACCCGAGGAAGCCGTAGAACGGCACGTAGGTGAGCACGTGGCCGCTCGGGAAGCTGGTGCCGCCGAGTGGCGCCACGACCACACGCACCTCGGGTGGGAGCGGGCGCGGCCGCTGGATGAACGCCTTGATGAATGTTGACAGCGCGGCCCCGCCCCACGACGCCAGCTGGAACGTTGCGGCCCGGCGCCTGCGGGCGGCCAACCACCCGACCATGATCGCCGGTGGGATCAGCCGCGATTGCGGCGGGAAGCCCGGCCACGAGGCCAGGCGCATCAGCTCAGCCAGAGCGGGGTACTGCCACGCCTGGAGGCGAATGGTCGTCGCCAGGTCGAACGCCGCGCTGCGATTCGCGCGCACCACCGCGAGCAGCCCGGCAAAGGCGGCCACGAGGGCACCGATGGCGCGTTCGGCAGTCACGAGGGGATGCTCGCCTGCGAGGCGCTACGGGACCGTGTTCGATCGCCCCGGTTATGCAGCGATTGGCATCGATTTCGCGGGACCGCAAGCTCGGGCCCGGCGAGGCTCGGGCCGGCGAGCCCGCGCCGGCCTAGGGACCGGGTGGCGTGCTCGGCTCGGGGGTCTTGGGGCCGCCGGGCTTGTCGGTCGGCGGCGGCGGCGGCTCGGTGGCCGGCGGATCGGTTGGCGTGGCGGTGGGCGGCGCTGTCGGAGCGGCAGTGGGAACGGCGCTCGGCGGGACAGTCGGTGGCGACGTCGGCTTCTTCGTCGGCGGCGGGGCGGAGCACGTGACCGCCGGAAGCTTCGTCTTCGCCGGGCCTTCGGAGTCCTCTGGGACCGCCTCGAGGCCCACGGGCAGGGTGCCCGCGACCGGGAAGGCCTGCGCCCCGAGGTCGTGGATGAGCTTCGTCCTCGGGATCAGGATCGATCCCCTCGGGTCATTCGCCCCGCCGTGCACGAGCGGGTACTGGATCACCGCCCGATACATGTTCGAGCGCTTGATGCCGATCGCCGCTTCCATGTACTTGCCGATCGTCGCCGGGTCCACGGATGTCTGGACGAGCTTGCCCATCGCGTCGATGAAAGCCGCGGGATCGGAGAGGAGGCCACCGCCGACGACTCGGTCCCGTGCCGCGATCACGATCTCGCCCTGACGGGCGGCGCGGGTGAAGTCGCTCTCGCCGAACGACTTTCGGATTCGCGCGTAGGCGAGGGCCGCCTGGCCGTCGAGGTGGTAGCGGCCGGCGTTGATCGCGAATCCGTTGAACCCGTACTCGTCGTAGCGGGCGTCGCACAGGGCCCGGCGAACGGTGACGTCGACGCCGCCGAGGGCATCGATGACGCGGACGAAGCCCGGGAGGTTCACCTGGGCCCAGCCGTCGATGCGGACGCCGAGCAGCTGCCCCAGGCCGGCAGCGAGGACGGCCTGACCGGACGTGGCCCCGGGGAACTTGCCGGGGTAGCGATTGGCGTACGCCACGAGCCCGTTGACCTTCTGGCGGAAGACGCGACCGTCGCCCAGCGGGAGGTCGACGAGATCGCGCGGCACGGAGACCAACGACACGGCGCCCGCGATCGGGTCCATCGAGGCGACGATCATCGTGTCGGTCAGGGCCGTGGCCCGATCCGGGCCCGAGTCCATCCCGATCAGCAGGACCGTGAAGCGTCCGAGCTCCGGCGGCTCGCTCGCTCGCGCCGCCGAGGCGGTGGGGGCGACCGCAAAATCGTCGTCGCTCGCGACCGGCACCGGAACCGAGGGGTTGTACGGCGCTTCGACGGGCGCGAAGACCGCGGCGGCCGCCACCCGCGTCACCTCGGTCAGGTAGGCCGCGTACAGGCTGGGGACGAGCACGAAGACGAGGGCGACGGCGGTCAGGGCCGCACCCCGACCCCGCGTTGGCCCGTCGCCGCGCCGGAACGCATCGCCGACGGCGGCGATCCGCCACACGACGAACGCCAGCTGGGCCACGAGCAGGGCGGCGATAACGCCAGGGTCGAGGAACACTGCCAGCAGCGCGATCCGGTCGCGGGTCGCGAACGCGGCGATGAACAGCGCGAGCAGGACGAGCGGCGGGACAGCCAGGAGCAGGCCGGCAAGGCGTGACCCCATCGCCAGTTGACCCAGGCCGGGCCAGAGCGCCGAAAGCAGCGCGGCCACGTGCCGGTTGGAGCGGAGCGGTCGGTGGATTGGGCGTCCTCGCTGCAGGTCGCGGCGGCGAGGGCAGGTGCCCGCGCGACCGGGCGCCGCAACGTTCGTGCAATGCCCGGGGCTAATTATAGTCCGCCCGCGTTAGGTGACGCCTGCCGCCAGATGATCCGGCTTGCTCGGTGGTCAATCGCCAGGCAAGCCTCTCGGCTCACGATTGGGGAATGGATGTAGTCCGATCCGGCCGCGGCGTCCGCGCGCTGAGAATGCGGAAGAAGTGGCGCCAGGCCGACCTGGCAAGGACAGCAGGCGTCAGTCAAACGCTGATAGCGCGCATCGAGCGAGGGTTGGGCGACACCGTTCCAGCACGCAAACTCGAACGAGTTGCCGGTGCGCTCGGTGCGCGAGTCGACCTGCGACTCAACTACAACGGCGAAGCCCTTGACCGGTTGCTCGATGAGGCGCATGCAGCGTTGGTCGAAGTCGTCGCGAGGATTCTTCGCCTCGCGGGCTGGGAGGTCGTGGTGGAGGCGACGTTCTGGATCCGCGGCGAGCGGGGTTCGATCGACATCCTCGCCTTTCACGCGGCGACGGGAATCGTGCTCGTTATCGAGGTCAAGTCTGTCGTCCCCGATGTGCAATCCATGCTGGCTGCGCTTGATCGAAAGTCCATGCTCGCGAGTGAGATCGCTCGCGAGCGAGGCTGGTCGGCGATCGCGGTCGCGACGGTGCTCGTGGTCAGCGACGATCGAACCGCTCGTCGAAGAGTCGACGCGCACGCATCGACGTTCGAGCAGACCTTTCCTGCCCGCTCGGTGGAAGTTCGCCGTTGGATTCTCAGTCCCGATCCGGCCCGACCGATTCGTGGGATCTGGTTCCTGTCAGGGAGTCACCGTGCAACTACTCGTCACCGAGTGGGTCGACCCAGAGCCGGCTCTCGCGCTCAGGTGGCGCATGGCGTCCGCTCGAATTGCGTCAGGTAGTCACGCGATGACTGAGTGACTGGAAGCGCCTGACGAAGAGTCGCTCAGCGACTGTGTGACGGAAATCGTCCGACTCGGTCAGGTCGCGTGCGACCGCCGAGCGCGGCCGTGCGCCCACGCGAATCAGGCTGTCGCGGGGGACCCCTCGCCGGCGAGCTCGCCGCGCGCGCTCCCGCTCGCGCCGACGTCCTCGCGGGCCAGGGCGGTGTCGGCGAGGACGCGCCAGCGGGTCGCGAACAGCCAGGCCAGCAGGTACAGCCCGGCGACGACGAGCAGGAGTGAGCGGTAGCCGGTCAGCAGCGCCAGGTACTCCATCGCGCCGCCGGCCATCGCGCCGAGCAGGTTCGAGGCAAAGGCCATGTCGGCGGTCTTCGTGTCCCGGAACGAGTAGGTGAACACGAGGTTCGCGAGGAACACAGGCGCGAAGGCCACGACCCCGGCCAGCAGGTAGCGCAGCCAGGGTGGGGCGATCAGCAGGGACTCCGGCGGCAGCGCGAACGCGACGGCGAGCGCCACGAAGAGCCCGCCGTACAGCAACCCCGCCCGCTGGATCTGGAATCGGGCGTTCACGAGAATGGCGAGGAGCACGGAGGCGAGAATCGCGAAGAACGCCAGGGCGTTGACGAGCCACGTCGAGCCGAACAGCAGCGAGAAGCTGACGAGCGAGCGCGTCTCGAGCAGCAGGAACGCGATCCCCAGCACGAAGAAGTGCGGGCTGAAGCGGCGGACGGAGGTGCCACCGACGCGCGCCGCGCCGAAGACCCCGAGCACGGCAATCACCAGCGCGAAGGCAAGACCCGCGAGGTAGTGCGGTGCGACGAACGGCGTTCGCAGGTACAGGAACGGCCAGTCGTCGCTCGCGGCCTTCGGATCGGGCTCGCCCGCCGCCGGCACCTGGTCCACGAAGTCGCCCGGCGGCGGACCGCCGCCTAGCGCATCGATCTGCGGACCGACCGCGAACGTCGCCTTCCGCGCGTCGTACATCCGGAGGATCGGTGGCGACTCGAAGGTCGAGTCGAGCATCTGGCTGATCTTCGCGATCAACCATGGCTCCCGGTAGTAGTTGTACAGAACGAAGACGCCACCCGGCGCGAGGTGATCCCGCACTGACTCGAAAGCCTGGTCCGTGAACAGGAACGACTCGAGACGGATGTTCGCCGTCGTGCTGACGAGGGTCAGCGAGTCGGGCAGCGCGAAGATGACGAGGTCGTACTGCTTGTCGGTGCCGCGGAGGAAAGCGCGGCCGTCGTTCTCGTGGCGCGTGACGCGCGGATCCGCGTACGGCTGGTTCGGGTGGTGGTCGATGCCGAGCTTCTGGATCGCCCGGTCGATCTCGACCGCATCGACATGCCCGGCGCCGTTGCGCAGCGCAACGGCCACGTCCGTCCCAGAGCCGGCCCCGACGATCAGGACGTTCTCGTACGTCTGCCCGGGGAACCACTTGTACAGCTGGTCGTAGAACTCCTCCTTGTCGGCGTCGACGGGGTGGAGGGCCTGGTGCGGGATGCCGTTGACGTTGACGTACAGCTCACCGTTCTGCGCGGTGTAGGTGTTGATCCGGTAGTACGGCGACCAGATCTCGTTCGGGCTGCCGGCCTGGAACGTCAGAACGAGGACGAGGGCGAGACCCGCCGCCGCCGGAATCCGGAGCAGCGGTCCGCCGCTGTCGGTGCCCGCCAGCAGGAGCGTGACGAGGATCGCGGCGATCGTGAACCACGTGAACGGCGTCGTGCCCGCGGCCGAGAGGATGGTGAAGCCGGCGATCCCGATCATCGAGCCGACGATGTCCCAGCCGTACGCCTGCAGCGGCGGCATCGAGCGGAGCAGGGGACCAAGCGGGATCGCGAGCGCGGCCATCAGCGCGGTGACGAGCCCGAACACGATCGGAAGGACGAGGAAGTTGACGTCCGCCGCGCCGCTCTCCGCGAGGCCGAAGAACAGCTCGTCGGTGGAGTCGACCTGGACGTTCAGCTCGAGGTCCGTGATCAGCCAGACGACCGCGGCGAGCAGGACCGGGAAGATCGCGATGGTGTCGAGCGCCCGCCGTCGGCCAAGCAGGATCCCGATCCCGATGCCGAGGAAGCTCGCCATCAGCAGGAAGTTCGAGAAGAAGCCGATGTAGCGGACCTCGGACGGGATCCAGCGGATCAGCAGCAGCTCGACGAAGAGCAGCGTGCCGCTGGTCAGGACGAGGCGGGTCCGATTGCCGCGCAGGCTGTCGAAGAGGCCGGCCAGCGGGTTCGAACCCGGCCGGGGGCCGGTTGACATCACGCGAACGGTACCGGTTCCGCTCGCGGCCGTCCGGGCAGGCCGAGCGATGCCACGGCGACCACGGCGCCGACGATGGCGAGCACGGCGAACCCGGCCGTGACCCCCGCCGCCGTGACCTGCGCCCCGAGGATCGCGCCCGCGAGGCTGGCGCCCACGACACCTCCGAGGTAGCGACCCGTGTAGTACGTGCCGGCGGCCATCCCGACTCGATCGCGAGCCACCGCTTCGAGCGCCGCCGCCTGGCGCGGCGATGTCAGGCCGTTCCCGAACCCGACGACGGCGAGGAGGACGGCGATCGTCAGGATCGAGGCCGTGGCGTCCGGGAGCGCGAGCAGCGCGAGCCCGACAGCGCTGATCGCCGACCCGGCCACGACCAGCACCCGGCGCCCGCGGCGGTCCGAGGCGCGTCCCCCGAAGGGCGCGACGATCGCGCCCAGGCCGGCCAAGCCGAGGAGCGCGATGCCGCTGACCGTCGCGCTCGCGCCGAGCAGCTCCTCCGCCGCCAGCGGGACCAGGATGAAGCTGCCGTGGAGGATCACGGTCGAGCCGAACACGCCGGCGAGCGCCGCCGCGAACGGCCGGTGCAGGAGCAGCCGCGGATCGACCGCCGGTCGCTCCTGGCGCAGCTCGACGAAGACGAACAGCGCCAGCAGCGGAACGACGGCGAAGGCCGCCGGGACCTGGAGGTCGCCGCCGCGGAGCGCGACCAGCACGGCGACGATCGCGGCGCCGAGGAGGCCCAGGCCCGCGAAATCGATCCTGGCGGGCTTCGTGTCGGCGATGTGCACGTCCGCGGCGCTCCGGACCCGCAGCCAGACGAACAGCGCCGCGAAGCCGCCCAGCGGCACCGCGAGCACGAACAGCGAGCGCCACCCGAAGGCGCCGACGAGGAGACCGCCGATGAACGGCCCGACGGCCGCGCTCGTGGCGACCAGCAAGTCGAACAGGCCGAATGCCGCCCCCTGCTCATCTGCCGGCGAGGTCTGCCGGACCAGGGCCGCGGAGCTGGTGGAGAGCAACGCCCCACTAACGGCCTGGCCCACGCGAGAGGCCTCCAGGACCTCGAACGTAGTGGCGAACGCGGCCGCCGCCGAGGCGGCGGCGAAGCCGAGCACCCCCAAGAGGAACGCCCGGCGGTGCCCGAACCGATCGCCGATCGATCCGCCGAGCGGCAGCGCCACGGCCACGGCCCCGAGATACAGCGTCACCAGCGACGAAACCTCGTTCGCGCCGAGCCCGAACGTGTCCATGACGTCGGGCAGCGCGACTGCCAGCATGGTCGAGTTGAGTGGGACGAGGATCGTGCCGCTGGCCACCCCGAGCATCGCGGCCGTGAGGAGCCGGGGCCGCCTCAAAGGAGCTTGACGGTGCCCGCGGTGCCGTCGATCTCCACGAGCCGGCCGTCGGCGATCTTCGTCGTCGCGTCGCCCGTCCCGACCACGGCCGGCAGGCCGAACTCGCGGGCCACGACCGCGGCGTGCGAGAGAACGCCGCCGGTGTTCGTGATCAGCCCGCCCGCGATCGTGAAGATCGGGACCCACGACGGGTTCGAGGACGGGCAGACGATGATGTCGCCGGCCTGGATCCGCCCGAAGTCCTCCTGCGACAGCGTCACGCGCGCAGGCCCGCGAACGACCCCGGCCGACGCACCGGTGCCCTTCAGGAAGTCCGGGGTCGCGTTCGAGACGCGGGGAACGTCGAACAGATCGCTGGCCGTCGGCTTCTCGGGGATCTTGCCGACCCAGTACGACGGCGTCAGTGCCTCGTGGCGGGCGTGCTCGGCTCGACGCTCGGCCACGAGCTCCTTTTGGCTCGCGCCATCACGCAGCGCCGCCGCGACCTCCTCGCGATGCAGGAAGAACACGTCGTCCGGCGCCTCGAAGATGCCGTCGCGGACCAGGCGCCGGCCGACGCGCAGCGCGAGCGTCCGAAGCCGAGCCTGGGACAGGCGGTCGATCCAGTAGTTGTGGCCCTCGGTCAGCCAGCCGATGTCGCGCGCGAACGCGAGGGTCCTGTCGAACGTGGCCAGCTCCTCGGGCTTGTCCGCAAGGGCCGCGCGGACCTCGGCCTCGAGCTCCGCCGCGCGGCGGGCCAGTGCCGCCTCTCGCTCCCGTGCCGGCGGGGCGGGGGACCGCAGTCGCGGCGCGATCCGGCCAAGGAAGAGGCGCGGCGCCTCCGCCCAGGACGCGAGGCGCAGGTCGTCGTGGTTCTGCCCGAGGTGGCCGTGCTCGGCGAGGAAGCGCTCCATCTCCTCGACGAATCGATCGCCGCCGGGGAACGAACGGAACACGTTGAGGTCGAGCTCGTCCGTGACCTCGCCCTCCGCGGCCGCGGCTTCGATGGCCTGCCGCAGCTCGACGCCTGCTGCGGCGGCCAGCGCGGCGAGCGCTTCGATGCCCTCCTCGACGTCCTCGAGCACGTGATGTCCGCCGCTCACGAGTCCGAGCGCCTGGGCGTCGTTGCCGGGCCCCATCGCCGACGCATACGCCGCGACAAGGTCCTCCAGCACCTGGTACGGACCCATGATCGTGATGAAGTGGAGGACCCAGGCACGCTCGCCCTTCAGCCACGCCTGCTCCCAAGCGGTCGCGGCATCCTCGCCCGACAGGTCCTCGATCGGGAGCGCTGCCATCCAGGCGAACATCTCCTTGAGCTCGGGCAGGACCTCGTCATCCCAGAGCGCCCTGGTGCTCGGGATCTGGTCGCGATTGACCTGGATCCACCACTCGTCCTGTTCCTTCTGCCGCTCCTTCGGGACGTTCTCCTGGAACGCGAAGTAGGCGTAGCTGTTGAACGACTTTGCCAGCAACCGCTGCGGCGCCCCGAAGTGCTCGTAGAACGGCGAGAACGCCGCCCCGGTCACCCGGAGGAACATGTCCTGGGCGAGCGGGGTGAGCGCGAATGGCGCGTGCATGTCGTCGCGCTCCCACGACTCCTCGGTCTCGGAGGGGTCGTCGAACGTGACCGGGAATTCGTCGCTCCCGAGGAACGACCCGCCCGGCTCGAGCGCGTCGTTCGTCATGCCGGCGCCAGCGCGGTGATCGGGCGCGCCTGCAGCAGGTACCAGCCGCCGAGCGCCCGGGCGGCCTCGATGTCGACGGGCGTCTCGAATCCGGCCTCGACCGAGAGCGCGAGGTCGATCAGGTCGGCCAGGGCCCTGTCATCCAGCGCCGGGCCCGCTGGGTCTTCGCCCGGCTCCAGCTCCAGGGTCGTCCGCGAAACCTTGTCGACGACGTACGTATCCGGCGTGACCGTCCCCGTGACCATCGCGTCGCCGAGCCCTCGAACGGCGGTGATGACGAGCTGGTCCTCGCGTCCAGTCACCGGGTGCCGCGTGAAGGCGACGGCCGCGGCATCGGCCGGCACGAGGGCCTGGACCACCACGGCCATCGCCGTGTCGCCGACGGGCAGCGCTCTTCGGGCGCGGTAGGCCAGTGCTGCGGGGCTCCAGAGCGACGCCCAGCACCGCGTTACCGCACCCGGCACGGCAGCCGCCTCGAGGTCCAGCTCCGTCTCGTGGAGGCCCGCATACGACGACACGGAGCCGTCCTCCCCGATCGCCGACGACCGGACGGCAAATCTCGGCTCGGCCACACCGGTGGCGCGCAGGTTCTCGACGAGCCGCTCGATGGCCTCGTCCAGCGGCCCCGCCACCTCCCCGACGAGCGGCCCGGTTGCGAGCGCGTCGAGCCAGTGCGGCGGGCCGTCACTGTCCGGGGCTTCCGATTCGAGGGACGCGCGCTGGGCGCGGAACGCGGCGGTGGTGAGACAGAAGCCGGGGGGAACGCGGAAGCCCATCCGGATCAACCGGTCGAGCGAGGCCCCCTTGCCCCCGAGCGAGACGGGGTCGACGGCTTCGCCGAGCCACGCGATCACGGCCTCCTGGCGATCGGGCACCCAGTCCTCCACTTGTGCGCACGCCTCGAGCGTTGCGGAGCCGGGAGTCTAGCAACGCGCCCGGCGCGCGGCCGACCCGCCGGGCATGGAAAAGCCCCGCGGCACGGATGGCCGCCGGGCTGGTGTCTTGAAGGGCCGCGCAGCGGCCCCTTGGTTCAGCGAGAGGTGTAGTTCTCGGTGGAGCCAGGAG
>JBKKDM010000119.1:0-8106 GCA_046707905.1 Candidatus Limnocylindrales bacterium
CGGGGGGGTGGGGTTATGGGGTTGGAATGGGGCGGCGGGGGCCCGGGGCGGGCGGCCCCGTTCGTTCTCGCCGCGATCAGGCGTCGGCGGTCCAGACGACGTGATCGATCAGCAGCTCCGGGCGGCAGCCAGCCTCGGCGCTGCAACCTGGCGGGCCCTCGACGAACCGCCCGATGAAGACGACCTCCCTCGGCGCGGCACCGATGGCCTCGATCGCCAATGGCGCCTGGACGCCCACCACGAACGTGGCAGGGACCGCCCGTCCCTCGGTGAACCGATTCTCACGAAGGCCCGGGTGGGAGGCGAAGAGGAGGCCGGAGCGCACGCAGAACGCCAGCACGTCCGCATCGCCACGCACGTCGGGGAGGGCGCCGTCCCGGTAGATGGCGGCCAGCTTCGGACAGTCGGTGATCGCCGTCGGGACATACCAGCCGGTGAGGACGAGGATGTCGTCCCGGTAAAGGGCTCCGGGCTCGACGTCGTCGAGTCGCTGCACGTCGAGGCCGAAGACCTCGGCCGGTCGAGCCGTTCGCGGGGCCGCTGGTGCGGTCGACGTCACTACCGGCGCGTTGATCGATGGCACGCCGCCAGTCGGATTGGGCGCTTCCGAGATCGACGGGTTCGGCCGAGCGCCGCTGACCCCGGCCCAGGCGATGGCAACGAGCGCCGCGGCCGGGAGCAGGAGCGTGAGCCGGGTCCGGCGGGCGCGCCTTGGAGCGAGGACGGCCCGGGCCTCGAAGCTCGCGTGCTCCTCCATCGGTCGATCGTAGTCCCGGTCGCCGAAGCCTGGGTTCAGGTCGGCTTGGGTTTCGACCGCCAGGTTGGATCGTCGCCGGCGAGCCACTCGGTGCTGAAGCGGCTGGCACCGTGGATCGCGACGAGGCGCAGCTCGCCCGGGCCGGTGTTCGTGAAGCCGTGCGGGACGTCGGGCGGGCCCACCACAACGTGCCCCTCGCCGACAACCACGGTCTCGTCACCGAGCCGGAAGGTCGCCTCGCCGGACTCGACGATGAAGACCTCGGCGTACGGATGCCGGTGGACCTTCGGGCCGACGCCGGGTTGCGAGTGGACGAGGATGATCGAGAAGGGCACGTCGCCGTGGTCCGCTCCGACGAACTCGTGGCTGTGCGGCGTCGGATCGAGCTCGTCCAGCGGGAGGACGAGTGGATGCGGGCGCTCGGTCGTCACGACCGCATTCTAGGAACCGCGCCGCGATGGTCGAGCGCGGCCGCTTACGGCACGAGGCCCGTCGAAGCCATGATGCTTGCGAACTCGGCCCGTCAGCTCGGTGGCGTGATGTCCAGCGAGGCGATGACGGCCTCGAACTCGGAAAGCACGTCGTCCTCGTCGGCGTCGCGGATCACGAAGGGCAGCGCCTGTCCCTCGACATCGACGATGTACACCGTCGCCGACTCGCCGGGATCGAGCTCGACACCATCGAAGAGCAGCATCACGTTGCCCGAGCACGTTGCCTCTTGCAACGTCGGCGCCGTGACCGTAAAGAAGGTCGCTGGGTAGCCGTCGACGGTCGTGGTCGTCGGGGCGATCGGGGTGTGGCCGGTCTGCGCCAGCAGGGCTTCCATTGTCTCGACGTACGTCACGCGATTGGGCACCTCGTCGTTCCCTCGATTACAGGCGTCCGCGGGCACCGAGTACGCCGCCATGGACTCGATCGACGGACCGTCGGAGAGGCAAGGTGCGCGCTGCAGCAGGAAGTGCAGCGGATGACCGTGCCAGACCTGGTCGGCGGTGCCCGGTACGTCGACGGACGCTGGCCCGAGCTCCGCCGGCGCCGTGTACGTTCCCGGGGCGCGGAACTCGATGCAGGCGGCGGTTGGCCTCGGGCCCTCGACGGCGGCGTCCGGGCGCAGGTCGGCGGTCTCGAGCAGCCGCCGCAGCCAGGGCCAGTCATACGTTGCGACGAGCCCCGGCTCGGCCGTCGATGCGACGAGGCTGAGGAAATACCCCCGAGTCCCGTGTGAGATGACGATGCCGTTCTGGACGGACCCGCAGCCGAAGGCCCACCCATCCACGCCATCGACCTCCGAAGAGCCAGCTAACCCTCCGCTGTCGCCGCAGAGGCGATTCAGGGTGAGGGAGCGCCACTCGTCCTGGTCGAGGCCACCGTAGGGCTCCGATGCGAGCAGCAGGTACAGGCCGTCCCCGAACCTGGGGTCGAAGATGACGTCCGCCTCGGGCGAGTCGAAGGACAGCTCTGTCCCCGACCACGGCTCGGTCGCCGGCCGGGTCTGCCAGCCGTTGGGGTAGTCGATCGAAATCCCGTGGACGGTCGAGGTGAACGTGCCGCCGAGTTGGGGCGGTGACGTTCTCGGCGCTGAGGACTCGGGCGGAGCCACGGAGGCGGGCGGCGGCGGTGGCGCCTGTCCGAGCGGCCGCGTCCAGGCGAGGTCGTCCTGATCGATGAGCGAGTCGCTGCCCCGGCGGTACTCGTAGTGGCTGACGATCTGGACCGTCATGAGACCGCAACCGCCACCGTCCGGATATTCCGGGAAGAGCCGGTTCCCATCGATCGTCGCGCTGCCGCGGGCGGTGAATCGCTTCACCGGGTCTTCGTCGCAGGCGCCACCTGACGCAAATCCATCCTCGAAGTACACGGCCGGCGTCATCCCGGCCCCTACCACCAACGTCATCCCGCTTCGATCGATCGGATCGGTCGCGGTCCACGTCCCTTCGAACACGGTGCTGCGCGGGGCGGGCCCGCCGCCGGCGAGGAGCGCCCCGGCCATGGCCGCGAGGGCGAGCGCTAGGGCGATCAGCGCGTAACGAGCTGCCGTGGCCGAGAAGCCTGCGACTCGCCCCGGCGTCCACGTGAGCCGCGCGACGAAGGGGTGGAGCTGCCGCGTCTGCTCGACCCCGTCAATGACCGCGGCCAGCTGGCCGTCCGCCGCGCGCTCGTTCGCCGACCCGAGCAGGTGCTGTCGAAGCTGCGAGTCGAACTTGTCGTTCATCATGCGATCTGCTCCCTGGCCCGGGAGGGTTCGCGGTCGTCGGCCTCGAGGGCCGCGCGAAGCGCCTGGGTCGCCCGGTTGAGTCGGGACTTCGTCGTCCCGATCGGAATGCCCATGGCCGCCGCCGCATCTGCGAGCGGCAGGTCGAGGTAGTAGACGAGGACGACCACAGCGCGCTGCTCCCGCGAGATTCGCGCGAGACCACGCTCGAGCTGGTCGTGGATGTCGAAGCGACGTTCGATGCTTGCGCCCGCCGGCTCGTGCGCCGGCGTCATCTCGATCTCGACGGCGCCGACGCGTCTGGTTTGCCGGACGGTCTTGAAGCACGAGCGCACGAGAAGCCGCCGGATCCAGGCCTCGAACTTGTCCGGCTCGCGAAGGCCGGGCAGCGATCGCCAGGCTTCGATGCAGGTTTCCTGCACGGCATCCTGGGCGGCGTACTCGTCGCGCAGGATCATCCGGGCCACGGCAGTCAGCCGCCCGATCGACCGCGCCGCGAGCTCGGAGAAGGCATCACGATCGCCTTCCCGCGCCCGGATCACGAGCTCACGCACTGCCACCACCTGGGGTCCTGGGCCGCGACGACGTGCCGCGTTGCCAATGATGTGCCCCTCCCGCAATCGAAAGTTCCACATTCGTCGTGCCGGCCGGCCCGCGGCCGCGCCGGTCACTTCCTGGCCGCGCCGGGTACCGTCAGGACATGGAGACTCCGTTCGACGGCACCGAGCTCGAGTTCTGGCTGGGATCCTGGGACGCGACGTGGGACGGCGGCCACGGGACCAACCGCCTCGAGCGGGTGCTCGACGGCAAGGTCATCCATGAGCGGTTCGAGGAGGCGCCCGGCGACCCGGACGGCACGCTCGTCGGCGAGAGCTGGTCGGTCTTCGACCCGGCGCGGGCGGTCTGGCGCCAGACCTGGGTCGACAACCAGGGCGGCTACTACGACCTCGTCGGCGAGCGGGTCGATGGCTGCTTCGCGTTCGTGCGCGACGCACCCGAGCTCGGCCCGAACGCCCGCCAGCGGATGGCATTCCGCGACGTCGAGGCCGATGGCTTCCGGTGGACCTGGGAGCTCAGCCGCGACCGCGGCGAGACATGGGCCGTGCGCTGGGAGATCGCGTACCGCCGCGCCTGAGCGACGCGGCACACTTGGGCGATGGATTTGACCGCCGACGGCTTCCTCGCGAGGCTCAATGCGCTCCAGGCGCCGGTCGGGATGGGCCAGGTCTTCGCGCTCGCGAAGGAGCACATCGGCATGACGCTCGACGAGGTCGAGCGGCTCCTCGAGAGCGACCAACACCTCGCCAAGGTCGGCGCGGTCAGCCTGATGGACTTCCAGGCGCGCGATCGGAAGCTCGCGCCCGAGCAGCGCAAGGCGCTCTTCGACCTGTACATCCGGCGGCATGACCGGATCGATACGTGGGATCTCGTCGACCGGAGCGCGATCTGGGTCGTGGGCGAGCACCTCCGCGACAAGCCGCGCGACGTGCTCTACGACCTCGCCCGATCCGAGCGGCCGATGGAGCGCCGCACGGCGATCCTCAGCACTTTCGCGTTCATCCGGCATGGCGAGCTCGACGACGCCTACCGGATCGCCGAGCTGCTGGTCGACGACGGCGAGGATCTCGTCCACAAAGCGGTCGGGTGGATGCTGCGGGAGGCCGGTAAACGCGACGAGACCCGGCTGTTCGAGTTCCTCGACCGTCATGCCGCCTCGATGCCCCGAGTCATGCTCCGCTACGCGATCGAGAAGCTGGATCCGGCGGCGGCGGCGCGGTATCGCGGGCTCAAGCGGGCGCCGGGCACCGGCGCTGACGCGGGCGCGAGCGTTAGCGGCGGCCGATGATCGATCCCAAGCCGCTCTGGGATTACGACAATCCCGCGGCGTCCGAGGGCCGCCTCCGGGAGGCCGCTGCTGCTGCCGAGGGAACGCCGGAGCACGCCGCGTGGCTGACGCAGGTGGCTCGGGCCCTGGGGCTGCAGGAGCGGTTCGACGAGGGACACGCGATGCTCGACGGCCTGCCCGCGAGTGACGACGAGACCGCGGTCCGAATCTCGCTCGAGCGCGGCCGACTGTTCCGATCCGCCGGTGACACCGATGCGGCGCTCCCCCATTTCGAGGGCGCGGCGGCACGCGCGGCATCTGCCGGCCTGGAGGAGCTACAGCTGGACGCCCTCCACATGGTCGCGCTCGTCGTGCCGCCGGAGGAGCGGTTGGCGCGCCACGAGGAGGCGCTCGCGGTTGCGCGCGGCGCCACGGACCCCGCCGCCAGGAGCTGGGACGCAGCGCTGCTCAACAACATCGGCATGTTCCACGCGGATGCCGGCGACCACGCCGCGGCGCTCGACCTCTTCGAGGAGGCTCTCGCGGCCTGCGAGCGCATCGGCGAACCCCCACGGACTCGCGTAGCGAAGTGGATGGTCGCGTGGTCGCTCCGCGAGCTGGGTCGCAACGAGGAGGCGCTCGCCCGGCAGCGAGCCCTTAAGGCCGAGCTCGACGCCGCCGGCGACACCGACCCCTATGTCGACCAGGAGATCGCCACGCTGGAGGGCCTGACTCCAACGGCGTAGCGCGTCGGGCTACCTACCAGGTAGCCGAGGTTCACGACGCGGGCATTCGCGCCAGCCCTTCAGTGATGGAACTTTCCACCGCCCGCCTTGCCACATGGGAAGTGCAGGCAGGAGGGATGGACAGTGGCGCGATGAGCTTGGGGGACATTTCCGCGACTGCGCGGATCACCGTCGGCCTATCCAAGGAGGAAGGGACCATGCGTGCTTCAACGATTCGGCACTCCGCGACGGCAGCCGCCAGCGCGGCCGCGGTGCTCCTGCTGGGCTTCGCCGGGACGGCCAGCGGAACACCTGGATCCGGCGTGCTTTCTGGGCCGATTCTGGCTCGCGGCGACTTTGTCGAACGGGTCGACGTGAAGATCAAGGCCGATACCGGGCGCGGCCTGGTCGTCTCGAACGCGCCGGGCGCGGGCGAGGTTGTCGTCCAGGAGATCACCATCGCCCCGGGCGGCACGACCGGCTGGCACAGCCATCCCGGCCCGGTCGTCGTCGTCGTGGTGTCTGGCGCTCTGACCTACGTTTCCGCAGACCAGGGCGCATGCATGGAGAAGACCTACCCGGCGGGGAAGGCGTTTGTCGACCCGGGTCAAGGCAATGCCCATACCGCGTTCAACCGCGGCACCGAGAACCTCGTCCTGATCGCCACGTACTTCGACGTGCCGGTCGGGGGCAGCCAGCGCATCGACGTACCAGTGCCTCCTTCCGCCTGCTGATCGGGTGCTCGTGCTGGCTGGGACGTCGCGAGGCGCCCCAGCTGGCTGGCCTTCAGCCTTCGGAAATCACAACTGGCCGGCGAAGAACTCCTCGAGGATCGGCGCGAGGACGGACGCCGGCGCGCCATGGCCCTGCCCCTCGAGCGTTCGCGCGGTCGCGTTTGGCAGGAGCTTCGAAAGTGCCGCCACCGGGCTCTGGAGCGTCGGCGGGCTGTCCCCGCCGGAGAGGATCAGGACCGGGATCGTGATCGCCTCGGCCATCGAGGCGGGGAGCGGCCGGCCCTCGATCCGGTCGCCAAGGACCTCGAAGTCGTAGACGATCGTGTGGGCGAGCGATTCCACCCGGGCCCAGCTCGGCGCCTGCCGAGCGCCATCGATGGCGGGCTCCGGCATGAGCAGGCCCGTGCGGTAGAACTCCGCGACCGCATCGCCCCGGCGACCCGACTCGACGAGCCCGCGGAGCGTCTCGATGAAGTTCTCTGGGTAGTGCGGGCGGGTGTCGTCGATCGTGAAGGGCGGCTCGTAGATCGACAGCCTCGTGATCGGGAGCCCGGCGGCGACGGCATCGAGGGAAAGTGCGGCGCCCGACGAATGACCGTGGACGAAGGCCGACCCGCCGATCGCATCGATCACCGCCCGGAGATCCTCAATCTCGCGCTCGGGCGCGTATGGCGGCGTATCGCCGCTGTCGCCGCGGCCCCGACGATCGATGCAGGTGGCGGTGAACCGAGCTGACAGGGCTTCTGCGAGCTCGCGCGCGTCCGTTCGCGTGCTGAGCGCGCCGCCGACGATTAGGAGTGGCGCCCCGCTCCCGGCGGTCTCGAAGGCGATCCGCGTGCCATCGGCGGATGTGGCGAAGGTGGGTTCGCGATCAGTCATGGCCAGAGCCTACGTCGCTCGGGTTTGGCTGTCGGGCTACCGTAAGCCCGACCAACCGAACGGCGAGGTGACATGCCGCGACTGCAGGCCCAGGTCTTCGACACCGACGGCGAGATGCGGACGTTCGCGAACGGGCTCACCCAGGTCGTGAAGCTCGGCGACGCGACGGTCGCCCGTGGCATCTACCAGCCCGGCTGGCGCTGGTCCAAGGACATGCCGGGCATCGTCCACACGGACCGCTGCCAGCTGCACCACCTCGGATACGCCATCTCGGGCCAGCTGCACGTGGAAACCGAGGATGGCCAGATGCTCGAGGTCGCCCCCTGCGCCGTCTACGAGATCCCACCCGGGCACGATGCGTGGTTCGTCGGCGACAGCCCGTTCGTCACGATCGACTGGACCAGCGCCCACTCCTGGCTCACCCAGGAGACCGGGGCCGAGGGCGTGGTGATGACCGTCGTCATGACGGACATCGTCGATTCCACCGCGACCCTCCACCGGCTCGGCGATCGGGCCTGGAGCGAGATGCTCGCGGCGCACAACGCGCAGCTCCGGCAGCAGCTCAACACCTTCCGCGGCCGACTGGTGAAGTCGACAGGCGACGGCATCCTCGCGATCTTCGACAGCCCGTCGCGCGCGGTCCGCTCCGCGGCGGCAATGTCGAGAGCGGCCAGGGCGATCGACCTCCCGATCCGCATCGGCGTCCACACGGGCGAGGTGGAGCTCCTCGGCGACGACGTCCGAGGCCTGGCGGTGCATGCCGCGGCCCGAGTGATGTCCCTGGGTGGCGCCGACGACGTGATGGTCTCGGCCACGACCCACGCGCTCCTCGAGGGCTCCGACCTGCGTCTCGAGGACGCGGGAACGCACGAGCTGAAGGGCCTTCCCGGCGCTCGGCAGGTCCACAAGCTGGTGCCGTAAGGCGCGCATCCGGCGTTGCCGCAGTCGTAGACTCGCGCCGTGAATCGCTGGCC
>JBKKDM010000120.1:0-17494 GCA_046707905.1 Candidatus Limnocylindrales bacterium
TCGACCCATGGAGGTCCCAGCATGACGACCACACCAGCCGCCTACGTCTTCCGCATCCACCGTCCCGAGTCGATCGACGACCTTCGTCCCCGCGTCGTCGACCTGCTCAAGGCCGAAGGATTCGGGATCCTGACCGAGATCGACGTTGCGGCGACGCTTCGCGAGAAGCTCGACATCGAGCGCGACCCCTACCTGATCCTGGGCGCCTGCAACCCGACGCTCGCCCATCGCGCCCTCGAGGCGGAGCCGTCGATCGGGGCACTCCTCCCGTGCAACGTCACGCTGCGCACAGAGGACGGCGGCACGACCATCGAGATCATGGACCCGCAGGCCGCCCTCGGCATCGTCGACAATGAGGCGGTTGCGTTGATCGCGGCCGAGGCCCGCGAGCGCCTTGTCCGCGTCGCCGCCGCGCTCGAAGCGGTCGACGGCGAGGCGATCGCCTGATGTTCGTGGCGAGTAGGCCCGAATAATCAGGCGAACAAACCGGGGAGTAGTCAGGCGAAGTAGCCACGATCGAACCTCCTCGGCGCGATGTCCGAGTGAGGTCGAAACCCCAACATCTGGTGGTGCAGCGCTTGCTGTGCCCTAGATGTTGTAGGTTGGCTGGCGAGGAAGGATTCGAACCTTCAATCCCCTGATCCAGAGTCAGGTGCCTTACCGTTTGGCCACTCGCCAGCGGCGCGGCGGGAATTCTACCCCGCGTCCCAGCCGAGGTCGAGGGAACCAATCGGCAGGTCGCCCCGCCCAACGCACCGGCGCCAGCCACGGCCGACGATCCTGTACCTCACCATCCGCGCTACCATTCCTCGCTATTCCGCCGCAACGAGAGGAAGAAGCGAGGTATGGCTGTTCGATCGCCGGCGTCCCGCGAGGCGCCCGCGCTCCGCGTTGGGCAGGCCGCGGAGATGCTCCAGGTCTCGGTTGAGACGCTTCGGCGCTGGGAGACCGAGGGCCGCCTCCGGATGGCCCGCTCGGGTGGCGGCCAGCGCCTCGTGCCGATCGCGGAGGTGACGCGCCTGCTCGCCGAGAAGCGGGCCAGCGGCGTCGAGCGCCCGATCGTCTCGGGCTCTGCCCGCAACCGCTTCCCCGGGATCGTGACGCGCATCGAGAAGGACCGGGTCGCGGCGGTCGTCGAGGTGATCGCCGGACCACACCGGATGGTGAGCCTGATGACCGCCGAGGCCGTCGACGAGATGGCGCTGCGGGTCGGCGACGAGGCCGTCTGCGTCGTCAAGGCGACGAACGTGATCGTCGAGGTCCCTACCCGACGGGACGCGCGATCGTGAAGCGGCTCCTGGCGGCCGTGCTTGTCGTCGTGCTCGGCGGCTGTTCGGCCGCGGGCGCGTCGCCGATCCCGTCCGCAACATCGACGCCGGTCCCCGCCGCCACCCAGCCGGCCGAGCTCGTGGTCTACGGCGCCGCGTCGCTCAAGGGCGTCCTCGAGGCCGCGAAGGCGGCCTACGAGGCCACGATCGGCGAGATCACGATCGTTCTCTCGACCGACTCCTCGGCGGCCCTCGCGACCAAGATCGCGGAGGGTGCGCCGGCCGACCTCTTCCTGTCCGCCGACACGGCTAACCCGCAGAAGCTCGTCGATCAGGGCCTCGTCGCCGGCGAGATGCTCAGCTTCGCCGGCAACGAGCTCACGATCATCGTTCCGACCGACAACCCGGCCGGGATCGAATCGCCGGGGGACCTCGCGGACAAGGGAGTTCGGATCATTGCCGCGGGCGACGAGGTCCCGATCACCCGCTACGCGACCCAGCTCATCACCCAGCTCGCGGGCCTGCCCGGCTATCCGGACGACTTCGCCGCCGCCTACGCGGCCAACGTCCTCTCGAAGGAGGAGAACGTCACGGCCGTGGTGGCCAAGATCGAGCTCGGCGAGGGTGACGCTGGGATCGTCTACGTCACCGATGCGGTGGCGTCCACGGACGTCCAGTCTGTTGCGATCCCACCCGGCTCCAACGTGTTCGCGACCTACGCGGCGGTTGTCATCGAGGGCTCGTCCCGCGAGGCCGAGGCCCACGCCTTCCTCGACTGGCTGACCGGCCCCGAGGGCCTCGCGATCCTCCAGGGGTTCGGGTTCCAGCCGCCGCCAGAATGACCGCCGTCGCAGCCCGGACGCGCCGCGTGCCGGCGCCGGTGGGCCTTGCCGCCGCGCTGCTGGCGCTGTTCCTCGCGCTGCCTGTCGTGACGCTCGTGGTTCGAGCGGCGGTCGATGGGTTGCTGCCCGCCATGGCGGGCTCGGGTCCCGTGATCTCGGCCCTGACGTTGAGCCTGGGCACGACCGCCATCAGCCTCGTCCTGACCGTGCTCGTGGGCCTGCCGCTCGCGTTCGTCCTGGCACGGCGGCAGTTCCGGGGCAAATGGCTGCTCGACACGATCGTGGACCTGCCGATCGTGCTGCCACCGGCGGTTGCCGGACTCGCGCTGCTCCTCGTGTTCGGGCGGCGGGGCGTACTCGGGTCGGCGCTGGAGGCGTCCGGAATCGAGCTCGCCTTTACGACGGCTGCCGTCGTGCTGGCGCAGACCTTCGTGTCGGCGCCGTTCTTCGTGCGGAGCGCCCGGGCCGGCCTGGCCGCGGTCGATCGGGATCTCGAGGATGCCGCGCGCGTCGATGGCGCGTCGGAGCGGCAGGTCTTCACTTCGGTGACGATGGCGCTGGCCGCACCGGCCCTCGCGGCCGGGCTGGTGATGGCCTGGGCTCGAGCCCTCGGCGAGTTCGGGGCGACGATCATGTTCGCGGGCAACGTCGCGGGCCAAACGCAGACCCTCCCGCTCGTCGTGTACAGCGAGTTCCAGGGCGGCGACCTCGATGCGTCGATCGCGGCCTCGGCCATCCTCGTGGTCGCCGCGCTCGGCGTGCTCCTGGCCGTCCGCGTATTCGACTGGGGTCGGGCCCTCGACGTTCGCACCGTCGGCTGAACACGCGCGGCTGCGAAGGCCGGGGTTCAGGGTCGCTGACCGAAGCTCGCCGCCTTGCGGAAAGTCCCTCGCCTCCGCGCGCCGGGATGACTACGATGGCCCGACGTCTTGCGCAATCGACGCCGGACGAACCACGAGGAGGCCCACCGTGGTCGGAGAGTTCAAGGCCTTCCTGCTCAAGACCAATGCGCTCGCGCTGGCCGTTGGCGTGATCATCGGCGGGGCCCTCGGGACCGTCGTCGATTCGCTCGTGAACGACATCATCATGCCGCCGATCGGCCGGCTCCTCGGCGGGGTGGACTTCTCGCAGCTGGCCATCAACCTCAACGCCGATGGCAGCGCGGCGATCCGCTATGGCGCCTTCGTCAACGCCATCATCGCCTTTGCGATCGTCGCGTTCGTGGTCTGGCGGATCTCCAAGATGTTCATCAAGGCAGAGGTCGAGGCCGAGACGAAGGGCTGCCCGTTCTGCTTCGAGGCCAACGCCCCGGCCGCGACCAAGTGTCGCGCCTGCGGCAGCTCGATCTGACAGCCGGGCCTTCGGGCCCACCACGCAATGCTGGTAGGATCGATCCGTCCCGCCAGGGGCGCCACGTACGGGGTCCGTCGACGGCGCGATCTCCAGTCGCGTCGAGATGCAAGGGCCCGCGATGTCGCCATCGGCCGGGGAGGAGTGCGCACATGGCCACCGTGACGTTTGACAACGTCTGGAAGCGCTACGGCGACTTTGCCGCCGTGAAGGAACTGAACCTCGCGATCGAGGATGGCGAGTTCATGGTCCTGGTCGGCCCCTCCGGATGTGGCAAGACCACGAGCCTGCGGATGATCGCGGGCCTCGAAGAGGTCACCGAGGGCGCCCTCAAGATCGGTGAGCGGGTCGTGAACGACGTCGCCCCGAAGGATCGCGACATCGCGATGGTCTTCCAGAGCTACGCCCTGTACCCGCACATGTCGGTCTACGACAACATGGCCTTCGGTTTGAAGCTCCGGAAGACGCCCAAGGCCGACATCGATCGGCGGGTCAAGGAGGCGGCGGGACTGCTCGGCCTCGAGAACCTCCAGAAGAAGCCCCGCGAGCTGTCCGGCGGGCAGCGCCAGCGCGTCGCTCTCGGGCGAGCGATCGTGCGCGAGCCGTCCGTCTTCCTCTTGGACGAGCCGCTCTCCAACCTCGACGCCAAGCTGCGCGTCGAGACCCGCGCCAACATCGCGCGCCTCCACCAGCGCCTCGGCACGACCACGGTCTACGTCACCCACGACCAGGTCGAGGCCATGACGATGGGCACCCGGATCGCGGTCATGGACAAGGGCGAGCTGCAGCAGGTCGGAACGCCGAAGGACCTCTACGACAGCCCCAGGAAGCTGTTCGTCGCCGGCTTCATCGGCAGCCCGTCGATGAACTTCATCAACGTCAACCGGGACGGCGCCGAGGTGAAGGGCGAGGGCGTGACCCTGCCGATCCCGACCCGCTACCGGGCCGGAATTGACACCGCCTCCGGCGACTTCGTCGCTGGCTTCCGCCCCGAGCACCTCGAGATCGGTGACTTCCCGAATTCGGCGACGATCCGGGCCAAGGCCGACGTCGTGGAGTTCCTCGGCGACGAGGAGCTGCTTCATGTGACGGTCCCGGGCCACGAGGGCGACGTGGTCGCGGTCGTGAGCTCTGAGAACCGGGTGAAGCCGGGCGACGTGCTCGATCTCAAGTTGCCGCTCGAGAAGCTCCACCTCTTCGATCGCGCCACGGGCGACGCGGTCGGCTCGTCGGCGGCGGCCGCTGCCGCGTAGCCGTCTCCGCCCTGGCGAATTCCGTCATATCGGTACCGGGTGACTGTTCGTCACTGACTTCCCGTCACCGAGTCACCCGGTAACTGTATTTGCCGTCAGACGACAGGGAATGAGCGTGGTTCCTTCGGCTGGCTCCCGAGCGCTCCTGACGAAGCGTCGCTCGGTGACCATCTGACGGAATTCGGCCAGTCGCCGCGCTATCGACTGAGTCCGGGATTCCGAGGCGGGCTGCGGCAGTCCGGGTCAGTCGAGCTCGCCTCGCAGCTGCTGGAGCGCGCGCTCGAGGGGCGCGCGGGCGGTCTCGCGGCTGTAGGGCGACGCGGCGATCGCACCGTCCATGTCCAGCTCGCCGGCGTGGACACCTCGGGCCTGAGCGGCCAGGGCGCGGAACTCCGCCAGCTGGGTCTCGACGAAGGCGCGGTCGCCGACCGCGCCGTGCCCAGGCACGACTGCGCCCGTGGCGAGCGGGAGCAGCCGCTCGACCGCGTCCGGCCACTCCAGCGGATAGCTGTCGCCGAAGCTTGGCGTCGCACCCTCCTCGAGGAGGTCGCCGGCGAACAGGACGTTCGCATCGGGCACCTCGATGGCGATGTCGGTATCGGTGTGGGCCCGCCCGAGGTAGCTCAGGCGGAGCTCCCGGTCGCCCGCCATGACCGTCGCCACGTCGTCGAAGGTTCGGTCCGGCGGATCGACCTCGACCTGCCGGATGTCATTCGCGAGGGCCGGCATCTCCGCGGCGACCCGCTCGATCACGCCGGGGCCTTGCCCCATGAGCCGGGCCGGGACCCGCGCGTGACCCCAGATCGTTGCCGGACGGAATGTCCGATTGCCGAACGTGTGATCCCAGTGCCAGTGGGTGTTCAGGACGATCGAGACCGGGTCGCGGGTCAGCTCGCGGATGCCGTCGGCGATCTCGGCGGCCTGGACGGGCGTCGAGCGGGTGTCGATGACGACAACGTCGCTCCCGCCGAGGATCAGGCCGATCTGCTGGTCGAAGAACTTGAACCGCCAGGTGAACACCCGATCGCCGACCTCGAGCCACGCCATGTCGGCGATGGTAGTTCCGGCATGCCGCGGGAATTGCCGGCTCGGGTTACCAGCGACGGGGAGTGCATGGCTCGATCCGCCAGATGCACGCCAGGCGAGCGTTATAGCGCGAGTACCGGCGATTCGGTGTCAGATTCACGCGCAGCGTCGCTTGGGCACGACGTTGGGCCGCGCGGCCGTTTCCAACGGCGCCGCCGTGGTCGATCCACGCTCGGACTGGGCGTCCGGGCCCCCGGAAGGTGACAGGAGCCTGCCCAAGCGACGCCCCGCGAGGATTTGGCACGAACCACCCGGGCGTGGGTGACCTAGGCTCGCAGCCGTGAGCACGCTGGCCTCCGCGACCTCCAGCCCCGCGAATCCCGGCGCCTCCGTCGAGCACATCACGGCGAAGGACGGCACGCCCCTGCTCCTGCGGCATTGGGCGGTCCCGGAGGGCGAGCCTTGTGCCTCCGTGCTGCTGGTCCACGGCCTCGCCGAGCACTGCGGCCGGTACGAGCACGTCGGCGCCCAGCTGGCACGGGCCGGACTCGACGTCCACGGCTTCGACCTCCGGGGATTCGGCGGCTCCGGCGGTCCGCGAGCGTCCATCGACCGCTGGTCGCAGTTCCACGACGACCTCGAGGAACGCCTCCTCGCCGTCCGATCGATCGCGCCGAGCCGGCCGCTGGTCCTGCTGGGCCACTCGATGGGCGGGCTGATCGCGCTGGGGTACGTGCTCGACGGGCGGGCGCGGCCGGACCTCCTCGTGCTCTCGGCGCCGGCGATCGGCGCCCGGGTCCCGCTGTGGCAGCGGGCGCTGGTTGGGTCGCTGCGGCGGGTGGCGCCGGGTCTCGCGATGTCCAATCGCCTCGACCCGAACGACCTGTCGTGCGTCCCGGGCGTCGGCGCAGCCTACGTGAAGGATCCGCTGAATCAGCACAAGTCGACCGTCAGATTCGCCCACGCGGCGTTCGGCGAGCAGCGCCGGGTCGCGGGTTCGCTCGACCGGCTTTCCATCCCGACGCTCGTGGTCCACGGGTCCGACGACGCGATCGTCCCGCCGGCCGCGAGCGAGCCCCTCGAGGGCCACGTCGGGGTCACGCGGAAGGTCTATCCGGGCCTCCGGCACGAGCTCCACAACGAGGTTGCCGGGCCACAGGTCGTCGCGGACGAGCTCGATTGGATCCGGGACCGGGTGAGCCGGATCCACACGCCGGCCGTACCATGACGGCAATTGAACACCGCCTCCGGGGAGCGCCGACGCGCTGAGAGTGTGGCCCGACCACAGACCCGCCGAACCTGATCCGGCTCGTACCGGCGAAGGAAGCAGGCCCAACGCTCGACGTCCGCCGTTCTCCCGTATCGGAGAACGGCGTCATTCGTTCAACTGACCGAAACTGGAGGCGATCGAGCCGATGACAACCCTGGATCGGGCCCAGCCCGGAGCTCCCCCGAACCCCTTCGCCGCGTGGCGGACCCGCGACATCCTGCTCGCGGCGATGGTCGGCGTCGTGTTCGGCGTCGTCTTCTTCGTCTGGAACGGCTTCTATGCCTCACTCGGCTGGGTCGCGCCCCCATGGGCCGACATCGTGTACGGGATGTGGCTCGTGCCGGTGATCCTCGCGCCGCTGCTGGTCCGGAAGCCCGGCGCCGCCCTCCTCGCCGAGCTCGTTGCAGCAGGTGTCTCCGTGCTCCTGGGTAGCCCGTGGGGACCCGACACGCTGCTCTCCGCGTTCGTCCAGGGGGCCGCGGCCGAGCTGGTCTTCGCCTTCACCGGCTATCGCCTGTGGTCGGTCGTGGTGCTGGCAATCGCTGCCCTGGCGTCGGCGCTCGGGGCCTGGGTCCACGACTGGACGATCTATTACGCCTCGATCTCGATCGACATCCAGGTCCTGCGCCTGGTGGTCATGGGCATCTCGGCCGTGGCATTCGCGGTCTTCGGCTCGCTCGCCATCGAGCGGTCGTTGCGGCGATCGGGCGTCCTCCGAGACCCTGCGGCCTGAGCACGACGCCCACGGCCGCGCCGCCTCGGGGGATCAAGGCGGCGGGCGCCGGCTTCACGTACGCGGGGGCGAGCCGGCCGGCGTTTCGGGACGTCGAGCTCCGGGTCGCGCCCGGCTCCGTGCTGCTCGTCGTCGGACCATCCGGCTCCGGCAAGAGCACCCTCGCTCGGGGAATCGCGGGCCTCCTGCCCAGCGAGTTCCCGGGGGCGTGGCAGGGCTCCGTCCGCATCGACGACCGGGAGGTGGCGGTCGAGGACGCGCCGGTGCTTCCGTCGACGACGGAGATCGGGGCCGGGATCGTGCTCCAGGACCCCGCCAGCCAGCTGGTGATGGAGCGCGTGGGGGACGACGTCGCGTTCGGACTCGAGAACCTGCGTTGGCCGCTCGTGGCAATGCGGGCGCGCGTGCCCGAAGCCCTGGCGGCCGTGGGGCTCGCGGGATTCGAGGGCCGGCACTCGAACCGACTGTCAGGCGGAGAGCAGCAGCGGGTCGCGATCGCCGGCGTGCTGGCCCCGGCGCCGGGCCTCCTGGTGCTCGACGAGCCGACGGCCAATCTCGATCCGGACGGCGCGGCCGTGGTGGCCCGGATCCTGTCCTCCCTGCGCGCGCAGCGGGCCGCGACGATCGTCCTCGTGGAGCATCGAGCCTCGCTCGCGTGGCCGCTCGCCGACCTCGTGCTCGCGCTCGGGTCGGACGGCCGCCCGATCGACGTCGGGCCGCCCGCGGACGTGCTCTCGCGATCCGGCAAGGCCCTCGAGCGGGCTGGGGTCTGGCTGCCGGAGGCGGACGGTCGATCGCCTGACGGGGCACGGCGGTCGGCCGCGCCCGGCGGAGCCACGATCGGCCTGTCCCCCGAGAAGGTCGCAGCCACGGAGGGCCAGGGCGGATTCCGATGGGCCGCGGGCCCGACCGTCGAGGCCGGATCACTGCCGATCCTGGAGCTGGACGATGTTCGGTTCGGATTCGGGGGCGGCGAGCCGGTCCTGCGCGACATCTCGCTGCGCGTCGCTCCCGGTGACCGTATCGCCCTGGTCGGCGCGAACGGCAGCGGCAAGACGACGCTCCTGCGGCTCGCGCTCGGGCTGCTGCGGCCGCTCGCCGGCGAGGTTCGGCTCGGCTCGCGAAATCCGTGGCGGCTCCCGCCGATCCAGGTCTCCCGCCTGGCCGGCTACGTCGTGCAGGATCCGGAGCTGGGCTTCCTCGGCGACAGCGTTCGAGAGGAGGTCGAGCTGGGCCTCGCGCCCGAGCAGGTCACCTATGCCCACGAGCTGTGCGAGCGGCTCGCGCTCCCGCTGGAGTCGTTCGGCGACCGCAGCCCGTACCGGCTCTCCGGCGGAGAGCAGCGACGGCTCTCACTCGTGACCGGGCTCGCCCGCCGGCCGCTCCTGCTCGCCCTCGACGAGCCAACCTACGGCCAGGACCGACGAGGCCACGAGGCGTTGGTGGCCGCGCTCGACGAGCTGGTCGGGCAGGGGAGCGCCGTCCTCGCGGCCACCCATCACGAGCGGTTCGGCCGCGAGGCCACGGATCGGCGGGGCGAGCGGGCCGGCGGCTGGATCGTGGCGGACGAGCCAGCGGTCACGACCGTGCCGCCGCCGGAGCCACGGCCACCGCGCGCCAGGAGCCGCGCATGAGCGCCGCGATCCTCGCCCCGGAGGTCGGGCCGGATCAGCGCGAGAGTCTCCTCGGGCGGACCAACCCGCTGGCCAAGCTCGGAATCGCGCTCGCGTGGCTGGTCGGGCTGGGGCTCACGATCGACGTCCGCCCGCCGCTGATCCTGACGCTGGTCGCGCTCATTGCCGGTTTCCAGCTCGGTGGCGTCTCCCCGGCTGCGCTGGCGCGGCGAATCGCGCCCCTGTGGCTCGCGGTCCTGGGGATCGCGCTGGCGAATCTCCTGTTCTCGACGCACAACCCGGACCCGCTCGCGACGGAGCTCGCCCGGCTCGGGCCGCTGCGGATCACGCAGGAGGCGCTCGACGCGGCGGCCGGGCTCGGCGCCCGGGTCCTCTCGATCATCAGCGTCGGCGCGGTGTTCGCGCTGACGACCGACGCGACCTACCTCGTGGACTCGCTCGTCCAGCTGGCCGGGGTCTCGCCGCGGTTCGCGTACGGCACGCTCGCCGCGTACCAGGCGGTCCCGCGCCTGGCCGAGGACCTCGGCACCCTGCGGTCGACACGCCGGCTCCGCGGGCTCCGCGAGTGGCACCCGCGCCTCGTGATCGGGCTGCTGGTGCGCGCGATCCGGCACGCCGACCAGCTCGCGATCGCGATGGACGCCCGCGGGTTCGGCACGGGTCGCCGCTCGACCTATCGACCCGTCCGCTGGCACCCGCTCGACGTGATCGTCTTCGCGGCCGCGATCGCGATTCTCGTCGCCGTGCTCGTGGTCGCCCGCTAGGGGTCAGCCCTGCTGCGGGACGTTCCGAGGAGGTCGGCGAGCTCCGCCAGCGAGGCCACGACCCGGGCAGCGCCGGCGGCCTCCAGGTCGCCCCTGCCCACCGCTGATCCGGCCGTCACTCCGATGCCGGCCATCCCTGCCGCCGCGGCCGCGCGGATGTCCCAGGTGGAGTCGCCGACGGCCCAGCAGCGCTCCGGCGGCAGGCCAAGACGTTCCGCCGCAAGGAGGAGCAGGTCAGGCGCGGGCTTGGCATGCTCGACGTGACTGCCGTCGACGATCTCCGGCTCGCTTTCGAGTCCGAGCGCCGCGACGGAGGCCGCGACCTGGGCCTTGCGGCTGGACGTCGCGATAACCCAGGGCAGCCCCCGCTCCGCGATCGCCGCCAGCACGGCGGCGAGCCCGGGCAGCGTCCGGGGCGCGGTGTTCCGCCGGTCGAAGGCCTCGCCCGCGGCCCGATCGATCCGCTCGGCGGCTGGGTCGTCCAGCCGTTGCCCATTGGCCTCCGCCACCTCCCGCGCGAGCCGCTTGCCGTCCATCCCGATCATCGGGCCAACCTGGTCGCGCGAGACTTCGAAGCCCTCGCCGGACAGCACCTCAACCCAGCCGTCGATGCGGGCGCCGACGGTGTCGACGAGCGTGCCGTCGAGGTCGAAGATCAGGCCGTCGGGCCTGGTGAGCGCGCTGGGGATGTGGTTCGCCATGGCTAGAATGGTGCCTCGATCCGTGCGATTCGCGCGCCGGGAGGCCGCCGCGCACACGAAATGAGCACTTGAGGAGCCTTTTCGATGACCGACGTGATGGAGCGGGTCAAGACCTACCGCCAATTTATCGGGGGCGAGTTCGTCGAATCGGCGAGCGGCCAGACGCTCGAGATCGAGAACCCGGCCAACGGCCAGGTCATCGCCACGGTGCCCAAGTCGTCCTCGGAGGACGTCGATCGCGCCGTCGAGGCCGCCGACAAAGCCTTCCAGAGCTACCAGAACACCACGCCCCAGGACCGCAGCCTGATGCTCCTCAAGCTCGCGGACGCGCTCGAGGCGCGGGGCGATGAGCTCGGCCGCCTGGAAAGCGCGAACGCCGGCAAGCCCGTCGGTGCAGCGATCGACGAAATTGCGGTCTGCGTGGACCTCTTCCGGTTCTTCGCCGGCGCCGCGCGGGTCATGGATGGGCTCGCGGCCAACGAGTTCCTGGCCGGCCACACCTCGATCATCCGGCGCGATCCGATCGGGGTCGTCGCCTCGATCGCCCCGTGGAACTACCCGCTCTACATGGCGAGCTGGAAGCTCGGGCCGGCGCTCGCAACCGGCAACACCGTCGTCCTCAAGCCCTCGATTCGAACGCCGCTGACGGCCCTCGCCTTCGCGGAGACGCTGGCCGAGGTCTTCCCGCCGGGCGTCGTGAACGTCATCTCGGGCGAAGGGAGCGCGATCGGCGACGCCCTGGTCGGCCATCCCAAGGTCCGGATGGTCTCGATCACCGGCGACACCGCGACCGGCAAACGCGTCGCCAAGATCGGCGCCGAGACGGTCAAGCGCCTCCACCTCGAGCTCGGTGGCAAAGCGCCGGTCATCATCTTCGACGACGCCGACCTCGATCTCGCGGCCGAGACGCTCAAGGCCGCCGGCTACTGGAACGCCGGCCAGGACTGCACCGCGGCGACGCGCGTCATCGCCGGCCCGAAGGTCTACGACAAGTTCGTCGACAAGCTCGCCGAGCAGGTTCGCTCGATCAAATGGGGCGACCCGGCCGAGGCGGACGACATCGACATGGGCTCCCTGATCGCCGAAGGCCACGCCGACAAGGTTGCTGGCATGGTCGACCGTGCGCGCGGCTCGGCCGAGGTGGTCGTGGGCGGCAACCGGCCCGACCGCGCTGGGTACTACTACGAGCCGACGATCATCGCCGGCGCCGATCAGAAGTCCGAGATCATCCAGGACGAGATCTTCGGCCCGGTGGTCACGGTCCAGCGCTTCAGCGACGAGGAGACCGCGGTCCAGTGGGCCAACGACACGCCCTTCGGGCTGGCCTCCTCCGTGTTCACTTCGGACGTGGGCCGGGCGATGCGGGTCGCGAAGGCGCTCCAGTTCGGCCACGTCTGGATCAACGAGCACTTCACGCTCACGTCGGAGACCCCGCACGGCGGCGTGAAGCAGTCCGGGTACGGCAAGGACGGCTCGAAGTACGCGCTCGAGGACTACACGTTCATCAAGCACGTGATGATCAACATCGGCGGCTGAGCCGACGCAGATCGCGGGGCAGCGGGCCATCCGCCCCGCGGCATCCGCCCCGTCGCGGCGCCGCCCGTGTCGCGGCCGCCGCCACCACGAACATCAATCCCCACGCTGCCCGCGCCGGAATCCCGGCGGGTTCCAATCGCTTACCACTGCTCGTGATCCAAGGCAACTCGACGGCGCCAACTCACGCCCGGGCGGCCTGCTCGCCGGTCCGATCGAACGTGGACCTCGGCGCTCCGAGCGCCGCTACCGGCGATTCACGTGGTGCCGGCTCGTCGTGCATTACGGCCGGTGATATCTGACAGGATCAGCAGGTGGAACGGGCGGACGGCAGGAGTGCGATCGTCGTCCCGATCAGCCTGCCTGAAGCGCTCGAGCAGATCCGGCTGGACCATGTCGACAACGCCCGCCTCGGCGTCCCGGCGCATGTGACGCTGCTGTTCCCGTTCGTGCCCTCGGCGTCGATCGACGAGGCGACACTCGACCGAGCACGAGCTGCGACCTCGGGGACCCCGGCGTTCGTGGTCGAGTTCCGGGAAGTGACGTCCTTCGATCCCAGCCCGGCTGAGGAGGGCGTCGCCTGGTTGGCGCCCCAGCCCGCGGCGCCGTTCATCGCGCTGACCGAGGCCCTGGCGGCAGCGTTCCCGGGGTACCGCCCGTACGAGGGCATCCACGACACCGTGATCCCGCACCTGACGCTCGCGAACGTCGACGTCGACCTGCCCGTGCTCATCGCCGCGACGCGGCCCAAGCTGCCGTTCCGTCGGCGGGTCGGCTCAGCGGCGCTGCTCGTCGAGGACGCATCCGGTCGCTGGCGGATCGGCGACCGCCTGCCGCTCGGATGACGGCGCTTCGGAGCCATCGCGCGGCGGCGCCAGCGGAGCTCCAGGCCGCCGCCCTCGCGTGGTACGACGCGAACGGCCGGGACCTCGCGTTCCGGCGGAGCGCGGACCCGTGGTCCGTCCTGGTTTCCGAGGTCATGGCCCAGCAGACGCAGGCAGCTCGCGCGGCGGAGGCGTGGGCGACCTTCATCGAGCGCTATCCGAATCCGGCGGCCCTGGCGGTCGTATCGGTGGCGGAGGCCATCCGCGCCTGGCGCGGGCTCGGGTACAACCGCAGGGCCGTGGCATTGCGGGCGGCAGCGATTCGGATCGTCGAGGACCATCAGGGCCGCGTCCCCGACTCGCTCGACGACCTCGAAGCGCTCCCCGGTGTCGGCCCGTATACAGCCCGGGCAGTGGTGGCGATCGCGTTCGGCGGCCCGGTGGCCGCGCTCGACACCAACGTCCGACGAGTTCTCGATCGCACCGTCGGACCGCTTCCGTCCGAGGCTCGCCAGCGTCAGGCGACTGCCGACCGCTTCGTTTCCGCCGATCGATCCGCCGCCTGGACGCACGCGCTGATGGACATCGGCGCCACGATCTGTCGCAAGCGTGATCCGCGCTGCGACAGCTGCCCGCTTGCCGAGCACTGCGTCGCCCTGCGTTCGGGCGGGCCACCCGAGACCGGCGCTCGGGCCGGGACCACCAGGGCCGCGCAGCAACCGTTCGAGACGACCAGTCGATGGCTTCGGGGTCGGATCGTCGACCTGCTTCGCGACGCCCCGAACGGACGGTGGCAGGTAATCGCGTCGCCACTCGGGCAGCACGAAGAGGACGCCGTCAACGCGGCCCTGGCGGGCTTGGCGCGAGACGGACTCGTGGAGCTCGACTCCAGTCGGCCAGGGCGGGCCCGTCTCGCGCACGGCGTGCCCAGCCAAGAGATGGTGTCTCGCTGCAACGGCTCAAGCCACTGCGCAGTGGTTTCTCGGATCGCTTCCTCAAATAGGGTCGCAACGACGACTGATCGAGCCATGCGCTCGAACCACTGATGGGGTGAACTCACATGGATGACAGCCAGGTCAAGGAGCTCCTGTACCAATCGCTCGAGGTCGAGATGGGCGGGCAGCTCGTCTACGAGACCGCCATCTCCTGCGCCCTCAATGAGGACCTCAAGAAGGAGTGGGAGAAGTACCTCGACGAGACGAGGACCCACGAGGCGATCCTCCGGTCCACGTTCGACCGGATCGGGCTCGATCCCGAGGTCGAGACGCCGGGTCGGGCCGTGGTCCGGATGAAGGCCGACTCGCTCGTCCGCTCCATGGAGATGGCCCGGACCGAAGGCGGACCGGCCGCCGCGCAGCTGGTGGCGGCCGAGTGCGTGGTCGAAGCCGAGACGAAGGACCACCAGGACTGGGAGCTCATTGGTCGCGTGGCCGAGAAGTCCTCGGGTGAGATGAAGGAGGCGCTCACGGAGGCCTACGAGCAGGTCGAGGAGCAGGAGGATCAGCACCTCTACCACACGATGGGCTGGGCCCGAGAGCTCTGGATCGAGTCGCTTGGTCTGCCGGCGGTGCTCCCGCCGCCCGAGGAGGAGAAGAAGGTCGTGACCGCGATCGGGGCGGCCCGCGCGGAGCAGGCCCGCGAAGAGATGCTCTAGCCGGGCATGCCCGGCTGACGGAAGCGGGGCGCGACGCCGAATCGGGGGGCGATCGCCCTCCGGTACGCTTCCGGCGTGACCACGAGGACGACAGCGGCCGCGGCCGATCCGACGTTTCCGCTGCCGGCGGACGATGCCGACCTTCTCGAGCTCGATCTGCGCGGGCTTCGGTCGCGCTGGGCCCATGCGGCGGCGCGGCCGGCGATCGGCGCGGAGGCGATGACCGGCGCCGACCTGCGAGCGCAGAAGCTCGGCGTGCCCGGTCAGCTGCTGATGGAGCACGCGGGCGTGGCGGTGGCCGCCGCGGTCAAGGCCATCGCGGAGGCGACGGAGCGGTGGAAGCGGGGCACGATCCTGATCCTCGCGGGGCCCGGCAACAACGGCGGCGACGGCTTCGTCGCGGCCCGCCACCTGGCGCGCGCGGGTGCAGACGTAGCCGCGGTCCTCGTCTCGAGCGGCAGCGAGCCCGCCACGGCCGACGCCATCCGGAACTGGAACCGCCTCGACCGCGAACCCCGGATCGCGCGGATCGTCGCGTCGACCGGGCTGGAGCTGAAGGTGCTCGCCAAGGACATCGAGCGGGCGTCCATCGTGGTCGACGCGCTCCTTGGCACCGGCGTCCAGGGCGAGCTTCGCGACCCGATCCGGTCCGCGGTCGAGCTGATCCTGGCGGCTCGGAAGGCGAGGGTGCCGATCGTCGCGGTGGACACGCCGACGGGGGTCGACATGACCTCGGGCGATCCGAGCTCGCCGGTCGTCCGCGCGGACCTGACGGTCACCTTCCACCGACCGAAGACGGGCCTGCTCACCAGGCGCGGGGCCGCGCTCGCGGGCAAGGTGCTCGTTGCGCCCATCGGGATCCCGCAGGAGGCCGATCGTGGCTGATCCGGGCGGGACGCAGACGGGCGGGACCCACGGCGGCCCGCGCGGGGGGACGCGCGGGAGCGTCGCCGGCTGGCGCGAGGTCCTGATCGTCGCCACGGTCGCCGTGGGGCTGGTGCTGGGAGCGGCGATTCTCACCTCCGTGCTTCCGACCGACGCGCAACGGGTCATCTTCCACACCCCGATCCTGATCGGGATCCTGGTCGTCGGGACGGGGCTCGTCCTGTGGCGCATCGCCGCCCGACGGCCGCCGGAGCCTTGAGGCGACGCTGAGTGAAGGGCTGGGAGGTCCTCGAGGCGCAGGACGCCGCGCGAGCGACGAGGAGTGAGGATCCGGACTGGCGGCGCCAGGCGCTGACCTCGCTCGCCGACGACCGCTTCGACGTCCTGATCGTCGGTGGCGGGATCGTCGGGGTCGGGGCGCTGCTGGACGCCACCAGCCGGGGGCTCAGGGCGGCGCTCGTCGAGCAGCGCGACATCGCCTCCGGCACGTCCGGGCGGTCGTCGCGGCTCATCCACGGAGGCCTGCGCTACCTGGAGCAGCTCCGCTTCGGACTGGTCTACGAGGCGCTGTCGGAGCGTGCGCGGCTGCTCCGGCTGGCGCCCCACCTCGTGCGCCTGGAGCCGTTCCTCTTTCCGATCTACGGCATCCCGCTGTTCCACCAGGGCTTCTACGGGAGCGGCATCTTCCTCTACGACCTGCTGGGCGCGCGCCGCGACGGTGGGTTTTCCAGGCACCTCAGGCCGTCGAGCGCGATCGAGTACGCCCCGAACCTGCGGCGCAAGGGGCTGACCGGCGCGATCCTCTATCACGACGGTGTCGAGGACGACGCGCGACTGGCCCTCGCGGTGCTTCGGACGGCGCTCGCGGGCGGGGCGGTTGCGGCGACGCGCGTTCGTGCGACCGCGCCGCTGCTCGATGGCGAACGGATCACCGGCGCGAGCGTCGAGGATCTCGTGAGTGGGAATCGCTTCGACGTGCGGGCCGAGCGCGTGATCGATGCGACCGGTGTCTGGGCAGCGGAGCCCACCACCCGCTTCGCGACCCTCGATGGCGGCGACACGTTCGTCCCGAGCCGCGGCTCCCACATCGTGATCCGTCGCAATCGGCTGCCGGCCGAGGGCGGCATGACGCTGCGGATCCCGGGCCGGGTCGTCTTCATCATCCCGTGGCCTGGGCACTGGATCATCGGCACCACGGACCACGCCGATTCGCGGCCGCCCGAGCGCGTCGCAGCGCCGCACGAGGACGTCGACGAGCTGCTCTCGACCGTCAATCGCCAGCTGGACATCGGCCTCGGGCGCGGCGACATCGTGGGCACGTACGCGGGGATGCGGCCGCTCGTGGGCGACCCCGGAGGATCGACCGTCAAAGCCTCGCGGGAGCATCGAGTCGCCTCGGACGCCAGCGGCCTCGTCCGGATCTCCGGCGGCAAGTACACGACCTATCGGGTCATGGCCCGCGACGTCGTCGACGCGTCGCTGGGTCGCACGGAAGCCAGGCGCCGTCGGTCCGGCACGGCCGACCTGCCACTGGTCGGGGCAGCGCCACGCTCCGAGCTGGCGCAGATCGGCGCGAGCCTGGAGCGGCCGCTTCGGGACGCGGCCGCGATGCTCGGAGACACGAAAGCGAAATGGCCCGCCCGCATCGCAGCCCGGCTCGCGGATCGCTTCGGGCGCGAGGCTCCGGCGGTGATGGCCCTCGCCCGCGATCTGGACCTCGCCGCTCCGCTCGGAGAGGGCATCGACCACCTCCAGGC
>JBKKDM010000121.1:0-10926 GCA_046707905.1 Candidatus Limnocylindrales bacterium
CCCATCGTCCGGTGGGTCATCAAGGGGTGGCGGAGGAGCAGCCGCACGAGCGACCCGTCGCTCAGCGGCCGGCGCTCCAGGACGAGGCTGGTCGAGAGCGCGACCTCGCCCTCCTGGCGCAACACGATGGCGATGCGCAGGCCGGAGTCGTCGTCGCGAACGTGGACGGCGTAGCGGCCATCGATCGAGATGAACGGGGATACGAAGAAAGCCTTCGGCATGCCGGCCGCGAACGGCCCGTCAGTTTCGAGCCCGGGGACCGCCGCCGCCGGCTGGAGCGTGTACAGGTGGCGCTCGCCGAAGGTGTTGTGGACCTCCACGATCACGACCCGGAGCGTGCCCTCGCCATCCCGACACAGGTAGAAGCTCGCCGGGTTGAAGACGTAGCCGAGGATCCGGAGGTTCGTGACGAGGGTGATCTGCCACGTTGCCGGTGCGTGGCCCTCTGACCGGAGGTGCGCGCGGACGTCCGCGTCGAGATCCCGCGCCGGCGTCGGCAGGTGGTCGGCGTCGCGGAAGGTGACGACGCCGCGGCGATTGCGCGCGACGAGGCGCAGGCGATCGGCGACGTCGTCGAGCTCGGTGAGGTCCAGCGCGAAGTAGAAGACGTCATGCTCGAGCTGATACGTGAACGGCGCTGTTCGACGGTGGCGGACCTTGCCGGTGAGGAGGTGCGACCTCACGCCGCCACGTCCTGATCAGCCGGGTTGCCGGCGGCCGCGGAGCGGCGCGCCGTGGCGGCGCGAATGCCCGCGGCGGCCTCGTACCCCGAACGGCAGCCGTCCTCGTGAAAGCCGTAACCGAGGTGCGCGCCGGCGTACCAGGTCCCGCGGTGTCCCTGAAGCGCGCGGAGTCGGGCCTGCGCGGCCAATGTGCCGAACGTGTACAGCGGGTGGCTCATCGCTCGCTCGACGATCACACGATCCGACCGGACACGGTCGCCCGGGTTGACGGAGACACAGTACTCGACGTCGCCGGCGATCGATTGGAGCCGATTCATGTGGTAGGTCATCACGAGCTCGCCGCCCGGCACGCGGCAGTCCTCCGTCGCGATGTTCCACGAGGCCCACGCCCGGCGGCTGCGCGGCAGGATCGAGGCGTCGGTGTGCAGGACCACCTGGTTCGTCGTGTAGTCGAATCCCCCGAGGGCATCGCGCTCGCCGGGATCGGCGTCGGACAGGATCCGCAGTGCGCTGTCGGCGTGGGTGGCCATCACCACGGCATCGAAGCGGGCGGTCGAGCCGTCCGCCGTTCGCACCGTGGCGCCGCGGGGGTCGCGGGCAACCTCGACCACGGGCTGGCCCGTTCGCACCGCGCCGGGTCGGAGGCCGGAAACGATCGCGGTGGCGTAGGTCCGTGAGCCGCCGCGGATCACCCGCCACTGCGGCGACTTGCCGACCCCTATCAGGCCGTGGTTGTCGAGGAAACGAAGGAGGTAGTCGACGGGGAACTCCATGATCCGGTCTGGCGCGGTGGACCACACCGCGCTGACGATCGGGATCAGGAAATGGGCCCGGAAGCCGCGGCCGTAGCGTCGCTGCTCGAGCCACGCCCCGAGCGTCGCCGTGGTGCGGATCTCACTGTCGAGGGTTCGTCGCGCCTCGCGATAGAAGCGCAGGACGTCGACAGTCATCCGGGCGTGGGCCGGGCTCGCCGCGAGCGAGCGCGAGGCGTACCAGCCACCTGCGCCGCGCGAGCTGAAGGCGATCCCGCACTCCGCGCACGATGACCCGAGCGACATGTCGCTGGCCTGGGTGGCGACCCCGAGCTCCGCGAGCAGGCCGACGAATCGCGGGTACGTGCGCTCGTTGTAGACGATGAACCCGGTATCGACGGGGATTTCGCCACCTGCCAACGGAACGCTCACCGTGCGGACGTGCCCGCCGATCTCCGCGTCCTGCTCGTAGAGCGTCACGGCATGGTCCGCGTTGAGGGCGTGGGCCGCGGTGAGGCCGCTGACCCCGGAACCGACGATGGCGACGCGCATCCGGGCCGCCTACTGGGCTCGCGCGGCCGCGCGCTCGTCGAGGGCCCGCTGCATTCCGGCCCGGGCGTTCTCGGCGATCTTGCGGAACGCGCCGCCGGCGAACGGCGCGAGCAGGCGGCGGATTCCGACGAGGCGGATGTCCGCGGTGTAGTCGATCGTCGTGCCACGGGCGCTGGATGCGAACTGGATGTCGTCGGTGGCCTTGACGCCCGCACCGACCCCTTCCAGCACGACGCGGCGCGGCGCCTCGATTTGGGTGACCGTGTACGTCATCGGTGCGACCCGCCCGGCCACGCGAACGCCGAGCTGGTAGGTGGCGCCCACCCGGACCGGCCCCTGGTCGACCCGAACCGAGGACGCCACGCCGGGGTCCCACCGCTCCGCGTTCGAGAAGTCGCCGACGAACGCGAACGCGTCGTCGATGCCGAGCGTAGTCTCGATTCGTTCCTTGAGTACGGCCATGTTCCTTTGTCCTCGATCCGTAGAATGTTTGTCGAATGTCAGGCTAGACGCCGCCGGACCTACTTGTCAAGCGTTTGTATAGTGTTGAAAGCGTTACGGCAGGCTCGCTACCGCCGGACGATCTGAATGCGCGGAGAATTGCCGGATGGATCACAGGAACGTCACCGATGCCCTGCTCGAGCTCGGGGTCGTCCCGAGCTTCAGCGCGATCGGGATCCGAGCTCGACGAAAGCTGTGGGGCTGGACGGACGCCGCGCCCGACGCCCTGGCCGGCCGAACCGCGCTCCTCACGGGCGCGACGGGTGGTCTCGGACGGGCCACGGCGACGGCCCTGGCGGCACTCGGCGCCCGGGTCCTGCTGCTCGGGCGCGACCCCAAGAAGCTGGCGGCGCTGCGCCAGGAGCTCACCGCGGCGGCGGACGAGGACCGCTTCCCGACATTCGTGGCCGACATGTCGTCGCTCGTCGCCGTCCGTGCCGCGGCCGAATCCATCCGCGGCGCCGAGGTCCGCCTGGACGTGCTCGTCGACAACGCCGGGAGCATTTTCCCGGGCCGAACCGCCAGTCCAGACGGGATCGAGGCGAGCATGGCGCTCATGGCCGTGGGACCGTTCGCGCTGGTGGCGGGGCTCATGCCGCTCCTGCGCGCGTCGGACGACGCCCGGGTCATCGCCGTCACGTCCGGCGGGATGTACACGCAGGCGATCGAGGTCGACGACCTCGACGGCGAGGCGGTGGAGTACAACGGCCCGCGCTTCTACGCCCGCGCGAAGCGGGCCCAAGTGGCGCTGGTGCGAGAGTGGGCGCGCCGCACGCGCCTCACGAACGACTCGGGGATCGCGTTCAACGCGATGCACCCCGGCTGGGCTCGAACGCCGGGCCTGTCGGACTCACTCCCCGGCTTCGATCGCCTCATGGGCCCGATCCTCCGGACGCCGGAGGAGGGCATCGACACGATCATCTGGCTCGCGACGGCGCCCAGGACCGAGATCGGGAATGGCCGGCTGTTCCTGGATCGGCGGCCACGGCCATTCGATCGGGCGCCGTTCACGCGCCTGAGCGCGCGCGACCGCCGCCGGCTCTGGGAGACGGTCGTCCGCCGAACCGGGGGAGGCGACCCGGCCCCGGGCTGAGCGATCGAGCGTGCTCGCGGGCGTGGTGTAATGGCCGCCTGACGCTGAGCAGGAGCTTGTCGATGACCGTCGAATCCACGACCTCGCGCATGACCAGCGAGGAGATCGTCGCCCAGAATCGGGCCCACACCTTTTTCTCGTGGTCCGTCCAGGGCCAGCTCGACCCAATCGCGATCGATCGCGCCGAGGGGGTCTACCTCTACACCCCCGAAGGCAAGCGGATCCTGGACTTCAACAGCCAGCTGATGTCCGTGAACATCGGCCATGGCGACCGCCGCGTCATCGACGCGATCACCGAGCAGGCGACGAAGCTCCAGTACGTCATGCCGGGATTCGCCACGGAGATCCGCGGACGGCTCGGCACGAGGCTGGCGGAGATCCTCCCCGGCGATCTCGACAAGGTGTTCTTCACCCTCGGCGGCGCCGAGGCCATTGAGAACGCGATCAAGCTGGCCCGCCATCACACCGGCCGCCACAAGGTGCTCGCCCGCTACCGCGCGTACCACGGCGCGACCTTCGGGGCGATGACGCTGACGGGCGACCCGCGCCGCTGGGCCAACGAGCCCGGCCTCGTCGGGGTCGTCCGCTACCCGGACACCCACCGTTGGGGCGAGAAGGAGCCGCGGCCGGTCGAGGAGTCGCTCCAGGGCCTCGAGGACGTCATCCGTTACGAGGGCGCCCACACGATCGCGGCGGTCTTCCTCGAGACGATCGTCGGGACGAACGGGATCCTGATCCCGCCCGACGGCTACATCCAAGGCGTCCGAGAGATCTGCACCCGCAACAACATCCTGATGGTCTGCGACGAGGTCATGGCCGGCTTCGGGCGCACCGGTCGCTGGTTCGCCGTCGATCACTGGGACGTGGTGCCGGACCTCATGACCATGGCCAAGGGGCTCACGAGCTCGTACCTGCCGCTGGGCGCGGTCGCGATGCGCCACGAGATCGCGGAGGCGTTCGAGTCGAAGATGTTCTACGGCGGCCTGACCTACTCGTCGCATCCCGTCAGCCTCGCGGCGGCCCTCGCGACGATCCAGGTCTACGAGGAGGACGACCTCATCGGCAACGCCCAGCGCCTGGGGCCGGTGATGAAGTCCCACCACGACCGCCTCGCGGCGAAGCACCCCTCGGTCGGCGCCACCCGGAACCTCGGCCTCTTCGGGATCATCGACCTCGTCCGGAGCCGAGACCCCTGGACGCCGCTCACGCCCTACAACGGGACCTCGGACGAGATGAAGGCGATCGGCAAGTTCTTCCGCGAGAACGACCTGTTCACCTTCGCGCCGAACAACTCGATCCACACCAACCCGCCGCTGTGCATCACCGAGGAGCAGCTCGCCGAGGGCTTCGACATCATCGATCGGGCCCTCGACATCGCCGACCAGGCGGTCACCGGATAGATGGTCGCCGCCGCCCGGGAGGGTCCGGGCGTCCGCGTCGGACCGTGGCGGCGCCGACTCCGGATCGCGCTGGTCTGGCTGGCGATCTTCGTCGTCCTCGCGCTCGTCTGGGAAGGCTTCAAGTGGTTCTTCGGCGATCCGTGGCGGATCCACACGTCGCTTCTCGGAATCCCGATCGACATCGAGCACCGGCCGCCGATGCGGTCGAGGATCGCGACGGACCTGTCGCTGCCGCACATCTGGGAGGTCGTGGGGGCGTTCGCCGCGCCCGCCCAGCGCAACGGCCCGGCCCTCGGCCTGATCCTTGCCGAACAGGCGCTTTTCACCTTCCGTGAGGCGCTGATCGGGTTCGCCGTCGGCGGGCTCCTCGGGCTGCTCTTGGGCATCGGGTTCGTCCACTCGCGACTCGCCGAGCGGGCCTTCGTGCCCTACGTCGTGGCATCCCAGGCCGTGCCGATCCTTGCCATCTCGCCGCTCATCGTTGTCGCGACGAAGGCGGGCTGGGTCTCCGTGGCGATCATCAGCGCCTACCTGACGTTCTTCCCCGTGACGATCGCCGCGCTGCGAGGGCTGCGGGCGGCCGACCCGAGAGCCTTCGAGCTGATGCGGTCGTACGCCGCGGGCAGGCTGGCGGTCCTCTGGAAGCTGCGGCTGCCGACGTCGGTGCCGTACCTATTCTCGTCGCTGCGGGTCGCGGCCGCCGCGTCGGTGATCGGGGCCTTGATCGGCGAGCTGCCGTCCGGGATCCCGGACGGGCTCGGGGCGTCGCTCCTCAACTACAACCAGTACTACAGCCAGGGGCCCGAGCGCCTCTGGGCCACGATCATCGTCTGTTCGATCCTGGGGCTGAGCTTCGTCGGGCTGGTCCGGCTCGCCGAGACGCTCCTGACCCGGAACCGCTACCGGCCGGCCGCCGGTGGATGACGCATCGGAGCCGATCGTGACGCACGCAGCCCCGGTTCAGGGAGCCAGTTCCAGCACCGCCTCGAGCCCCGTGGTGAAGGTCGCCGGCCTCGGGAAGACGTTCGGCACGGAGGCCGGCGGCGTCCGTGCCCTCGAGGGCATCGACCTGACGATCGGCTCGGGTGAGTTCATCTCGCTGATCGGGCCGTCCGGCTGCGGGAAGTCCACCCTGCTCCGGCTCATCGGCGACCTGACGTCACCCTCGACCGGAACGATCGAGGTCAACGGCAAGCCGGCACGGCGTGCGCGCCTGGATCGCGACTACGGCATGGTCTTCCAGGCGCCGGTGCTGATGGATTGGCGGACCGTCGCCAAGAACATCGAGCTTCCTCTCGAGCTCATGGGCTTCGCCCGCGTTGAGCGCGAGAAGCGGTCCACCGAGCTCCTCCGGCTGGTGGAGCTGGAGGGCTTCGGCGGCCGCCATCCGTGGCAGCTCTCGGGGGGCATGCAGCAGCGCGTGGCGATCGCCCGGGCGCTGGCCTTCGATCCGAAGCTGCTCCTCATGGACGAGCCATTCGGCGCCCTCGACGAGATGACCCGTGAGCGCATGAACCTCGAGCTGATGGAGATCTGGGCGCGCACCCGGACGACCGTGGTCTTCGTGACCCACTCGATCCCCGAGGCGGTCTTCCTTTCGACCCGCGTCGTCGTGATGTCGCCGCGGCCGGGCAGGATCTCGAGGATCGTCGAGATCGACCTGCCCCATCCACGCACGGTGGAGACCCGCGAGCAGGAGCGCTACTTCGAGCTCGTCACCGAGGTCCGGGAGGCCCTGCGCCGGCCCGACGGATCCCCTCCGGGCGGCGAGGGAGTGGACGCCGAGGCGCTTCCCGCCGCGGATCGGATCCGCGCCGAGGGCCTTGCGTGACGGCACTCTCGGCCATCCGGGAGCGGTCCGGCAGCTGGATTCCGCCCGCCCTCGTCTTTGTCGTCGTCCTCATCTTCTGGGAGCAGCTGTTCCTGCTCCTCGACGTCAAGACCTTCCTCATCCCTCGCCCCACGGTGATCTGGACCGCGCTGGTGAGCGAGTGGCCGACGACGCTCCAACGAGGGATGCTCTACACGGGCTCCGAGGCGCTCATGGGGCTCCTCGCGGGCGTCTCACTCGGAACCCTGCTGGGCCTCGCCACCTCACGCTGGGCCACGATGCGCGACACGCTGGTCCCGCTGGGGACCGGGATGAGCACGATCCCGATCATCGCCTTCGCCCCCATCACGCTCAACTGGTTCGGGTTCGAGAGCCAGCTGCCGCGGATCACGATCGTGGCGCTGATGACGTTCTTTCCGGTGATGGTCAACACCATCCGCGGCCTCACCCAGGTGGAACCGGCAGCGCTGGAGCTGATGGATTCTTACGCGGCCTCGGAGGGCCAGGTCCTCCGCAAGGTCCGCATCCCGAACGCCCTGCCGTACTGGTTCACGGCCCTCAAGATCGCGGTCACGCTGAGCGTCATCGGAGCCGTGGTCGGTGAGTTCTTCGGTGGCCCCCTGTACTCCCTCGGGATCTACGTGACCAACCAGACCGGCTCGTTCAAGTATCCCAACGCTTGGGCCGCGATCGTGATCGCCTGCGCCCTCGGGATCGGGCTCTATCTCATCGCGGTCCTGCTGGAGCGGCTCGTTCTGCGTTGGCGGCCGAGGGAGTCGGGCGGGAGCGAGTAGGACGCACGTCGCTTCGGCGGGCTCGGGCCGTCACCGGCGCGCGTCACCTCCGGGCGCGGGTGCGGTATCGTCCCGCCAGACCGGGCCGGCGCCCCAAGAGCCGCCCGTGGAGGAGGTCCCGCGTATGACAAGGATGAAGGGCCAGCTCGCCCTTGGCGCCGTGCTCGCGCTCGTCGCCGCCGCCTGCGGCCCGGGTGGAACAGGCTCCACAGCCCCAACGACCGGTCCCGCGACGGGCGCCCCCGCGACCACAGCCCCGGGATCGGCGGCCCCGGCCAGCGAGTCTCCGGCCCCAGCGACGATCAGGCTCCAGCTCCAGTGGGTGACCCAAGCCCAGTTCGCCGGGTACTACGCGGCGGCCGACCAGGGTTACTACGACGAGGCCGGCCTCGACGTCGAGATCATCATCGGCGGTCCGCAGGTCAACAACGTCCAGAACGTCGCCACGGGGGCCGCCGACATCGGCGTGGCTTGGCTCCCGAACATGCTTCGGTCCCGGGAGGGAACGGCCGACACCGCCGGTACCGACCTCGTGTCGATCTCCCAGATCTTCTCCCGTTCGGGGACGCGCATGGTCTCGTTCAAGTCCGCGAGCATCGCCACGCCGGCCGACATGGTCGGCAAGCGGATCGGCTCCTGGCTGGGCGGCAACGAGCCGGAGCTGTTCGCCGCGCTGACGAAGGCGGGTGCCGATCCGGCGTCGGAGAACATCATCCAGCAGAACTTCAACATGGACGGCCTGCTGAACGGCGACCTCGATGTCGCCCAGGCCATGATCTACAACGAGTACGCCCAGGTCCTCGAGAAGCGCAATCCAGACACGGATGCGCTGTACACCGCGGCGGACCTGAACGTCATCGACTTCAACGACCCTGCCGTGGGCACGGCGATGCTCCAGGATCAGCTCTTTGCATCAGCCGAATGGCTGGCGGATCCCGCGAACGCGGACGCCGCAACCCGCTTCCTGACGGCCAGCTACCGCGGCTGGATCTACTGCCGTGACAATGCCCAGGCGTGCGTGGACCTCGTCCTCGCCGAGGGCTCGCAGCTCGGCGCCAGTCACCAGGCGTGGCAGATGAACGAGATCAATGGCCTCATCTGGCCGTCGACCGCGGGCATCGGCCAGTTCGACCAGGCCGCCTACGACCAGACGGTCGACATCGCGGTCACGTACAAGGTCCTCGCGGCGGCCCCGGCCGCCGACGCGACGCGGTCCGATCTCGCGGAGGCGGCCTTCGCCGCCCTTCCGGCGGGCACGGACGGCAACGGTTCGAGCTGGACGCCCGAAACGATCACCCTCAACGAGAACGGCGAGTAGCCCCAACGCATCGACGACGGCGCTCGCCGCCGCTCACTTCGCCAACCGATCGAGGCCGGCCCACCGGGCCGGCCTCCTCGATTCTCGGCGTTCCTCAGCGTGGGAGCAGGTCGAACAGGATCCAGCCGGACGCAGCCGCGCCGGCCATCACCGCCGGGACAGCGGCCCGCGACGACCACCGATACAGCACGACGAGGGCCACGGCCAGGAGCAGGGCGGCCGCCGGGAGGCTCGGGACCCGCGCCGCCAGCGCGACGACGAGGTCGAGGGCGGTCACGGCGATGATCCCGACGACCGCGGCCGCAACCCCCTCGAGGATCCGGTGCAGACCGGGCCGGGCGACGACCGCCTCGAGCCGGTCACCCAGCACCAGCGAGAACCCAAAGGCCGGCAGGAAGATCCCAACGGTGATCGCCACGGCGCCAGGCAGGCCGCCGGCGAGGAAGCCGACGAAGGTCCCGAAGATGATCAGCGGTGCCGGCAGCACGCCCGAGAGCGCCAGCGAGTCGAGGAATTGCGGGTCGCTGATCCAGCCGCTCCCGACCGCGTCGCCGCGTACGAACGGGATCGCCGTGTAGGCGCCGCCGAAGGTGAGCAGCCCCGCCTTCAGGCCGGCGAGGAACAGGGTCGGGAGGGTCGGCTCGTTCGGCATGGCCGGGACCGGCGGCACGCCACCCGGCAGGGCGGTCGACGGCATCCCCCAGAGCGCAACAGCGAGGGCGACCATGGCGCTGATCCCACCCACGAGGAGCAGGGGCCGCGCGACGCTCGCGGTGACGCCGGCGCCCTGCAAGCGGGGCGCGATTGCGTACGCGAGCCCGGCCGCCGGCAGGACGATCCAGAACGGGACGCGCGCGAACGTCGCGACCGCCGCGCCGATCGCGATGCCCCACGCCCACCGGTTGACCAGGATGTGCCGTCCAATCCGATCGACGGCGCGTGCGACCAGCGCGACGACGCCGACCTGGGCGCCGAGCAGCGCGGCCGCGAGCCACGGCTGGCCAAGGTCGATCGAGACGTAGAGGGCGGCGAGGACCAAGACGAGGAGGAACCCCGGGAGCATGAACCCGAGGCCGGCCAGCAGCCCCCCGAGGCGGCCGCCGCGGAGCATCCCCAGGTGGACCGCGAGCTCATGTGCCTCGGGCCCCGGCAGGACCTGGTAGACGGCCAGCAATCGATTGAAGCGCTCGCTGGAGATCCATCGCTCCTCGTCGACGAGCTCCTTCCGGAGCATCGCGATCTGGGCGACCGGACCGCCCCAGGCGAGCAGGCCGAACCGCAGGAACCGGGCGAACAAGGCGACCACGTGCGAACGGTAATCGAGGGGCTCCAACCGTTCCGCTACCGCTCATCGGCCGAGCCGAGCCGAGCCGAGCCGCGGCCTCTCAGCGGGCTTTGCCGGTCCCGAACTGGCGATCGCCGGCGTCACCCAGCCCCGGCATGATGTAGCCCTTGTCGTTGAGCTGACGGTCCAGGGCCGCGCAGTAGATCTCGACGTCGGGATGGGCCTTCGCGACTGCCTCGACGCCCTCCGGCGCCGCGATCAGGTTCACCAGCTTGATTCGCACCGGCGTGACCGCGCCCCAGCGCTTCAGGACCTCGATCGCCGCCGTGGCGGAGCCACCCGTGGCGAGCATCGGGTCGAGGATCAGGCAGAGATCGACGTTCGCCGCGTCAGGCAGCTTGTTGTAGTACTCCACCGGCTGGAGCGTCCGCTCATCGCGGAACAGCCCCAGGTGCCAGACCTCGGCGGTCGGCATCAGCTCGAGCATCGCGTCGACCATGCCCAGGCCTGCGCGCAGGATCGGGATCAGCCCGATCCGCTCGCCGAGCTCGTGGCCGGCCATCGTCTCGATCGGGGTCTGGACCTCGCGCTCGCGCACGCGTGCGTCGGCCAGCGCCTCGTAGCCCAGGAGCCACGACAGCTCACGGACTACCTCGCGGTACTTCTTGGGCTCGGTCTCCTCGTCCCGGAGGATTCCCAGCTTGTGCAGGATCGCCG
>JBKKDM010000122.1:0-21219 GCA_046707905.1 Candidatus Limnocylindrales bacterium
TGGGGGGCGCTGCCTGTGTTGGGGCCGCCGCGGCGCGGGTGGCCTACCCCCTCGCCCCCCGCGGGGTGGGGGGGGTGGTCGGCCGGTCCGCCGACCTTGATCTTGAGGGCTGGGAACGCGCCGGCCCGTCGAGCCCGCTCGGCCACGACCTTCGGTTCGTCGAGACCGAGGGTGAAGTCCGTCGGCGGAATGTCCGTCGAGAGCCCGAGCAGCCGGTGGACCGGCTCGCCGGTGAGCTTGCCGACGAGGTCGTGGAGCGCCGTGTCGATGGCGCACTTCGCCGCGCCGTTCCAGCGAATCGCCTCCTCGATCCGGCGGCTGGCGCCGTCCAGCCAGGCCGCGGACGGCTCGAGGTCGCCGGCCGCCTCGAGCAGCAGCGGCAGGACGGCCGGCACGGTGTCGACCGTTTCGCCGTAGTAGCGGCCCGGGTACCCCTCCCCGAGGCCCACAAGGTCGGGGAAGCGCGCGTCGCGGAGCTCGACGACGAGGGTCGTGACGCTCAGGCCGGCTCCGTGCTCGGCGCGCGCGATCCGGAAGGGGTCGCGCAATGGAAGGGTCAGGACCTCGTGACGGATGGAGAGGGTCACGAGCGGACCGGCAAGGCGCCCTTCACCCACGGCAGCGCCTCCACGGCCCCGCGGATCTGCGGCCAGAGCCGGTCCGCCCCGAACCGGACGGGGTCGTCGGTCGGGAGCCCGGTCTCGGTTGCAATCTCCTGGATCACCCGCCGGGCGTCGTCCTCCGAGGCGATCAGCGACGTGTTCAAGGCCATCGCCACGACCTTCGAGGGCGCGATGAGCCCCGCGACCTGCTCGTGCAGGGCGATGAACCCGGGCAGCTTCGCGATCGGGAACGAGACGTCCGGCCGGTGGTCGAAGTCGTGCGCCGCGAGACCCGGCTTGTGGACCATGACCATGGCGTGGGGCGTCGAGCCGTGGATGAGCCCCAGCGTCACCGACGAGTACGCGGGATGGTCGAGCGAGCCCTGGCCCTCGACGAGGATCCAGTCCCCGCGCTCCTCCCCTTCCTCCAGCATCCACTCGACCGTGCCCTGGACGAAGTCGCTGATCACGCGATCCACGGCCACGCCCCAGCCGTCGATCATCATCCCGGTCTGCCCTGTCGGCACGAACGCGACGCTGTCGCCTTGCGCCAGCCCTGACTTCCGCAGCTCCAGCGCGACTGACATCTTGCCGATGGCACAGTCGGTTCCGACCGTCAGGATGACCCGCTTCCCTGGCCCGTGGGGACGTCCGATGGTCGTGTCCTTGCGCTCCGGTGGCCGCCGGAAGTCGACCATCTGCACGCCCTTAGCCGCCGCGGCGGCGGAGAACTCGGGATCGTCGCCGAGGAAGGTGTGGAGGCCCGAGTGAACGTCCATCCCGGCGCCGATGGCGGCGAGGATGATGGCCCGCCAGTCGTCGGGCAGACGGCCCCCGGTCGGCGCGATGCCGATCAGGAGGGTGTTCGGCGGGTCCGGGAGAGCGAGGGCTTCGTCCAGCGTCGCGACGGCCGGGATGTCCTTGCCCGGGATCCATTCGCTGATGCTCCGCCCGGCGATCGAGGAATCGAGGATCGCGGCGATCGGGTCGGTGCCGTAGCGGATCACGCCCATCGCGGTCTTGGCGTGGTGTGGCCCGAACTGGCCCTCGGTCAGGATCACGAGGCGACGCATGGGCGACGAGGATACGGGAGTAGAGTGGGTCCGATGTCCGTCACCGTCCCGCCAGCCGGCACGCGCGGCAGCCGGTTCCCGAAATTCCCAGGGGTCGTCGCCCGGTTCATGAGCCGGATGCAGACCTCGATGTTCCGGCGGCAGAAGGGCGGCCTCACCCAGGGCGGCGTGCCAGCGCTGCTGCTCGAGACGATCGGGGCCCGGACCGGCGAGACCCGGCGCGCGGTCGTGGGCTACCTCGAGGACGGGCCGGAGGCGTGGCTGGTGATCGCGTCGCTCGCCGGCACGGCGAGGAACCCCGGCTGGCTCCATAACCTCGCGAAGACACCGACAGCAACGGTCGAGCTCGGGGACGGCCGGCGGGCCGCCGTCGCGGCGACGACGCTCGCCGGCGCGGAGCTCGAGGGGGCCTGGAAGCGCATCGGGGTGGAGGCCCCGGAGTACGTGAAGTACCTCGACGTGACCGACCGCCAGATGGCGATCGTCAGGCTTGCCACGATCCAGCGCCCCGCACCGTAGCCGGCGCGATTACGCGCGTCCGGCCGCCTCGAGGACTGGCTCGGCAACTTCTCGCGCGGCCTTCTCAAGCCCCGCCGGACCTTCCCTCGGGACGATGCCGATCGTGATGTGATCGGCGCCGACGCGGCATCGTGAAACGCTGAACAATCGCGGCATGAGCTTCAACGTCGCGGCCGAGTCGTACGACCGCTTCATGGGCCGCTACTCGACGCTGCTGTCGCCGCAACTCGCGGACCTCGCGGGCGTGGCCGTGGGCCAGACGGTGCTCGACGTCGGGTGCGGCACGGGCGCGTTGACGGCCGAGCTCGTTCGGCGCCTCGGCACCGGGAATGTCGTCGCGGTGGATCCGTCGGAGCCGTTCGTCACCGCGACGCGCGGGCGACACCCTGGTGTGGATGTTCGGCTCGCGTCCGCGGAGCGCCTCCCCTTCGATGACGACTCCTTCGACGCATCACTCGCCCAGCTGGTCGTCCACTTCATGGACGACCCACGTGCGGGCATCGCCGAGATGCGTCGGGTGACCCGGCCCGGAGGCGTGATCGTCGCATGTGTCTGGGACCACGCCGGCGAGCGCGGCCCGCTCAGCGTGTTCTGGCGTGCCGCGCACAGCCTCGACGCGAGAACGATCGACGAATCGCGGCTCGCCGGCGCCAGGCGCGGCCACCTCGTCGAGCTGTAGCCGAGGCCGGCCTCCGCGAGGTCGACCACGGGGAGCTCCGCGTAGCGCTCGAACACCCGACGTTCGAGGAGTGGTGGGAGCCCTACGAGGGCGGCGTCGGGCCGGCCGGGGCCTACGTCGCGAAGGTCGAGCCCGAAGCCCGAGCGATGCTTCGGGAACGCTGCCGGGAGCTCCTGCCCGTGCCGCCGTTCACATTGGAATCGGTGGCCTGGTCCACGCGCGGGATCGCCTAGGCGGGGTCAGCGCCGGACGGCGACGACCAGCCGACTCTGACCGCCGACCGACAGGCAGACGGCACCGAGTGCTGCCGCGAGCAGCATCGCCACTCGGTTCAGCAGCGCCGCGGCGATCGCCGTCTCGGCGGGCAGCCCGGCCTGGAGGAAAAGGATCCCGAGCAGCCCTTCCTGGATGCCGATGCCGTTCGGCGAGAGTGGCAGGGCCAGGCTGACCCGGGCCACGGCCAGCGCAGCCAGGATGACGATCGGTCGAGCCTCGACCACCCCCGGATCGACGGCACCCACGAGCACGAGCCCGAGCACCAGGCTCGCCGCGTGGAAGACCAGCCCGAAGCCCAGACCGTCGACGAGGGCCGAGCGCAGCCGGCCATGGAACGTCCCGGCGTCGTCGAGCCCGAGGCGTCCGAGTAGGTCACCGACGAGGCCGCCGAATCGACCGGCCGAGGTCGACAGGAGCACGACCGCGACCACGACCGCCACGCCCACGGCCCCCAGCAGGAGGACCCATGGGCCGAGGCCCTCGATCGGGAGGGCGAGCGCCCCGATGACGCCCAGGTAGGCCACGGCCGCAAGGCTCGTGAGCCGCTGGACCACCACCACTCGGGTCAACCGGCCCCTCGCCTCTCGATCGCCGAACGCCGTCACGCGGTAGGCATCCGCTCCGATGTTTCCCGGCGTGACCGTCCCAAGGGCCAGGCCGGCGTAGTAGGTCCGCACGGTGGTCGGCCAATCGAGGCGGTCGCCGGCCAGGGTGGCCGTGAGCCGTCGCCACGAGGCAGCGGCGATGAGATGCACGGCGACGAGCCCGGCGATGGCCGGGACGGCGAGCGCCAGATTGGCAGCGGCGAGGCGAGCCCCGACCTCGCGGAGGTCGAGCAGCGCCAGGAGGACGACGACGATCGCGATGCCGACGAGCCACCGAACGGCAGTCCGCGCGCGGACGCTCATGCGCTCGCCTTTCGACTGGATCGGTCGACGAGCGCGAAGATCGCCTCGGACGACGGCTCCATCGGCGCCAGGCCGCGTTCGGCCAGCCAGTGGCGGCACTTCTCCGCGTATGGGAAGACGACCGTCGGGATACCGGCCCGTTCGGCGAAGAGGAGGCTGTGGTAGCGCATGCCGACAGCGGCGCTGAACGCCTCGAAGATGCCCAGGAGCGCCGCAGTGTCGTCCGGCGGCACGACGATCCGGAGCCGGGGACGGCGGGCCTGGAGGCGGCGCGCGAGGACCTCGTCATTGTGGCCGGGAACGAACGGATGGCGGCTCATCGGCAGGACACAGAAGTCGGTCCCGGGGAGCGCATCGATCGCGCCGATGACCGCACGCTCAACGCGGTCGATCAGCGCGGGATTGACGGCCGTGAGGCAGAGGCCGACAACGTCTCGGGCGCGGGGCTGGAGCCCGGCCGCCTCGAGGTGACGGAGGCCGGCTTCGCGCCCGGCCGACGTCACCCGGCTCGAAAGGTCGGGTGCGACGGTGGCCTCGATGCCGAGGTCAGCGAGCACGAGCTGCGACGCGCGGTCCCGGACGACGACGGACGTTGCCCGACGGCCGAGGGCCCGGAGCAGCATCCGCGTGGTTCGGGGCATCCCTCGGTCCACGCCGATCCCGAGCAGCGACACCTCCGCCCGGGCGGACGTGACGAGCCCGGCGAGCGGCAACAGCCGGCCAATCAGGCCCATGTCCCCGCCGAACAGTCCCCCACCCCCGATGATCACTCCGCGGTGCCGGCGCATGGCCGCGGGCGCCTCTCGGATGCCAACGCTGCGGACGCCGTGGATCGCCGCCGTCTCGGCAGGCGCGCGGGAGACAACCGTGACACCGTCGCGCCCCGTGAGCTCGAGGAGACCCGCGAGGATCGCCTCGTCTCCCGCGTTCCGGTAGCCGTAGCCGCCGACCACGAGGGTCGGCTTCGCAGGAAGCCGCACGATGTCGATCACGGCGCCGCCGGCCGGCCAGACCCGGCCCGGACCATGACCACGTACGGTCCCTCGGCATGGGCGACCCGGAAGCCAAGGGCGGCCAGACGGTCCCGCCGATCCTCGTACGTCGGATCCCGGCGGAGGATCGCGGCGCCGACGTCGTAGGTGTCGAGGAGCGCGGCCGGCTCGAGCAGGCCGAGCGACGCCGAGGCTGCACCGGGGGTCAGGTCCGTGAGCGACACCAGGAGGTCCGACCCGGTCGACGTCAGGACGACTCCGCCGTCAGGAGTCGACATGACCGTCCCGCCAGGGACGTCCACGCGAAGGCGGGGCTCGGTCAACCCGGCCCTTGGGAAGGTCAGGATGGCACCGCCGGGCACGTGATCGACGGCGAGGATCGGCATCCCGGCGATGGGGCGAAGCTCCGCCTGCAGGCCGCCGATCGGCGTCGAGCCCGTCGCGTGGAACGCGAGGTCGAAGCTGTCGGCGCCGGCGGCGATGGACACCGAGGTCGTGTACGTGATCGATTCGCCGGCGCGGGCGCCCAACCAGCGCATCGACGCCCCCGCGGCCGTGGCCTCCAGGGATCGGTCGATGCCCGCAGCCTGGAGAGCGGGCAGGCTCGCGAGCCGCGACCCGTCCGCTCCGAGCACGACGCTCGAGGCCGGGACGAGGCGCAGGAGGTCGACGAACTCGCCGCCGTGGTTGGCCGAGACGAGGAGGCCGCGCGGCTGTGCCACACCCTCGGTGCGAACCGGGTCGTTGAGCGTGAGCACGAACGACTCGTTGACGAGCGTCAGGTCGCCGCGGAAAAGGGCATTGGCCGCGAGACTCCTGTCCCATTCGGCGGCACGGAAGGCGTACCGCACCTGGCTCGCGAACAGCGTCGAGCGGCCGGTCAGGCCCTCCACCCATTTCGCTTCGCGGACGGGCGCCAGGATCGTCTCTCCCGGGACGACGCGCGCGTCCGCCCATGCCGCCGCCGCCGCGAGGGCGGTCGCATCGGGCATCCGGTAGCCATCGGCCTCGGCCTCGTAGTTGGCGAAGCTGAAGGGCGCGATCGCCATGACCCCGATCGCGATGGCCACGAGGCCGTGATCGCCGGTGAAGCGCCGTGGCTTCCGGCGGGCGACCCAGCGTCCGGCCTCCGCCAGTCCAGCTGCCGCGGCCACCACCATGGGGATGACGAGCAGCGGTGCGAAGCGCGGGTAGTCGGTGGAAGCGCCGCCCACCGCGGAGACGGCAAACGCGGCCCACGACATGGCAGCCCAGGCGGCGAGGATCGTCCCGGGCGTCCGCAGGCTCTCGAGCGTCCGTCGCGTGGCAAGGCGCGCCACCGACACGAGCAGCGAGATGGCTCCCAAGCCAATGACAACGGCAGTCGGCACGTAGCCGAGGAGTTGGTCGACGAGCCGGGTCGGCCCGCGATAGGCGAGGCTGGCGGGGTTCGCGACGTACGGGGCGGAGTTTGGAGCCACCGCCACCACCCAATACGCGCCGATGAGACCGAAAGCCAGCAGGAGCGGAGCACCGGTCCTGAGCCTGGCCCTGATCGCCTCGCCGCGCCGCGGGAGGAGCGTCACACCAGCCGCGATGGCACAGAAGGGCAGCGCGATCGTGGCCGTTGGCACGTGGCTGAGGCACGCCAGGAACGCGGCGGCGCAGCCGGCCATCCACCATCGGCGCTCGGTCCATCGTGACCGGAGCGACATCGCGAATGCCGCAAACGCGAGCACCAGGATGACGATGGCCGTGGCCTGCAGGAGCGCCCCGAACGCGAGCAGCTGCAGATACTGGTCGGTGACCAGCAGCCCGAGGACGGCCGCCAGCAGCCCGGTCGCGGACCGGCCGTCCATTGCACGTCCGGCCACGTAGAGCGCCGCCCCCGCTGCCCCGGTGACGAGGAAGGCAACGGCCCGCAGGGCGAGCATGGGATCAGGCAGCAACCCGTGCAGCAGCGCGATGAGGGTGGGCACGAGGGGCGGCACGTCAGCGAGGTCCCGATAGGCGGGGGTCGAGAGCCCGGCCATCCCGCGCGAGACCATCAGCCACTGGCCGTAGTCCCCGCTCCCGATGGCAGTCGAACCGACGAGCCCGGCCACGATCAGCACCACCCCGGAAGCGGCCAGCAGGGGCACGTCGAGGATCGGCCCGGCGAGGCCGCCGAACCGGAGTCCGGGTCGACCAAGCGTCAGCGCCTCGAAGGCTCGCGTCACGGAAGCCTCCCGCCTGTCTCCGGCTCGCCGACGACCGGCCCCTGCTGGAGCCGGAGTCCGCCATTGACCCTCGGCCGATTTCGCCCGGCGACGAGGCGGGTGTACACGCGCTCCATGTCCACCACGCGGTCGTCCCAGCCGCGCGTCGACGCCGCCTGGCGCGCTGCTCGGCTCATCGCCCGGCGCCCCGTCGTGTCCCCGAGGAGGCGATCGATGGCCTCGGCGATCGCGGCGACCGTGGGCTCCACCACCAGCCCGTCGATGCCGTCACAGATGAGGTCCGGCGCCGCGCTCAGCTCGCTCCGGGTGACGATCGGGACGATCCCGGCCGCCTGCGCCTCGACCACGGTGATGCCGTAGCCCTCGCGGTCCGATGGCAGCACGAACATCCGCGAACCTGCCATGTGGCGCGGTACCTCCCCGTCGCCGACCCGGCCCAGAAACTGCACGTTCCGCTGGACGCCCAGCGCTGCCGAGAGGGCGATCAGGCGCTCGCGCTCCGGGCCGTCCCCGATCACGAGACAGCGAACTCGCGGTCGTGTCCTGGCAACGGCCGCGATGGCGCCGATCAGAAGGTCCACCCGCTTCTCCGCGATCAACCGCCCGACGAACACGACGTCGCTCTGGCGTGGGCTCGTCGGGACCGAGAGGGCCTCGAGGTCGACGCCGTTCGGGACGACGTCGATCGCCCGGCCGCCCGCGCCACCGGTCATCCGCCTCGCCGTGAAGGCCGAGACCGCGACGCGGCGATCGGCAAACGGCCGGGCTGCGGCCTCGGCGAGCCGCGCCAGGCGCGACAGGACTGGCCGATCGGGCAGGTACGTCTGCCAGTGCTCGCCCCAGAACTCATGCCATGTGGCCACCAATGGCGTCCTCGACCATCGGGTCGCCAGCCAGGCGGTGTACACGGGCAGGTATGGCGTCGCGGAGACGTCGACGACGTCGACATCCAACCGCCCCAGGACCCTCGGCAAACGGATGGCGAACTCGGCCATCTCGCGAAGGGTCCGGCGCCCGTCGTCGCCATAGAACGGCCGCGGTGCGCCGACGCCGTGGAGGGTCACGCCGTCGCGGACGACCGTCGGCTCTGGCCCCCAGTAGCCCCATGTGACGTAGTGCACCTCGTGGCGCTTCGCCAGCCGGGTGGCGAGCTCGAAGTAGCGACGCTCGGCGCCGCCATTGCAGAACGGGACGAGGGCGTCATAGACGAACGCGATGCGCATCCGGGACCGCGGGGACGGGGGCTGCACCAGGCTCAGCGGCGGTCCGCGATCGCCATCGCGAGGAATCCGGCCATGCCGGTGTTGCCGCCGACGATCATCAGGCTCTGGGCCAGCGAGGCGAGCTGCAGGCCGGCGTCGTGCCTGGTTCCGGACGCCCAGATGGTGAACAGGCCGAGGTTGAGGAGCAGGCCCGCGAAGAACAGGACCGCGCCCACCGCCAGGACTCGTTCGAGGCTGAAGAACCGCCGGTAGAGCCGGACCAGGGCGTCCTCCTTCAGGATCCCCCGGTCGACCCCGTAGATCTTGGTGAGGATCCCGAAGACCAGCGCGTTCGCACCGAGTGACAGGAAGATCGAGCCGGCATAGACCGAGTTCCAGGTCAGTGATCCGATCTCGACGCCGGCCGGTGCAAGGAATGAGATCGATGTGACGGCGACGCCCATGCCGATCAGCGCAAGGGCCGGGAGGACGAACAGGAAGTTCGGCGCGGAGATCAGCAGGAACCGCAGGTGGCGCCAGCCGTCCCGGACCGTGTTGAGCTTGCTCTCGCCGAGCCGGACGGCGTACGGCGCCGGTACCTCGGCGATCTGCAGCCCCTCCCGGGCAGCGTTGACGATCATCTCCGACGCCAGCTCCATGCCCCCGCTTCGGAGCCGAAGCCGCTCGTACGCGGGCCTCGTGAAGGCTCGAAAGCCGCTCTGGCTGTCGCCCACCCGGATGCCGATGAACCGGCGGATGATGAGGTTGATGATCGGGCTGCCGATGTACCGATGGGCCCACGGCATGGCGCCGCGAGCGACCCCGCCGGAGAACCGGTTGCCGAGGACCATGTCGTAGCCCTCGTCCAGCGGCCGGATCAGGTCATCGAGCTGGCTGAAGTCATACGTGTCATCCGCGTCGCCCATGACGATGATCGAGCCGCGGGCCTCTGCGAAGCCCCGCAGATAGGCATTGCCGTAGCCACGGCGCCGCTCGCGGATCACCTGGGCACCGGCCGCGGTCGCCAGTTCGGCGGAGCGGTCGGTCGAACCGTTGTCCACGACCAGCACTTCGCCGGCGATGCCGGATTTCGAGAGCCATGCCCTGGCCTTCGTCACGCAGGTCGCGACGGTCTCCGCCTCATTCAGGCAGGGCATGACGATGGACACGCGGAGCGGGGCGAGGGCAGCCTCCATCAGATCCTCCGGATCGTCGCTGGTGACGCTGGGTCAGTCGGCGGCGCCCACCTGGGCGCCGCCGGAGTCGCGCAGCCCCGGGGCGGGGACGCGCGTTACGCCTGGGTCAGGCGCAGTCGCCGTACTCGTCCGGCAGGGTGTCGCCGTGGCGCATGTGCGCCTCAAGGGCGTTCCCGGACACATTGATCTGGTGGCTCCCGCCGTTGCCGGTCTGGTGGCAGATCGACACCTTGTCCTGGGGTGTGCCGACGGCCGACGCCGTCATCGCGGAGACGAGCACCATGGCCGGGACCAGGGCAGTGAAGAGCATCCGTCGAGCTCGGGACATTCCAACCTCCTCCTCAAGGGGTCTAATCGTTTATGTCCCGAACCTACGTGCGTTGGCGGTCCCGGCGTGTCCCCTACTTTGGGGCCAGGACGCGGGTCGCCCACGCTCGTTGAGACCATCCACCGGTGCGCGAGCGCAACGATCCGCTGATGTGGCCCGCGATCAGCGCGCATGTCGCGTCCGGGCCGTCTGCCTCTACCTCGACGGGGGCGGGGGGGCCAATCTCTAGCCGCGGTCGGCGGGTCCACGGTCGCTGAAGGAGCCCTCGTCGAAAAAGCCCGCCTGCCGTGGCGACGGCTCGGTCGTGGTGCCCATCACCCTCCAGAACACGCCGGGGCGACGATCGGTTGCCGCGACGTTGGCGGAGTGGGGCCTATTTCACCGGTACCGCGACCGCGGGGAGCTCACCGGGACCAGGGACGGTCGCGCGCTCGCCTCGGACGACGCGAAGGGCGATGGCCGCCACCTGCGCTTCCCATTCGGGCGACCCAACGACATCCTGTCTCACGTCCGCCGATGTCGGTACCGAAGGGGTCTTGAAGCGGCGGTCGACGATTCCCTCGAGCCACTTGCGAAGCGGCGTGAAGACCGACGCCAGGATCAGCGTCGAGATCACGATGGCCGCATCGGACGTGTCGCCCGTCACGGACTGGAAGACCCGCTGGAGCAACGCCACGACCCCGGCGTAGAGACCGGCGACGATCGCCGTCAGCGGCACGTAGACCAGGGTCCGGCTGATGAGCCGGTCGATCTCGTAGAGCCGGTACCGCGTCACGGCTATGCCAACCGCGATCGGGACGAGCAGCAGCCCGAACGAGGTAATCAGCAGCGTCACGGGGCCGCCGAGACCAGGGAGGAACGACAGCATCAGTGGCAGCGCTGCCAGACCCACTGCGACGACGAACCAGCGTGCCTGCTGGCGTTCGATGGGCGTACCGCGGCGATAGCGCACGATCACCGCCGCGACGCCAACGGCCGTCATCGTCATGATTCCGACCGCTATCGCGACTTGGGCCAGCGAGGCAACGAACGGCGGGAGCGATTGGATCCCGAGCGGGTTTCTGTCACCGATTGGTCCCGGAACCGCTGTCGGTGTAACGAGCACGATGAGCGTCGCGAGGCCGGTGAGCGTCGTCGGCAGGGCAACCGGCCAGCGCCAGCGTGATGACGGCAGCCGCCCATCGGGGAACACGATGGCGAGGAGAGGCAGGATCGCGATCAGCCCCGGCCCGAGTGCCACCGGGCCGATCAGCCCTATCAACTGGTTCACCGAGGAATTCGGATCGGCGAGGATCAGGCTCCCGCCGACCATGTACCCGAACGGGATGAGCACGAAGAGCGCTCCGCCTGCCAGGAGCACCGCGCCGATGCGACCGGCCCCAGGTCGTCCCGCCAGGAGGGCGCCAACGGTCGAATAGCCGAGCGCGACGGCACAGAACGCCGCCATGGTCAGGCGCAGGATCCGGACGTCGTCAACCCCCAACGCCGCCGTGTCGGAAGCCATCGCCGCCATGTTGAGGAGGAAGTCGGTCTGGAATCCCACCCACATGATCGCGAGGCTCAGCACAAGCGTCGCGAGCCACACGGACGCGGCGACGTACGTGACCCAGCGGGGCGTCGTCGGGCGGACTTGCGTCATCGAGAGACCGTTGCCCGGGTCCGCGTCGGACCGTGCCGGCCGGCGTCGCGCATGTGCACCTTCTGACGAAGGAGGTGGTACCGCATATCGGATTCGAACCGATGATCTCCGCCTTGAGAGGGCGGTGTCCTGGGCCTCTAGACGAATGCGGCACGGACGGCGCGCGAAGGGGTGACCTCCGGGCCGGGCGGCATTCTACCAGCCCTCCGGCGAGCGTCCCTCGAATGCCGCTAGAGGCGGTGGACCTCCAGGAATCCGCGGATCGCGTCCGCGACCTGCGAGTAGCCCTCCTCGCCGAGGATGAGGCCGTAGTGCGAATGGGCGCCGAACGGCTCGTACTCGGCGTCGAGCCACGTCGCGAGCCGCTCCGCCGCCTCGAGGGGGACGACCTGGTCGAGCCCGCCACCGACGACGAGCTTCGGGATGTCGCCGAGCTTCGCCGGGTCGACCTTCACGCCCCGCAGCATCGTCCGCCGGGCCCTCCCTGATTCGTGCGGCTTCTGGCCCATGAGGTGCTGGATCCGAAGCACGTCGGCGAGGTTCAGGTCGCGGTGGTTGCGCTGCAGCTGCTCGGGCAGCGTCGCCCATCCGAGCAGGGATGGCCCGAACAGCTCCGGCACCTCACGGATCAGGTGCGGCTCGGTCGGCTCCCGGACGTCGCCCGGAAGCTCCGAGGCGACGAGCACGAGCGCGCTGACCGGGTGTCGCTCCGCGGCCTTCAGCGCGAGGAGGCCGCCCATCCCGTGCCCGACCGCGACGACCGTCGGGCCCAGCCGATCCATCGCGGCGCCGACGTCGTCGACGAACGACTCGAACGACAGCTCGGCCGGATCGGCCGTCTGGCTCCAGTGATGGTTGCGGAGGTTGAGCGCGTGGCCCTCCCAGCCGCGGCCCGCGAAGTAGCCGAGGAACCGCTCCCACGCCCACGACCCCGCGAGCTCGCCGTGGACGAACAGCAGCGGCCGTCGCCGCGACCGGCGTTCGGGCAGCCATGACTCGATGTACAGCCCGCGCTCGAGCAGCTCGATCTCGTCCTTGCGGACCGGGCGGCTCGGCGGGGGCAGCGTGACGTCGGCGGGCGATGGCATCGGACCTCCGGGCGGCGGCTCGAGCGCTACTCGAGCGGATTGATGACGAGGCCGGTCAGGGCTTTGGGGTAGATGTAGGTGCTCTTCTGCGGCATCACGTCGCCGGCGGCGGCGACGGCGACGATCTCCGCGGCGGGCGTCGGGTCCAGGAGCAGCGCGGCGGACGCCGGCGGGCCGCCGGTGGGGGCGGCTGCTTCGTCGACCCAGCGGACCGCGTCGGCGGCGGACATCGTAAACGCGAGGCGGCCCTCGGCGACGGCTCCCGGGTCGATGCCGGCCAGGTGCTCGATCGCCACGGAGGCGAGGGTCACGTCGAGCCGCCGCACGGCCATCCCGCCGGCGGGCAGGAACGGCACGAACGAGGATCGTCGCGCACGCAGGATGGCGCCGCCGGTGCGAGTCCACAGCCCGAACCGACCCTTGCCGCCGCTCGCCTCGCGGGAGCCATCGAACGCCGCCACGAGCACCTCGCGCGAAACCCCCCGCTCGACCTCGAACAGCTCCGCAGCCCGGTCCACGAGCGCGTCCGCGATCGCATCCTCCAGCCCCAGCAGCACGCGATGCGTCGGCAGGACGGTCAGGGGCCCCTCCTCCGGCTCCAGGACCAGCATCAGGATCTCGGCCCACGCGGGCTGCTCCTCGAGCGCCGGGCCCCGCCGCCGGTCGTCCGCGTAGCGCAGGGCGGTCTCGTAGCGGTGATGCCCGTCGGCGAGCGTGATCGGGTTCGCACCGAGTCGCGCCGCGACCGCCGCGAGCCGCTCGTCGCGCGTCTCGTCCTCTCCGACCGTGCTCATCCACAGCCGGTGCCCCTCTCCAGCCTCGTCCACGAGTTCGGAGATCGGCGGACCCGCGGTGGCTTCGCGCAGCCACTCCGCCACCGTCCCCGATCGATCCTCGGCCAGCCCGACCACGGGGCTGGTGTTGACGTTCGTCGCTCGGAGCAGGCGGTAGCGGTCCTCGCGCGGCTCGGCGAGCGTTCGCTCGTGGGCCCGCACCCCGCTCGCCGGGCCGAATGGCTCGAGGCCCACGCGCGCGAAGACCCCCCGCCGGGTCGCCTCGCGATCCGTGCCGGGAATGAGGTAGCGCTGCTCGTACGCGTACAACGCGGGTCTGGGGTCGCGTCGCAGGACACCTTCGGACCGCCAGGCCGCGAGCGTCCGGCCGGCGCGTCGATAGCGCTCGTCCTCGGGGTCGCCGGCCTCGTCATGCGGCAGGTCGAGGCGGACCACGTTGCGCGGATCCCGGGCCAGCAGTCGGCGATGCAGCTCGGGCGAGATGACGTCGTAGGGCGGCGCGACCACAACCGAGAGGTCCTCGACCTGCTCGCGGGAGTAGCGCAGCGCGCGGAACGGGCGGATAGACGGCACGGGCCGGAATCGTACGATAGGCATGCCTCGCGGCCGCGAACTTCGTTGCTGCGCGGGTCGCCGCGCAACTTCTCGGGGGCGTCCGGCGTCTTGGGTCGGCCGCCGCAGCAGCGGGCCTGTGCCGACCTGTCGCCATTCACGAGGAGGACGCGTGCCGCTTCGCCCGTCGGGCACCCGGAGGAGCGCCGGCACGCGCCTCGCGCTTCGACTCGGGTCGCTCTTCGCGGTTGCCGCGGTCGTCCTCGGGCCACTCGCCCTTGCCGGCTCGGCCGCCGGTCCGCTGAACATGAACGCCCGGGTCCTCCTCCAGGGCCACGCTCGCACCGGCTCGTGGGCGGCCATCGAGGTGGACCTCCAGAACGACGGCCCCCAGATCCGCGGCGAGCTCCAGATGGACGGCGGCGCGGAGTCGAACGCCCGCTACGCGATGGCCGTCGACCTCCCGACGAACTCCCGCAAAACGTACGTGCTGCACGCGCAGCCGCCCGCATTCGGGCGCAACGTGACGGTGGACCTCGTCGCGGATGGCCAGAAGATCGAGAGCGTCACGGTCGCGTACCTCGTCCACGAGGTCACCCAGCTGGTTGTCGGCGTCCTCGCCGAAGACCCCGGTCCGATCATCTCGCAGATCAAGCTGCCCGCCAGCACGACCGGGGTCATGCCCGCGGTCGTCCCGCTGACGGTCGCGGATCTTCCGAGCCGGGTCGAAGCCTGGTCGACCATCGACCGACTGGTCTGGCAGGACATCGACAGCAACAGTCTCGCGCCCGAACAGCTGGAAGCCCTGCGCCGCTGGATCGCCGCCGGCGGGCGGCTCGTCATCCTGGGCGGGAGCGCCGGCATCGGGACGCTGTCCGCCTTCCCCGACGACATCCTCCCCTACCGCCCGACCGCCACGGTCGATGCCGATCCAGTCGTCCTGAGCTCCGTCCTGGGGCCCGCGCCCGCTGGCGCCGCAGACGTCCTCGCGATGGCCGGCGCTCTGGCCCACGGTCGCGCGCTCGCGACGTCCGGCGATCGCGTCGTCGCCGCCGAGCTCGGCTACGGGGCCGGCCGGGTGACGATCTACGGCTTCGACACGACCACGTCGTGGATCAGCGAGAGCGCAGCCGCCGAGGCGCTGTGGCGCGGTGCCCTGCCCGCCCGAACCAGCGACGGCACGCTCCTCGTGGACGACAGCCAGCTGCTCCAGGCGGTCTACCAGCTGCCCGCCCTGGCCCTGCCGCCAACCGAGGGTCTCCTCGGGATCATCGGCGCCTACATCCTGATCATCGGCCCCATCAACTACCTGATCCTCAAGCGCATGGACCGCCGGGAGCTGGCCTGGGTCACGATGCCGGTGCTGGTCCTCGGCTTCGCCGCTGCGGCATTCGGCTATGGCGCCCTCCTCAAGGGCACCGACGTGGTGGTGAACGAGGTGGCGATCGTCCACGGCGCGCCGGATGCGACCGAGGCCACGGCGCAGGTCTACTTCGGGATCTTCTCGCCGAATCGGGCCACCTACCGGGTCGACGTCCCTGCCGGCGCCCTCCTCGCCTCGCCGATCTCCGGCGATCCCTTCGGGCAGGGCTCCTCGAAGCTCGACATCATCCAGGGGACCGGCCCCGGTGAGCCGTCCGCGGTCCGGGACCTCGCCGTGGGAACGGGCTCGATCCGGATCGTCAGGGCCCAGGTGCCCGTGACCGCGCCGCGGATGCGGGCCGACCTCCGGCTCGTCGACGGCAACCTCACGGGAACCTTCGAGAACGCCTCCGACAGGACCCTCGAGAACGTCGCCATCGTCCTCGGCAGCTCCGTCGTCGTCCTCGGCAACGTACCGGCCAACGAGTCCCGCAGCGTCAACCTCGTGATCCGCGACAACCCCTTCGGCGCCTCGCTCGCCGACCAGATCGTCGGCGCCGCATTCGACAACACCACGCCCGAGGCCGTCCGTCGCTCGATCCGATATCAGATCGTCAACCAGCTCACGTTCGACCCGATGGGCATGTTCAACAACGCGCTGTCCGCCGACCGGGCGGTGATCATGGCCTTCGGGCAGGAGCAGGTCCTCGATATCAAGCTCGGCACCGACACGCCGCGCCAGAACGGCAACGTCCTGTACTACGTCCCCGTCGCCATCGGCATCGAGGGCCACGTCGCGTTCTCATCGGACCTGATGCGTTCGACCGTCATCGAGGCGGATGCGCAGCTCTTCTCGAAGGAGCGCTTCTTCGTCCAGATGGGCAACGGCAAGGCGACGCTCGCCTACCAACCGATCCCGTTCGAAGGCGCCTTCACGGCCACCCAGATCCGCATCGGGTTGACGTCGGGCGGCGGAATGGGCGACCTCCCCGGCGGCAAGGACATCGAGCCCCTGCCGGAGATTCCGGTCGCCTGCACGGACTCCAACAACACCCTCCCGGAGGGCTGCCAGCCACGCCGCGACGACTTCCTGCCGGAGATCGACGTGTTCGACCGCAGCAGCGAAGGCGTCTGGCGCCGGCTGCCGCGGATGTCGAGCGACACCCCGTACAACCTCGTCAACCCGGAGCGCTACGCCGACCCCGCCACGGGCCAGGTCCTCGTCCGGTTCGTCAACGACAATCCCGAGATGCAGGCCGGATTCGGGTTCCAGCTCGTGCTGGAAGGAGACATCAAGTGACCGCGATCGTCGAGGCCAGGGGGCTCGTGAAGCGCTACCCGGGCACGCTCGCCGTCGGGGGCGTGGACCTCGAGATCCCGGCCGGCGAGATCTTCGGGCTCGTGGGGCCCAACGGCGCCGGCAAGACGACGATGCTCCGGATGCTCGCCACGCTCCTGATGCCGACTTCCGGCGACGCGCTCATCGCCGGCGAGTCCGTCACGAGGAACCCGCAAGCGGTCCGTCGCGTCCTCGGCTACATGCCGGACAGCTTCGGGGTGTACGACGACATGAAGGTCTGGGAGTACCTCGACTTCTTCGGTCGCTGCTACGGCCTGGGACCGGCCCGTCGGAAGCGCATGATCGGCGACCTCCTGGAGCTCGTGGACCTCGCCTCGAAGCGCGACGCCTACGTCCTCAGCCTGTCCCGCGGCATGCAGCAGCGCCTCTGCCTCGCCCACGCCCTCGTCCACGACCCCCAGGTGCTGCTGCTGGATGAGCCCGCGTCCGGCCTCGACCCGCGAGCCCGCGTCGAGCTTCGTGAGCTCCTTCGCGAGCTGCGGACGCTCGGCAAGACGATCGTCATCAGCAGCCACATCCTTCCCGAGCTCGAGGAGCTCTGCACCTCGGTCGCGATCGTCGATCGTGGGCGCGTCCTGGCCGCCGGCAAGATCGCCGACATCAGCCGGCAGCTCCGCGTGGGCGAGGTCCTCCGGATCCGGGTCCTCGGCGACGAGGCGGCCGTCGAGGCCGCGCGCGCCTGGTTCGAGCTCCAACCGGACGTCGCGTCGTCGACCTTCGGCTCCGGCCAGCTCGAGATCGGCTTCCGGGGCGACGAGGAAGGGGCGGCGCGGCTCCTCGCGCTGGCCATTCGCTCCAAGATCCAGGTTGCGAGCTACTCGCCCGCGGCAACGGACCTCCAGGAGCTGTTCCTCCAGGTCACGGACCGCGACGAAGCGACCCAGGGAGCGCCGCTCTCGTGAGCGCCGTTGCCACCCGCCTCGCCCTCCGCCGTCGCCGTCTCCCGGTCGGCCTGCCGGCCGGCATCAGCGCGATCATCGTCAAGGAGCTCCGCGGCCGCATGCGCGGGCGCAGGGCCTTCATCGTCGTGACGATCCACGTCCTCCTGCTCGCCGTCTTCGCGTGGATGCTCCTCCGTCTCCAGGAGGAGTCGTTCCGGAGCATGTCGTCGTTCGGCGGCCAGGCGACCTACGCCTCGGCCAACATCGGACGTGGCATCTTCCTCGGCCTGCTCATGCTCCAGACCCTGATGGTCGCGGTCCTGGCGCCCGCGGCGACGGCTGGCGCGATCAGCAGCGAGCGCGAGCACCAGACCCTCGACCTGCTGGCCGTCACCCCGATCTCGTCGCTCGCGATCGTGCTCGGCAAGCTCTTCAGCGCGCTCGCCTGGGTCTTCATCCTGATCCTGTCCTCGATCCCCATCACCGCCCTCGTGTTCGTCTTCGGCGGGGTCTCCCCCGACGACCTGATCCGGGGCTACGCCGTGCTGTTCGCAACGGTGATCGGGCTGGGGTCGGTGGGAATCTTCTTCTCGGCGCTCACGCGCCGGACGGGCGCATCGACCGGCCTGACCTTCGTGACGACGCTGGCCCTCGTCATCGGCACCTTCTTCGTATGGATCTTCCTGACTGGGACGGGCGAGGTCAGCCAGAACGGTCTTCGCAAGCAGCCGCCAGAGGCGATCCTCTACCTTAACCCGTTCGTCGCCCAGGCCGACGTACTGTGCGGCACCGAGGATGGCGCGTTCGGCGGCACCTGCGGCCTGATCTCCAGCATCGTCCAGACGCCGCAGGACGACCTCTTCCCGCCGGACGTCGTCCCTGCGAAGCCCGAGCCCATGCCCGGCATCCAGGAACCCGGCGTGGAGTTCGACATGAACGACCGGTCTGGCGTCCCATTCGTTGGCCGCGGCGGCGGGGTCGTCGATGCCGACGTGGCGGCGCTCGCAGCCGCCGACAGCTTCCGCGACCGGTTCTGGCCCAAGACCGTCCTGAGCTTCCTGTTCCTCGCCCTCGTCCTTACGCTGGCATCCGTCCAGTACGTCACCCCAACGCGCCGCTGGCGTCCCAGCCTGCCGGGTCCCGTGCGCCGCCTCATTCGAAGGAGGAGCGCTCCATGACCTCGACCGGTTCCAGCTCCCGTCGACCCCGGCTCCGCATCGCTCGACCGAAGCTCCGGGCCGGCCGTACCTGGCCGCGCCTGTTCCGTGGCCGCACGGCCGCGGCGCGCACGGAGCAGTTCGTGCCGGTCGATCCCCGCGCCGCGCTCGGGCCGGCCCTCGATCCCGATCTCCTCTCGATCAGGGGCCTTCTCCGCCCGCACGGGCGGCGGCTGTGGTTCCGGCGCATCGTCCGGCGCGCGTGGATCGTCGTCGCGGCCGCGGTCGTGGCGGAGCTTGGGCTCTGGACCATGGCTCGCCTCGTGCCGCTCGAGGCCGCCCCGACGATCGCGATGTCCATCCTCCTCGTTGCCGGTCTCGCGCTCCTCGTGCTGGCGGTGGGCTCGCGCCCGCGCCTGGGAGAGACGGCGATCGCCGTCGACCGCGAGGGTGGTCTCGGCGATCGCGCAGCGAGCGCGCTGGCGCTCGCCGTGGCGTTCCCCGACACGGCAGTTCCGCAGGCGACGCCGGCGGCCGAGCTCGCCCAATCCAACCCGCCGAGTGGCGATCCTGAGACGGAGCGCCGTCGGTTCGTCTTCCGACAGCGGCGCGACACGCTCGCCGCGCTCCGGGTACTCCCGGCGAACCTCTTCCGCCCGCGCTTCTCGCGCCAGCCCGCGGCGATCGCCCTCGTGGCGGCCCTCGCGCTCGCGCCGGTCGTGTTCCTCCCCAACCCGCAGGACTCCGCGATCGCGCAGGCGCGCGAGGTCCGCGAGGAGGCCAAGGCCCAGGCCGAGCGCCTCGACAAGCTTGCCGAGGAGCTCGACAAGAAGGGCGCCTCCACCGAAGACCCGCGCACCCAGCTCGCCCAGGAGCTCCGAGAGCTCGCCCGGCAGCTTCGAGAGAACCCCGACAAGCTCGACGCCAACCTCGCCAAGCTCGGCGCCATCGAGGCCGCCCTCAGGGCCCAGCTCGATCCCGCGAACGAGACGCGTGCGGCGGCGCTCGCCCAGCTCAGCCGCGGCCTGTCGCGGGCGGCCACTGGCAATGCCCAGGCCAATCCCGACGGGGACCCGAAGCAGGCCCAGCAGGACGTCAAGAATCTTCGCGACAAGGTCGACGAGATGACGCCCGAGGAGCAGAAGGAGCTCGCCGAGCAGCTCGCAGGCCTGGAGGGCGCAGCCGGCCAGGCCGGCGCTGCCGCCAGCCAGGCGCTCCGTGACGCCGCGCAGAGCCTCGCACAAGGCAACGCCGCCGGGGCGCAGGAAGCCCTCGATCGGCTCTCGGACGCCCTCGGTACCGCCTCGGACCGGGTGGCCACGAACCGGGATCTCGCGTCAGCCGCAAACCAGCTCCAGGACGCCCGTCGAGACCTGGCGAACGCCGGGCGGCAGGGCCAGGGCCAGCAGGGCACCGGCCAGCAGGGCCAGGGGCAAGGCCAGGGACAGGGGCAGCAGCCGGGCCAGAGTGGCCAGCCGGGCCAGGGTCAAGGGCAAGGTCAGGGTCAGGGTCAGGGAAGCCCGCGACCAAGCGGTCAGGGCCAGGGGCAAGGCCAGGGTCAGGGTCAGGAGCAAGGCCAGGGTCAGGGTCAGGGCGGCGGAATCGGAGGCGGCGGATCGAACGCGCGCAGCCTCGGTCAGGGAACCAGCGGCGGCGGTCAGGCGGGCGCCCCACGCGGGGCCAACCGCGCCGCCGAGCTCGGCGAGGACGCCTCGTCGGTGTTCGCGCCGTTCGACCGCGTCGGCCGGCCCGGCGATCCGTCGTACGTGGCCGGCACCGGTGGCGACGGCCAGACCCAGCAGGGAAACCAGGTCGGCAGCGGCACCGACAACGGCGTCTTGACGCCCTACCAGCAGGTCTACGCGGACTTCGAGCGTTACGCCCAGACGTCCCTCGATCGCGGCTACGTCCCGCTCTCCGTGAAGGACTACGTGCGGGACTATTTCAGCTCCCTCGATCCCTCGAATTAGCGAACCGGCCGTCCAGACGGCCGCCGAACAGACCGGAGGCCTCATGGAAGCGCCCGTCACCGACTCGAACGCCCGCCTCGCACCGGAGGCCTTCGCCGAACGCGCTCAGGCCATCGAGCGCGAGGTCGGTCGCGTCATCGTCGGCCAGCGCGAGCTCGTCCGCCAGACGCTGACCGGCCTGCTCGCGAACTCGCACGTCCTCCTCGAAGGCGTGCCCGGCCTCGGCAAGACGATGCTCGTGCGGACCATCGCCGACGTCATCGACTGCACGTTCAACCGCATCCAGTTCACGCCGGACCTGATGCCGGCCGACATCACGGGCACGGAAATCCTCGACGAGGCGGGCGGCCATCGATCGCTGCGGTACGTGAAGGGGCCCATCTTCGCGCAGATCATCCTCGCCGACGAGATCAACCGCACGCCGCCGAAGACGCAGGCTGCAC
>JBKKDM010000123.1:0-2983 GCA_046707905.1 Candidatus Limnocylindrales bacterium
GCGATCAGCCGAGACGAGCCGAGCGTGCCCGTCCTGTACGTCGATCTGTCGCCCGACGAGGAGGCGCTCGTCCTCGCGACCCTCGACCCGATCGGCGCCCTGGCGACCGCGGACGAGGCGAAGCTCAACGACCTCCTCGCCGAGGTCGCGGTCGACGATGCCGGCCTGCTGCGGCTGCTGGGCGAGCTGGGTGCCCGCAAGCCTGGCTTCACCGACCCCGACGAAGTGCCCTCGCCGCGGGACGATCCGTACGTCAAGCCGGGCGACCTATGGTTCCTCGGCAACCACCGCGTGCTGTGCGGTGACGCGACGAATTCCGAGGACGTTGCCCGCCTGCTGGGCGACGCGGAGCCGAGGCTCCTGGCGACGGATCCGCCGTACGGCGTGAGCCTCGACCCGACCTGGCGCGACCACCTGTACAACGGGCTCGGTCCGGCCGAGAAGCCTTACATGCGGATCGAGGGCCATCAGAACACGACCCTCTCCGGCGACACCCGGGTCGATTGGTCTGATGCCTACGCCCTCGTCCCGAGCCTCGAGGTCGGCTACGTCTGGCACGCGGGCGTCCATGCCGCGGCGGTAGCCGAGGGCCTGCTCCGGATCGGCTTCGAGATCGCCTCGCAGGTGATCTGGGACAAGGGCCTCTTCGCGATGAGCCGCGGCTGGTATCACTGGGGCCACGAGCCCTGTTGGGTGATCCGCAAGCCGGGCGTCGCAAACCTCTTCCACGGCGAGCGCGACCAGAGCACGGTCTGGCGAGCCCCCAGCCCCAAGATGATCATGGGCGGCTCGACCGAGGAGAAGTTCGACCACCCGGCGCAGAAGCCGGTTGTCCTCTCCGAGATCCCGATCCGCAACCACCTCGAGGCGGGCGAGGCCGTCTACGACGCCTTCTTGGGCTCGGGCACGACGCTCATCGCAGCCGAGGCTCTGGGCCGGCGCTGTCTGGGGATGGAGATCGATCCCCGCTACGCCCAGCTCGCCATCGATCGCTGGCAGAACTTCACCGGCCGTGAGGCGGAGCGGGTCGATGGGTAGGCGCGGTCCGGCCGCGACCCCGACCAAGGTGAAGATGCTCCGTGGAGAGACCCGCCCGAGCCGCCTCAACCTCCGCGAGCCAGTGCCCTCGTCGGACGCGCCGAAGATGCCCGCCGACATGGACGCCGAGGCGAAGGTTGTCTGGCGACGAGTCCTCCGTGACATGCGCCACACGGGCGTCATCAGGGCCGCCGACGCCGACGTCCTGCGCTGCTATTGCGAGGCTGTCAGCCGCTACGCCCAGGCTGCCCGCCTGTATGCGCAGTCGGGTCCGATCACCCGTCGCGACGGGAACCTCGTCAAGAACCCGCTGCACCAGGTCGCCCGCGACAACGCCGACGAGATCCGTCAGTTCGCCCGCGAGCTCGGCCTCTCGCCATCAGCACGTGTCGGCCTTCGGATCGAGCCTTAGCGCGCACTCGACGCGCTCACGGCTGACATCGGCCTCCCTCCACGGCTCCGAGTGGTCGGCGATGTGGGCTGAGCCGTGGTCCCCGACGCCCTCAGCGGTGGCCCCCACTTCGCCGCGTACTGCGAGCGCTACATCCGCCACACCAAGGGCCGTTGGGCCGGGCGGCCGCTCATCTATGAGGACTGGCAGCGCGAGTTCTGGTGGGAGGCCCTCGAGTTCGACCCCGCCACCGGCCTCCGGATCTACAACGAGGTCGGCCTCGGCATCCCGCGCAAGAACACGAAGTCCACGATGGCCAGCGCCGCCGGCCTGTACATGCTCGACGCCGACGGCGAGCCCGAACCCGAGGTGTACGTCGCCGCGGCCGCCCGCAACCAGGCCGGCATCGTCCTGGGCCAGGCCCGGAGCATGGTCCAGCGAGGCCCGCTCCTGCTCGACCGGCTCGTCCCCCACCGGTATGCCATCGAGTGCCCGCGGAACGGCGGGATCATGCGCTCGCTCAGCTCCGATGCCGCCCTTCAGCACGGCCTCAACCCCTCGGCCAACATCATCGACGAGCTGCACGCCCACAAGTCGGCCGAGCTCTACACCGCCCTCACCACCGGAACCGGCGCGCGCGAGCAGCCATTCACGCTCTGGATCAGCACCGCCGGCGTGGCCGGCGAGGGCATCCTCGCCGAGCTATTCGAGTCGATGTTCTCTGGCACCGGCGAGCTCGAGGTCCGAGGCTCACTGCTCATCTACCGCGACCGGGTCAACGGGACGCTCATCTACTGGTACGGCGCCCCACGCGACGCGGACATCGAGGACCCCGCGGTCTGGTTCGCCTGCAATCCGGTCTCGTGGCTCCACGACGGCAAGTACCTGCGGGCGCAGTTCGCAAGGCTCAAGGCCCGTGGCGCGCTCCTCGAATGGCGCCGCTACCACCTCAACCAGTTCGTCGGCTTCGAGGACACCTGGCTGCGCGAGGGCGCCTGGAGCCGCGCCAGGGGCGACCTCCCGCTCAACACGGCCCTGCCCATCGGGGTCGGCATCGACAAGAGCCCGGACGGCGAGCTCGGCGCGATCGCGGTCGCCCAGCGCCAGGGAGATCGCGTCGTGGTGACGGCGCAGCTGTTCTCTCCCGAGTCGGCGACGGGCATGGCCAGCACCGAGGCGATGCGCGTTCGCCTGCGCGAGCTGCGCGCCGAGTATCCCTTGGCGCAGGCCCAGGACGAGAAGACGAGACGACCGTTGCCGGGGCCTGCCTACGCCTTCGACCGGTATGCCTTCGGCGAGTCGGCCGAGATGCTCGACGGCGACGGGCTGAACATGGTCGACCTGCCGATGACGGCATCGGTGATGGGCCCGCCCTCGACCCAGACCTATGAACTGATCACGACCGGCCGCCTCATGCACGACGGCGACCCGATCCTCGCCGAGCACGTCGCGAACACGACCGCGGTGCTGACCGACCGGGGCATGAAGGTCACCCGCTCCAAGCACGGCTCGACCCGCCCCAACGTGGCCTGTGTGGCGATGGTCCGGGCGGTC
>JBKKDM010000124.1:0-14814 GCA_046707905.1 Candidatus Limnocylindrales bacterium
CGGCCCGTGGTGGAGGCGACGCCGGAGGCCCGGATGGTCGTCCTGCGGGATGGCTACGTCGGGCTCGCGCCGGTCCCCCGCGACCGAACGAACGTCGGGATCGTGCTCGGCCCGTCGTGGTCGAAGCGCATCCAGGCGGATGGCCCGATGCTGGTCGCGATGGAGATCCTCGGTACCACCCGGCGCTCCGACGAAACCCCCGATCGGCCGACGATCACGGACCGCCCGGTCGGCATCCGGCCGGTCAGCGCTGCCGTGTCGAGACGGGCCGGAGACGGCTGGGTCCTCGTGGGCGACGCGGCGGGCTTCCTCGATCCGTTCACGGGTGAAGGGCTGCATCGCGCGATCGTCTCCGCCGAGCTCGCGGCCGAAGCGATCCACGGCGTGCTGACCGGCCGACCCGGCGCTCGATTGGTCGATCACGACGCCGCGATGCGATCTCGCTTCGCCACCAAGGACGTCGTGAGCCGACTCGTCCAGGGGTTTCTGGGGCGGCCGGCCTTCTTCGACTACGCCGCGCGACGCCTCGCGTCGCGAGAGGGGATCCGGTCCACCATGGGTCGCGTGCTCGGCGATCTCGTGCCACCCAGCCAGGCTCTCGACCCGCGCTTCCTCGCCGCGCTGCTGGCCCCCTGAGGCCGTGTGAAGTCGACCATCGGGATCGACATCGGGGCGCCGGCGAGGCTCGTCTTCGACCTCGCCCGGGACGTCGAGCGCTGGCCGTCGCTCCTCCCCCACTACGTCCGCGTCCGGGTCCGCGAGCGAGGTGCCGACGGCCGCCGGACGGCCGAAATGGTCGCCGTTCGCTCGATCGTGCCGGTGGTGGGGCTCGGCGTTCCGGTGGCGTGGCGGGCGACGATCTGGGCGGAAGAGCCGGCGCTCCGACTGCGATTCCGGCACCTCGCGGGGGCGACGCGGGGCATGGATGTCACGTGGCGCATCGAGCCCGACGCGGGCGGCTGCCGGGTCTCGATCGAGCACGAATTCCGGCCGCGGATCGCGCCCTGGGCGCTGTTCGTCGATCGGCTGTTCGTGCGCCCGATCGCGGGGCGGACCCTCGCGACCTTCAAGGCGATCGCCGAGGCGGTCGCGGCTGCAGAGACGACGCCCGGGAAGCGATCCGAACCCGGCTCGGCGCCGAAGAACTCGTCATGACCCGCCGACGCGTCTGGATCACGGGCCTCGGCGTGATCACGCCGATCGGGACCGGTCGAGACGCGTTCTGGCAGGGCGTCCAGGCCGCCCGATCGCCCGTCAAGCGGATCGACCGGTTCGACCCCTCGCCATTCCGCTCGCAGGTCGCTGCGCAGATCGACGACTTCGACCCCCTCGACCACATGGACCCGAAAGCCGCCCGGCAGATGGATCGGTTCAGCCAGTTCGGGCTCGCCGCCGGACAGCTGGCCCTGCAGGACGCCGGTCTCGGGGCCGGCGGCGCGCGAGCCGATGGCGGGCCGGACCCGGAGCGCTTCGGCGTCTACCTCGGGAGCGCGTTGGGCGGCATCGCCTACGCCGAGGGACAGCACGAGCGCTTCCTGCAGCGCGGGATCCGCTCCGTCGCCCCGAACCTGGCGCTCGCGGTCTTCGGCGGCGCGGCGCCGGCCAACATCGGGATCGCGCTCGACCTCCGCGGTCCGATCCTCTCCACCGCCAACTCCTGCGCATCCGGCGCGGTGGCGCTGGGCGAGGCGCTGCGCGCGATTCGGGACGGGACGATCGATGCGGCGATCGCCGGCGGCGCCGAGGTCCCGCTGAGCCCGCTCGCCTTTGGCGCGTTCGACATCATCCGGGCGCTCTCGCCCGGCTCGAACGACACCCCGGAGCGGGCCGCCCGCCCCTTCGATGCCGGTCGCGACGGGTTCGTGATGGGCGAGGGGGTCGGGGTGCTGGTCCTGGAGGCAGAGGAGATCGCGCGAGCCCGCGGCGCGCGACCCTACGCCGAGGTCATGGGCTACGGCTCGACCTCCGATGCGCACCACATGGTCCAGCCGCGCGCCGATGGGCGGGAAGCGGCCCGCGCCGCAACGCTGGCCCTCGCGGACGCCGGGGTGGCCGCCGGCGAGCTCGATTACGTGAACGCCCACGCCTCGTCGACACCACTCGGGGACGTCGCGGAGGCCCGGGCGCTGGCGCTGGCGCTCGGCGAACGAGCCCGGACGATCCCGGTCAGCGGCACGAAGGCGCTGTACGGCCACCCGCTCGGTGCGTCGAGCGGAATCGAGGCGGCCATTTGCTCGCTCGGGATCCAGCGCGGCTGGATGCCCGGCACGGCGAACCTGCTGAAGCCCGATCCCGCGGTGATCGAGCAGCTTCCGGGCTTGCTGCTCGACGGCCGGGACGGCCGCTACGACCGTGTACTGTCGACGTCCTTCGGCTTCGGCGGCCTCAACGCGGCGCTCATCTTCGGAGCCGTCCGGGAGTAGCCCGAAACGACCGCCCGGGGCGACCGGTCAGTCGATCGAGAAGTGGTCGGGGTCCTGGTAGCGGCCGGTGCGTTCCTTCTCGATCTGCATCAGCACGTCGTTAAGGAGCGTCGACGCACCAAACCGGAACCGATCCGGCGTCATCCAGCGCGGGCCGAGCGTCTCGTACAGCACCACCAGGTATTGCACGGCCTCCTTGGCGGTCTTGATGCCGCCGGCCGGCTTCATGCCGATGAGCTTGCCGGTGGCCTTCTCGAAGTCGCGGATCGCCTCGAACATCACGAGCGTCACGGGCAGCGTCGCGGCGGGCTGGACCTTCCCGGTCGAGGTCTTGATGAAGTCGGCGCCGGCGGCCATCGCCAGGATCGAGGCCCGGCGGACCGCGTCGAACGTGCCGAGCTCGCCCGTCTCGAGGATCACCTTGAGATGGGCGTCGCCGCAGGCGTCCTTGATCTCGACCACCTCGTCGAAGACCGTCGCGTAGTCGCCCGAGAGGAACGCGCCGCGGTCGATGACCATGTCGACCTCGTCGGCGCCCGCCGCGACCGCCGCCTTGACCTCCGCGACCTTGATCTCGCGGAACGTCTGGCCCGAAGGGAAACCCGTCGCGACGCTCGCGACCTTGACGCTCGAGCCCTTCAGCGCTTCTTTGGCGTCCTCGATCAGCGCGGGATAGACGCAGACTGCCGCGACCGACGGGATCGACGGGTCACCGGGCTGCGGGTGGATCGCCTTCGCGCACATCGCCCGGACCTTGCCCGGCGTGTCCTTCCCCTCGAGGGTCGTCAGATCCATCATCCGGATGGCGAGATCCAAGGCCCACAGCTTCGAGGCCTTCTTGATCGAGCGGCGCTTGAGGCTCTCGACGCGCAGCTCGACCCCGACCTGGTCGACCGCGGTGAAGCGCCCGAGGACGCTCCCGAGGGGACCGGGGCGCCCGCCGGCCCACGCGCGCACGAGCTCGCCGGCGCGCTCGCGGGAGATCGAATCGGGCTGCCGGACGGCCATGGGACGGTGAGGATACACCGGGTCTGATCGCGTTCCGGGCGTACGATCCTTTCGAATGTCGGACCAACTGACGATGCGGCTGGAGCCGCCGCTCCCGAAGCTGCCGAGCGGGCTGCGCCCCATGCTCGCGCGGCCGCTGCTCGAGCCGTTCGACTCCGAGGCGCACCTGTTCGAGCCGGCGTGGGGGGGGGCGCGGGCGCTGGCGCTGATCGGGCCCTCGGAGGTGCAGGGCGCCGGTGACGTCCGGCTCGTCGCGGAGGACGGGACCACCGGCCCGGCACCGATCGATCTCGCGGGCCTGGCGGGTCGCGTGGCGGCGCGGTCGGCGGTGCTCGATGGGGAGATCGTCGTCGTCGACGAGGGCGGAAAGCTCGATGCCGAGGGCCTCGCCCGACGGTTCGGGGGCGGCACGGGCCGACCGCTCAGCTACCTGGCGTTCGACATCCTCCACCTCGACGGCCGGTCCCTCCTGAACCTCGCCCTCGACAAGCGCCGGGCGCTGCTCCGCCAGGTCCTTCGGCCGGGAGACGAGGTGGTCGCGGTGCCGGGGATCGTGACTGAGGGCAGGGCGCTGTTCGAGGCCGTCTCCGCGCAGGGGTTGTTGGGCGTCCGCGCCCGCCAGCGGACTTCCCCGTACCTGCCGGGTGTTCGAAGCCGGCTGTGGCGCTCGATCGCCGTTGCCGGGGAAGTGAGCGACGGCCTGACGCCGGTCGGCGCCCTTCCGGATGACGCCGAGCTGATCGGCGGCGTGCCCGATCGCGGTGAGCGAGTCCTCTCGCTCATCCGGAGCCTGCCCCTCGAGTTCGAGGACGACGCCGGCGCGTAGCGTTAGGCGGGTGGGTGGACGATCGCACCGACGATCTGGCGAGCGCCGGGCCGCTGTCCGTACAGCAGGACGCCCGCGGAGTACACCCTGACCGCGATGACGCCGACGATCGGGATCGTGGCCGCCAGGAGGCCGAAGGACAGCACGAGCTCCCACAGCTCGACGCGCCCGACCGTCAGGCGCGTGAGCATCACGAACGGGCTCCAGAACGGCACGAACGACGCCACCCGCACCACCGACCCGACGCCGCCGCCCAGCGCGAGCACCGCGATCCCGTACCCGGCGATGGCAATCATGGAGAGGGGCAGGGCCAGAACCTGGAGGTCTTCGGCCCGGCTCACGAGCGAGCCCGCAGCGGCGTAGACGAGCGCGTAGAGGACGAACCCGAGCACCCAGAACGCGCCGAATGCCGCGATCAGGCCGGGCGTCAGCGCGGACAGACTGAGCTCGATGCCGTTCGTCCCACCGAGGACGGCCGAGGCAATCTGCTCCTGGAGGAGCAGCGTCAGGAGGGCCGGGATGAGGATCGCCATGTACTGGATGAGCCCGGCCATCCCGTTGCCGAGGACCTTGCCGATCACGAGCTGCTCCGGCGTCGCGGCGCTGATCAGGAGCTCCATTACCCGGCTGGACTTCTCGGCGACGACGCTGGCCGCGACCCACATGCCGTAGATCACGACCGTGATGAAGATCACGACGACCGCCACGACGCCGACGATCCGCCGGCCGGCGTATTCGCTGGCATCGACCGGGGACACGCTCCCGCCGTCCGCCGCGACCCGCGATGAGCTGAAGAGCGGCACCAGGAATGGCGCCGCGAGGCCGCCGCTGTTCACGCTGACGTAGTCGAAGATGCCGATGGCCAGGGTGCCGACCTGCATCAGCTGCACCCGGTCGGCGCCCATCCCCTCCCCCGCGAGCAGCTGGAACTGGAGCTGCCCGCTCGGCGCCCGGGTCGCGATCATCGCGCCGCCGTACAGGCCCTCCGACACGGACTGCGCCAGGTCTTCGCTCGTCGCGGGCGAGACGAACCGGTACGGATCCTGGCCTCCCGCGGGCTGCCCGGGGCCCTCCACCGGCTGCGGTGGATTGAGGAGGCTGTCGAGGATGTCGATCGAGGCCTTCGTGATCGAGGGGTCCGGGCTCGAGACGGCGATCGCCGTCGTCGTCTGGCGGTCGGCGACCCGGATGAGGACCGGCAGCAGCGCCACGGAGATCGCGAGCGAGGCCAGGAGCAGGGTCGAGACGAGGAACAGCCGGCTGCGAACGCGCTCGCGGAACTCTCGCCGCGCGATGAGCCAGGAGTTGGCGACAAGTCCCCCGGGGGGCGTCTCGGCGTCGGAGAACCGGTCGGGTCCCGCCTCGGCGGCCTGCTGCGGATCGACCGGTCGATCCTCGCTCACGCGACCGCCTCGCTATCCGTGGTGGCCTGGCGGCCCGGTGCGGCGAGGGCGATCCCGCCGGAGGGAGTGCCGGCACTCGCCTCCGTGCCCGGCTCGATGTCGGCCGGGTGGCCCACGTGCTCGATGAAGACCTGCTCCAGCGACGGGTCGTCGACCTCGAAATGGGTGACTCGCGCCCCGGAGGCGAGGGCCGCGGCGAGGACCGCCTCGGGCTCCACGTCGGGCTCGATCTCGATCTCGGAGCGCTCCATGCCGGGCCGGAGCAGCCGCGCGCCGCGGACCCCGGCGAGCCACGCGAGCGAGTGGTCGCCGCGGGTCGAGAGCAGCACCATCCGCCGGCCGGTCGAGCGCTTCACGGCGGCCAGGGACCCGGCGACGATGGTCCGGCCGCGATCGACGATCGCCACCGACTCGCACATCGCCTCGACCGTCTCCATCTGGTGGGTCGAGAGCACGATCGTCTTGCCGCGGTCCCGGAGCTCCAGGATGGCCTCCCGAAGCAGCACGATGTTGACCGGGTCCAGGCCCGTGAACGGCTCGTCCATGAGCAGGACCTGCGGGTCATGCATGATCGCGGCCAGGAACTGGACCTTCTGCTGGTTGCCCTTCGAGAGCTCCTCGGCCTTGCGCCCGGCGAACTCGGGGACGCGGAAGCGGGCCAGCCACTCTTTCGCGACCCGGATCGCGACGTCCTGGGGAACCCCCTGCAGGCCCGCGAAGAAGACGAGCTGGTCGAGGACGTTCATCTTCGGGTAGAGGCCGCGCTCCTCGGGCAGGTAGCCCCACGTCTGCCGCGGCAGCCCGCGGTGGTCACGCCCGCGCCACGTGATCCGGCCACTGTCGGCGCGCAGGACGCCGAGCGCGATCCGCATCGTGGTGGTCTTGCCGGCGCCATTCGACCCCAGGAAGCCGAAGACGTGCCCTTCGGGAACGTCGAAGCGCAGGCCATTCAGCGCCTGGACGGGCCCGAACTGCTTGACGAGGCCGTCGACGGCGAGGGACATGGTGCGGGCGAGCATAGTCCCCGACCCCCGGCGGGTCCGTCAGCCGATGGTCCCATCCGTCGATGCGGGCTTTGACCCCCCGGCAACACGCGGACAACTGTCGGGGGCCACGATCCGGTCATGATCGAATCGACAGACAGTCCGGTGGCCGGGCTCTTCGGATTGCTTGCAGGGCTCCTGCTGGTCCTCGCCGTCGAGGACGCGAGCGTCGCCGCGGCCGTGCTCGGCGGGGTGCTCGCCGTCGCGGCGCTGGCGTCACTGCGACCGCCGCTGCGCGATCGAAGGTCGAGGCGCTCGATGCGACCGCGGACCCTCTATCGTGCGTCGCATGGCCAAGCCGCAAGAGCCCGGCAAGCTCCGTGACGAGCTGATCGTCCGGCCCGGGCGATTCAAGATCGACGCGGTGGACCCGAACGAGACGTACGGGTTCACGAAGGGGAGCGCAGCCCCCGTCCTTGCCGCCGACCTGGAGCGTCTCGCCGAGCTCCAGGAGCGCCTCTGGGCGGAACGGAAGCGGCGCATCCTGATCGTGCTCCAGGGCATGGACGCGTCCGGCAAGGACGGGGTCATCCGGAACGTCATCGCGGCCCTCCATCCGCTGGGCGTTCGAGCGGTCGGGTTCGGCGTCCCATCCGAGGTGGAGCTCGCGCACGACTACCTGTGGCGAGTCCACCACGTGGTCCCCGGCAACGGCGAGATCGTCGTCTTCAACCGTTCGCACTACGAGGACGTGCTCGTGGTCCGGGTCCACGAGCTGGTCCCGAAGGGGCGTTGGGAGCAGCGCTACGACCAGATCAATGCCTTTGAGCAGCTCCTGACCGACGAGGGCACGCTGATCCTCAAGTTCTTCATCAACATCGACCAGGAGGAGCAGCTGGAGCGGTTCCAGGCCCGGCTCGAGGACCCGACGAAGCGCTGGAAGTTCCGCGCCGGCGACCTCGACGAGCGAGCCCTCTGGGGCGACTACATGGCCGCCTACGAGGAGGCGCTGCGGCGCTGCTCGACCGATACCGCTCCGTGGTTCGCGATCCCGAGCAACCGAAAGTGGTTCCGCGATCTCGCCATCGCGCGGATCCTGGCCGACGCGATCGAGGGCCTCGATCCCCAGTACCCGGTCCGCGACGACATCCCCGCCGACCTCGTTCTGCGCTAGCCGCGCCGCTTCGGCGCAGAATCGACCGGTGAGCACCTCGCAGCAGGCGCCGATCGACCGGGCGATGCCGTCCGGCGAGCGAACGACCCCGACCCGGATCCACGCGGATCGTCTTGCGGGGACGCTCGCCATCGACTGGGCCGATGGACACGCCACCATCTACAACGCCCACGACCTGCGGTGGCTGTGTCCGTGCGCGTTCTGCCGCGGTGAGGCCGGCCTTCCCGGCTGGCTCGACACCTCGCCGACCCTGACCCCCGAGCAGACGCAGCTCACGGACGTCCAACTCGTCGGCAACTACGCCATCGCGCCGACGTGGGCCGACGGCCACCACACCGGCTACTACCCGTTCGCGCTCCTGCGCGAGCGTTGCTCGTGTCCCGAGGACAGCCAGAGGAGGATGCCAACGTGATCGTCGCTACCGCACCGTTCGTCGCCGGGCACCGGGTCGTCGAGACGAAGGGCCAGACGTTCGGGCTCGTGGTCCGCAGCCGGGGGTTTTCCGGCAACATCATGGCCGGCCTTCGCTCGATCGCCGGCGGTGAGATCAAGGAGTACACCCAGCTCCTCGAGGACACTCGGCGCCAGGCGCTTGACCGGCTCGTCAAGAACGCGACGCTGATGGGCGCGAATGCGGTCATCTCGATGCGCTTCGACTCCAGCGAGCTCGCCGGCACGATGTCCGAGATCGTGGCCTACGGCACGGCCGTGATCGTCGAGCCCGACGCCGCCGCGATGCCGGGCACCGAGTAGGCGCCGCCGGATGAGCACGATCGTTCGGGGGCTCATCGTGGCCGCGGGCGTGGTGCTGATGCTCGTCGGGATCGGCACGCTGGCCCTGGACGGCGTCGGCTGGCTGGCATTCCTCCAGCTCTTCGGCTTCGGCGCGTTCCTGGTGATCGCCGTGGCCATCGAGCGGCAGCGCTACCGCTCCGACCACGCCGAGAGCACGAATGCGGCGCCCGGGCCGGGGGGCGGCGAGCCCGCGGGCGCCGTCGACCCCCGCTTCCGCCCGACCAGCGAGGTCTTCATCGACCCGACGACCGGCCACCGGATGCGGGTCGTCGTGGATCCCGCGACGGGCGACCGGCGGTACGTGGCCGAGGGTTGAGCGCCGACGAGCCGCTCGAGATCGAGGTCAAGCTCGGGGTCTCGAAGCCGCGCCGCCTCGCGCGCCTGATCCGCGAGTTCGACGATGAGCGGCTCGGGGACTTCCGAGCCGTTGGGCTCCCACGGCTCGTCATCCATACCGACCGGTACTTCGACACGGCAACCGACGGCGGCGGCCGCCTCCTCGGCAGGGCCATGCGCGCGCGGCTCCGGCGGCACGGCCGGTCGACGACCCTCGCCGTCAAACGATCCGGGATGGAGACCGACGGAATCACGACGCGCACGGAGCTCGAGGCGCCGGCAACGACGGCCCTGGACCCCGCGCGCTGGCCCTCGAGCGACGCGCGCAGGGCCCTCGTCGCAGGGATCGGCGACCAGCCTCTCGTCGAGATCGCGCGACTCCGCCAGCGACGGCTGACGCGCCTCGTTGAGGGCCACGGCGCCACCATCGAGCTCAGCCTCGACCGCGTCGACGCCCTGGTCGACGGCCGGGTGGTGGACCGCCGCCACGAGCTCGAAGCGGAGCTTAAGTCCGGCGATGCCACGGGCCTCGCAGCGCTCCTCGTCGACCTCAAGAAGGTGGATGGACTGGGCCCGGCTGCCGGCTCCAAACTGGCGTTTGCCCTCGCCGCGCGAGCCCGGGCGGACGCGTCGGAACGCTAACAATCGGCTGCTAGACTCCCGCCCCCCATGACCGGCAACCAATGAGCGCACTGCACGCCGCGCGGACCGAGGAGCGGGTAACCCGTCCGCGGCGACGCGCCCGGAAGGTCCCGCAGCTCAGCCGCGAGCTGTCGTGGATCGAGTTCAACGCGCGGGTCCTGCATGAGGCCTCGGACGACCGAAACCCCCTGCTCGAGCGGATGAAGTTCCTCGCGATCTTCGCGTCGAACCTCGACGAGTTCTTCCAGGTCCGGATCTCCACCCTCCGGCGGGCCGCACGCTCCAGCCGCGTTGCCCAGATCGCCGAGGGGCCGTCGGCGGCGGAGCAGCTCGCCCAGGCGCGGCGCCAGATCAAGGACCTCGTCGAGGAGCAGTCTTCGATCTACCGGAAGCTCCGTCGACTCCTCGCGCGCGAGGGCGTGGACATCGTGGACTACGCCAAGGTGCCGGAGCATCACGCCGCCCTCCGGGAGCGGTTCCTCGCCGAGATCTATCCCGTGCTGACGCCGCTTGCCGTCGACCCGGGCCACCCGTTCCCGTACATCTCCAGCCTGACCCTGTCGGTGGCCGTCGCGCTGCGCGACCCGAGCACGGAAGAGCGACGATTTGCGCGCGTGAAGGTGCCGCCGGTCCTCACACGCCTGGTTGAGCTGCCGCGAACCAAGGGCCAGCCGGTCGGGAGCCATCGCTACACGCTCCTCGATCAGGTGATCGGGGCGAACCTCGATCTCCTGTTCAAGGGCATGGAGATCCTGCGGCATCACCTCTTCCGGGTGACCCGCGACGCGGACCTGGCCCTCGACGAGGACGACGCCGACGACCTGCTCGTCGCGATCGAGGAGGAGCTCCGGCGCCGCCGTTTCGGCGAGCCGGTCCGCCTCGAGGTCGAGCGCTCGATGCCCGAGGAGCTGCGCGAGGTCCTCCGCCAGGGCCTCGAGGTGACCGAGAGCGAGACGTTCGAGGTTCGGGGGATGCTCGACCACACGAGCCTCTGGCAGCTCGTGGACCTGGAACGACCGGACCTGAAGACGGCACCCTGGACACCCGTCATCCCCGCTCGGCTGCTCCCGCCGGACGACGATGAGCCGGCCGACGTCTTCACGGCCATCCAGGCCGGCGATCTCCTGGTCCACCATCCGTACGAAAGCTTCACTGCGAGCGTGGAGCGGCTGATCGAGCAGGCGGCCGACGATCCGGACGTCCTGACGATCAAGCAGACGCTGTACCGCACCTCGATCGACTCGCGCGTGGTGCACCACCTGATCCGGGCGGCTGAGAAGGGCAAGCAGGTCGTCGTGCTCGTCGAGATCAAGGCCCGCTTCGACGAGCAGGCCAACATCGAGTGGGCCCGCAAGCTGGAGCGCGCCGGCGCCCACGTGGTCTACGGCCTCGTCGGCCTCAAGACCCACTGCAAGACCCTCCTCGTGGTCCGGCGCGAGGGCGGCGTCCTGCGGCGATACGTCCACATCGGAACCGGCAACTACAACACCCGGACGTCGCGGACCTACGTCGATCTCGGCCTCCTGACCTGCCGGCCGGAGCTCGGCGCCGATGTCAGCGACCTGTTCAACATCCTGACCGGCCTCTCGCGGCAGCGCGACTTCCACCGCCTGGTCATCGCGCCCACGAGCCTTCGCGACCGGTTCCTCGAGCTCGTCAATCGCGAGGCTGCGCACGCCGCCGCGGGCCGCCCCTCGGGCATCATCCTGAAGATGAACGCCCTCATCGATCGGGTCTGCGTGGAGGCGCTCTACAAGGCATCCTCGGCTGGCGTCGAGGTCGACCTGATCATTCGGGGCGCCTGCACGCTGGTGCCCGGTATCGAGGGGCTGTCGGATCGGATCCGGGTGCGATCGCTCATTGGCGAGTTCCTGGAACACTCGCGGATCTGGCGGTTCGAAAACGGCGGCGAGCCGGAGTGGCTGATCGGCTCCGGCGACCTGATGGATCGCAACCTTGACCGCAGGATCGAGGCCTTTGCGCCGATCGACGATCCAGAGGCGAGGAAGCTCCTCGACGAGATCCTGCACACGATGCTGGCCGACGACCGGCGCGCCTGGAGCCTCTCATCGGACGGGCGGTGGGAACGGGTCGAGCGCCTGGCGGGCAAGCCTGGCGAGCGCGACGCCCAGCAGCGCTTCAAGGTTCTCGCCGAGCGCCGGTCCGTCGAGGCCGCGGCTCCGCACCGGCCTCACGCGGGGCTCGGGTCACTGGAGCCGTGGGCCTGAGCGACGAGGCGGTGACGGGAGACGCCCCGGCGGCGAAGGTCGATCTGGCCGACCCGTCAGATCTGGCCGGAGGACCCGATGTTCTCGAGGCGCCAAGCCCGTCAAGCGCGCGCGGCCCCGCTGCGCTTGTCGAGCCCGTCCCGGAGCGCAAGGCGCCGCCGCCCGCACCCACGCTGGGCGACCCACCGGGCCCGATCCTCCCTGGCGACTCCTTCGCCGAGGCGGGCCGCAAGGCGATGTGGCCGCATGCCCAGCGCCTCCTGAAATTCGAGCGGTCGCTCGGCGACGCCACGAGGCCCGAGGACCTGAAGCGCTACCGCGTTGCGACGCGCCGGCTGCGAGCGGCGCTCCGGCTCTTCGGCGACGCCTACCCGGACACCAAGGCGCGGGGCCTCCGCGATGCCCTGGGCCAGCTTGGTCGCACGGCTGGGACCGTCCGCGACCTCGACGTCCGGATCGCCGACCTCGAGGGCTGGGCGGCGAACCAGGGCGAGGATGCCGGCAAGCACGTCGGACCGCTGGTGGAGGCCTGGCGCTCGGAGCGCGAGCGCGCCGCCGGCGAGCTGCTGGTCCGAACCCGGACGCGACGCCACGCCCGCCTCCTGCGCGACGTCGTCGCGTTCGCCGACGGTCGAGTCCGCCAGACGGCAGCAGGCCGGCGATCCGTGCGCGATACGGCCGCGTCACGAATCTGGCGAACCTTCGAGAGCCTCCGCGAGCAGGGCTCGCTCGCTCGGTGGGCGGACCTCCCCGCGATGCACGAAGTCCGGATCGACGCCAAGCGCTTCCGCTACAGCCTCGAGTTCCTCGGCGACGTCCTGCCCCCGAGCCGGACCTGGCTGATCGAGCGGCTGGTCCGGCTGCAGGATCACCTCGGGGCGATCAACGATGCGGCGACGGTCGCGGCTGCGGCGCGGGTCGTGCTGCTCGATCGCGAGCGCCCGATCACGACCGCGGAGCGCGCGGCCATCGTTCAATACGCAGCGGATCGCGATCGGGACGTGGCGCGACTCCGGCGCGGTGTCGGCCAGCCGTGGCGGTCAATCGCGGCCCTGGGTTTCGCGCGCCGGCTTGGCCGCACGGTGGTGATCGACTAGTCCGGCCAGCCCATTGCCAGCCGCGGAACGGCCTCGCGCCAGCGGGCCCCACCGTGGGCTTCCGCGAGGATGAGGCCCTCCCGGAGCCCGCCCCTGGCCACGCGCAGGCGATCGAGCCGGTAGCGATTCAGGCCGGCGAGCAGGATCGCCGCGCCGGCCGCGAGCACGTGGGCCCGGGAAAGGCGGACCGCGTACTGGCTGGCGACCGCGATGGCCGGGTTCGCGCCGATGACGTCCAGGGCCCGTTCGATCCGTCGTGCGGTGAGCACGCGGTTGGAGAGACGCGGCCCCACGCGCAGCAGGCTGCGCGCCGTGCCGCCCACCGCGAGGAGCTCGACCGGGGACCCGGCCGGCGCGACCCGGAACCCGTCCGCGGCCACTGCTCGAAGCGCCCGGATCTCGCCCCGGGTCGGCGGATCGGACTGGACGTGGACGCCGGTCAGCCGGGCTGCCCCGAGCGAGAGTCCCGCCGCGACCGGGGCCTCGCCGGGTCGGACGACGAGGACCTCGGTGCTGCCACCGCCGACATCGATCATCACGGTCTCGCGCGCGATCGGGACGCCGGCACGGACACCAAGCAGCGCGACGAGCGCCTCTTCCTCGTGGCTCAGGACGACCGCGTCGACGCCGATCGTCGCCCGGATCTCCGCGACGACCTTGGCCGCGTCCGTGGCTCGCCGCAGCGGATCCGTGCCCACGACGGTGATCGACTGCGCGCCCATCTCCCGGGCCCGTCCGGCGAACGTGCCGAGGGTGTCGACGAGCTGCGCGCCGGCTGGCCCGAACCCGCCGTCCGCGTCGATGGCCCGGCCGAGGCCCAGGAAGGCCGACTCGTCGTGAAGCTCCTCGAGCCGGTTGCCTTTGACCCCCGCGACGAGGAGATGCACGGAGTACGAGCCGATGTCGATGGCGGCGCCGATGCGCTGACGTCGGCGCTCGCGGGACATCGGTCGATCGTCCTCCGGAGGCGGTCCCGACGTGGCTCGCGGGCCCGGCCGAGTCTGCCATGCCGGAGAGGCCCGGCGCACCCGCTGCAGGCCAACCCGTTAACAGACTACGAGTTGTTAACACGGGCTTGAGGGTTCGTTGATCGGTCCTCCACAGGCTTCGCCCTGGACACAAGTGAGAAGAACCGCCGCGCCCGCGAGGCGCAGGCACACAGGAGGATCCATCGAGTGACATCCAGCCGAACCATCCGGTCCGGGGGCGCGCTCCTCGCCGTGGCGATGCTGATCGCGGCGTGTGGCGGCGGGGGCCCGAGCTCGGCGCCGACCCAGGGCGGCGGCACGCAGCCGCCCGCGGCGACCGGCGCCGCCCTGAGCGGCACGGTAACGATCGACGGGTCGAGCACCGTCTTCCCGATCACCGAGCTCGTCGCCGACGACTTCATCACCGCCAATCCCGGCGTCCAGGTCCCGGTTGCCCTCAGTGGCACCGGCGGCGGCTTCAAGCTCTTCTGCACCGGCGAGACCGACATCAACGACGCCTCCCGACCGATCAAGGCCGACGACGAGGGCGAGGGCCTGGCCTGCGAGGCCAACGCCATCGACTACGTGGAGCTGCAGATCGCGATCGACGGGGTGACCGTCGTCGTGAACCCGGCGAACTCGGGCGTCACGTGCCTGACGGTCGACGAGCTCAAGGCGATCTACGGCCCCGACTCGGCCGAGGGCCTCACGTGGAGCGCGGTTCGCGCCGGCCTCCCCGCAGCCGAGGTCGAGCGGTTCATGCCGGGCGCGGACTCGGGCACGTTCGACTACTTCACCGAGGTCATCAACGGCGAGGTGGACTCGTCGACGAGCTGGGCTGTCCAGTCCGAGGACGACAACACCCTCGTCACCGGCGTCTCCGGCGATGTCAACGCCATCGCCTACTTCGGTTACGCCTACTACGTCGAGA
>JBKKDM010000125.1:0-15014 GCA_046707905.1 Candidatus Limnocylindrales bacterium
CGAGGACGGAGATCGCGCCCGAGTCCGGCAGGTGGAGGCCCTCGATCATCTCCATCGTGGTCGTCTTGCCGGCGCCATTCGGGCCCAGCAGGCCGAAGATCTCGCCCTTCCGGACGTGGAACGAGACCCCGTCGACCGCTTTGACGGCGCCGTACGACTTCCGGACGTCGTCGACCCCGATGACGGCGTCGGTTGTAGTTGCCCCCGGAACGGCGGATGCGGTCAGGGCGAGGCTCAGAGCGGCGCGGTGTCGTTGCCGCCGGGTGGCCGCTTCCCGTCGGGTGGCCGCGTCCCGATGCCGCCGGGCTTGGCCCCGTTCTGACGCTCGCGCGCGCGGCGCAGGCCTTCTGCGAACGATGGCGCGTCCGGGTCCAGCGCCCGCTCGGCCAGCTGCTTCCCGAGGCGCGTCACGACCGGCTTGAGCGCGCCTCCGAGCAGCAGCGCCGCCGTGGCGCCAAGATCGCGCTCCTTGCGCTGCGGGGCCTTCTCTTCGAGGTACTCGGCGAACTCCTTCTCGAGCGTGCCGCGGACCTTCTCGCCATCCGGCCCGAGCTTCTTGAGGGTCTTCTCGATCTCCGGCGGCAGCATCGACTTCGGAAGGTCCGCGTCCGGGCCGAGGATCGCCCGGCGGACGCCCTTGAAGACCCGCTTCGGGCCGCCGAGCAGCAGGAACGCGGCCCCACCGGCGGTGCCCAGCACCTTGGCTGGCTCGCGCTTGAGGCGTGCCGGGATGTCGACGGCCGCGCGCCCGGAGGCCTCGAGCCGAGTGATCTCCTCGTCGAGGCCTGCTCGCGCCGCTAGGACTTCGGCACGAGCGGCGTCCGTGCGCGCACCCACTCGATGGTCTCCTTCGTGAGGTTGATGGTTTCGTCGGGCTTGAACTTGTTGCCCAGGGCTTCTGTGTCGATGCCCGCGCGAGCCACGTCGAGGCCCGCGAGGATCGGCCAGGTGATGAGCGCCACGAGGACGCCGAGGGCGGCCCCGACCTGCGCCGACACCGGCGTTGCAGTGATCCAACCGATGATCGCGCCGGCGATCGCCGCGACCACGAAGCCACCGAGGGCCGGCTTGATCCCGCCGCGGATGCCGCCCAGGAACCCGAGGATTCCGGCGATCAGCGCGAGCCCGACCACGGCGACCACCGGGGTCCGCGTCGCCTCATCGGCGATCACGGGCGTCGCGACGGCATCCCCGAGCGCCCGCCAGCCCTGATGGAGGACGTCGAAGCCGAGGACCACACCCACGCCAATGCCGACCAGCGCAGCGATGACGAACGAGGTCCCGATTCGCTTCCCGCTCACATCGAGCGCCGCGAGCAGCATCACCAGCGCGATGTCGAGGAGCAGCAGGAACCCGAGGAGGACGCCCCAGCCGATCGATCCAAAGAGCAGCTCGCCGAGGAACAGGAAGCCGCCAATGAACAGCAGCATCGCGGCGAGCAACAGGATTCCGAGCGCGCCGGCGCACAGCGCGACCATCCGCTTGACCTCGTCGACGATCTCGCCGATCTCGGTCTTCGCGAGATTGACGTGCGCGCCCAGCAGCCGCTTGACGGCATCGAACGTCGCGCCGAACTGGGTGCGCAGGCCCGGCGGCTCGCCGGCGGCGGCGTTGCTCGCCGGCGTCGCGGGCCCTGGGCTCGTGCTGGCCTCGTCCACGGCACCTCCGGGGGTTTGGGATCGTGCTCGATGGTAGCAGCGGGCCCTCGCAGCCCCGGTCCGGCGAACGGGTGGCGCATCACGCGTGTCTCGCGGCGACGAGTTCGCCGCCCTCTCCCCCGCCGCCCTACCCTCCGGCGGTGACTGCGATCCACCGTGCCGAGCTGCTCTCGATCGGCACCGAGCTGACCGTCGGCGAGACGCGCGACACGAACGCGGGCGATATCGCGCGCGACCTGACCCGGCGCGGCGTGGTCGTCGAGCGGATGACGGCCCTGCCCGACGACCTCGAGGCGGTGACGAAGGCCTTCGCCGACGGGCTCGCGCGCGCCGATCTGGTCATCTCGACTGGCGGGCTGGGCCCGACGCCCGACGACCTCACCCGCGAGGCGATCGCGGCCTGCGTCGGCGAGAAGCCGACCGTGGATCCCAGCTTGGAGAGGTGGCTCCGCGAGCTGTTCGCGCGACGCAGCCTGGACTTCCCAGAGAGCAACGCGAAACAGGCCTGGCTGCTGCCGTCGGCGACGGCGATCCCCAACGACAACGGCACGGCGCCGGGGTGGTGGGTCGATCGACGCGACGGCCGGGTCGTCGTGGCCCTGCCGGGGCCGCCACGCGAGATGCGTCCGATGTGGGAGGGCTGGGTCTTGCCGCGCCTGGCGGAGCGCGGGCTCGGACGGCCGATCGTCTCGCGCACGCTACGGCTCTACGGCCTCGGCGAATCGGCGATCGCCGACCGGCTCGGCGACATCCTCCTCGCCGGCAGCCGCCCGATGGTGGCGACGTACGCGCGCGCGGACGCGATCGACATCCGGATCTGGACGCATGCCGAAGGGGGACCTGACGGCGAACCCGCCCAGTCGCTGGCCGACGCGGAGGCGTTGGTCGCGGCCACGGAGGCGAGAATCGGCGAGCTTGTCGGCGAGCACATCTGGGCCCGAGGCGACGCGACCTGGCCGCTGGCCCTCGCGGCAGCGCTCGACGAGCGCGGCTGGCGGCTCGGGGCCGTCGAGGTCGGGATGCGCGGCGCGCTGATTGCGCTGCTCGGCGAGGGCCTGGCCGAACGGCTGGCGTTCGGCGAGGCCCTCACGGAACGGCCGGCCCCGCACGACGGCCAGCGCGCGACGCTGGAGGCCCTGGCTGCGCGCGTCCGAAAGCTCGGCAGCTGTGAGGTGGGCCTCGCCGTCGAGGCTCGCGAGCGCGGCGGCGACACCGCCGTCTCGGTGGCGATCGCGCTGCCCGAAGGCGACCACAAGGAGACGCGCGTCGCGTTCCTCGGCGGCGCGCAAGGCCGGAGCCGCGCGGCCATCGCGGCCGCCTCGATCCTGCTGTCGCGGCTGCGCGCGTGAGGGCCCTTCCCGCTACCGTGTCGGCTGCACCGAGCCGGGGGGGCAGGGGTGGAGGATCGATGCGGCTGACCGTTCTCGGCACGGGGAGCGCTCGCCCGGTGGGCGACAGCGCCCAATCCGGGGTCCTCGTCGAGTCCGGCGACACCGCGATCCTCTTCGACATCGGCAGCGGAATCGCGAAGCAGGTCGAGGACCGGATCGGGGCCACGAATCTCGCGGGCCTGTTCGTCGGCCACTTCCACGCCGATCATTGGATCGACATCGGGCCCATGCGCTACAAGTTCCCGTGGGGCGAGCCCGCGCCGCGCCCGCTGCCGGTCTTCCTGCCTCCGGGCGGCCGCGAGCGCCTCGACCACCTGGCTGCCGCCATCAACGAGCGCCCGAAGTTCTTCGACCCGGCCTTCGACATCACCGAGTACGAGTCGGGGCAGCGCTTCCAGGTCGGCCCGATCTCCGTCGTCCCGCACGCGGTCGGGCACTACGTCCCGGCCTACTCGATGGAGATCACGGGACCGGCGGGCGAGCGGATCATCTACGCGGGCGACATGGGTCCATCGGAGATGATCATCGAGCTCGCGCGCGACGCGGAGCTCCTGGTCCTGGAGGCGACCCTCGAGACCGGCGCAACCGACGACGCGCGGCGCGGCCACCTCGATACGCCGGAGGCCATCGACCACGTGGTTCGCTCGGGCGCCAAGCAGGGCGTCCTCGTCCACTACTGGTCGGAGCGGCGCCAGATCATCCGCGAGCTGTGTGCCGCCTCGGGCGCGCCGGTCGAGCCGGGCGTGACTGGAATGGTCGTGGAGGTGGAGCCCGGGAAGGCGACGATCCTCGAGGCGCCGGACCAGCCGGCATGGGTGCCGCCGCGGCCGGTGGGCATGGTCCTCGGCGCGGATTCGGACTAGCCGCTCGGGCTAGGAGATCGTTAGGAGCGGCTGCCCCGTGTTCTCGGCCGCGCGGACGCTCATCCGCGCCGCGATCGTCCGGGCGATAGCGGTGAGGGCCTGCGCGGCCGGACCGGGCTCCCGCTGCGCCACCGCTGGCACCCCGACGTCGCCGCCCTGACGGACGGTGATGTCGAGAGGGACCCCGCCGAGGTACTCGAGCTGGTTCTGGGTGGCGAAGCGCTCGCCGCCGCCGCGCCCGAAGATCTCCGTCGCGTCACCACAGTGGGGGCAGATGAACGCGGTCATGTTCTCGACGAGCCCCAGGACCGGGACGCTCATCCGCTTGAACATCGCGAGGGCCTTCTCGACGTCGAGGAGCGAGACCTCCTGGGGCGTCGTGACGAGCACGGCGCCGGAGACCGGCACCGCCTGGGCCAGCGTCAGCTGGGCGTCCGAGGTCCCCGGCGGGAGGTCGATGACGAGGTAGTCGAGGTCGCCCCAATCGACGTCGCGGAGGAACTGCGTGATCGCGCCGCCGACGAGCGGCCCGCGCCAGATGATCGGCTGGCCGGCGGGGACGAAGAATTGGATCGAAATGGCCTTCACGCCGTGGCGGACCAGCGGAATGATCTTGTTGTCCTCGCTCTTCTGAGGCTGGCCCTCGAGGCCGAGCATGAGCGGGACATTGGGACCGGTGATGTCCGCATCGAGCAGGCCGACCGAAGCGCCGTCGCGGGCGAGCGCGACCGCGAGATTCACCGCGACCGTCGACTTCCCCACCCCGCCCTTGCCCGAGGCGACGGCCAGGACGTTCTTGACGCCCGGGAGCAGCTGCTCCGCTGTGCGCGGCGCGGCCCGACGGACCATCGAGCCCCAGGTCAGGTCGATCGACTCGACGCCGATGGGGTCGAGCGCCGCGTGGACCCGGGTCTCGATCTCGTCCTTGAGCGGGCAAGCCGGCGTGGTCAGCTCGATCTGGAAGGCGACCTTCGCGCCGTCGATCACGAGGTCCTTGATCATGTTCCGGGTGACGAGGTCGCCGCCGAGCTCCGGCTCCTGGACGTGCCGGAGCGCCTCCATGACCGACGCTTCGGTGATCTGCAGCATCAAGGGGCTCTCCTCGCCGCGCGTCGGCCCTCCCGGCGGGCCTGCGGGGTTTCTGACGACATCGGCGTCGATATCGTAGCCGTGGGTCTCCGGAAGCGCCGCGCGAGCCTCGGGGACCGGCCAGCCGAGGCGCCCCGGGAAGCGACGCCACGCTCCCGGCCAGGCCCAGCCCTTGCTGATCGTCGGATATCACCCGGGGTGTTGGCGCCCGGCCTCTTGACTCGACTTTCCTCCACCTATCACTCCACGTGATCTTGGCCAAGTCGGTCCGGCATGGATTCCCGGCTGCCCGTCGTCACGGCCACGGCCCGCGCTCGAGCTTGCGCGTGGTCGAGCCGGATGCGCCCTGGGGAGCCCGGATTCGGGCGTCTGTCTCGTCCTGGATTGCGGAGGCTGATATCCGACAGGAGCGTTGGGTGCGGACGCTCAGTGCCTCTGGCATACGGCCGACCGCCGCCGCATCTCTAGGCCATCGAAGACCGCGCAATTCGCACCGAGAGCGCTCGCAAGATGCGATTTTCGCAAATGGGCGCGCCAACGGCCCGAGGGATTCCGTCGTTTGACACCCCTCTCCGGCGGAACCTATCCTCGCCCACGGTCGGGGCGCGCCGCTGCGAGTCGGCACACAGCCCCCGCGACCGGTTGGAGGAGAAGCCCGCCCGGATGGCAGACGTCGCAGTCCGGCTGGTCCAGCTGACCAAGCGCTTCGGCGGCGACGCAGTCGGGCGTCGGGTTGCCAAGTCGGTCGACGGCGCGAACCCGGACGCCGGGTTCCTCGCGGTCGATCACATCGACCTCGACGTCAACGAGGGCGAGTTCTTCAGCCTCCTCGGCCCCTCGGGCTGCGGCAAGACCACGACGCTCCGGATGATCGGCGGCTTCGAGCAGCCGACCGAGGGCAAGATCGAGCTCCAGGGCGACGACGTGACCTGGCTGCCCGCCTACAAGCGGAACGTCAACACGGTCTTCCAGAACTACGCCCTGTTCCCGCACCTCACGATCTACGACAACGTGGCGTTCGGGCTGCGCCGCAAGAAGGTCCCGGACGCCGACGTCAAGAAGCGCGTGACCGAGATGCTCGAGCTCGTCGAGCTCCCGGGCTACGAGGCCCGAAAGCCCGGCCAGATCTCCGGCGGCCAGGCCCAGCGCGTGGCCCTCGCGAGGGCCCTGGTGAACAAGCCGGCGGTCCTGCTCCTCGACGAGCCGCTCGGCGCCCTCGACCTGAAGCTCCGGAAGCAGATGCAGGTCGAGCTCAAGCGGATCCAGCAGGAGGTCGGGATCACGTTCATCTACGTGACCCACGACCAGGAAGAGGCGATGACGATGTCCGATCGCATCGCCGTCATGAACCACGGAAAGTACGAGCAGCTCGGCGATCCGGAAGCACTGTACGAGCGCCCGAAGACCCGATTCGTCGCCGGCTTCCTCGGCGTGAGCAACCTGCTGTCGGTGGACGCCGACGGCACCTCCGGAGAGTACGCCGCGTTCAAGCTCGGCGACGGCACGGCCTGCCGGGTGCCCGCGGCGCTCGCCAGCGGGCGGCAGGGCAAGATCGCGCTTGGCGTACGCCCGGAGAAGATCCGGCTGACCGAGCCGGACAAGGACGTCGCGGCGGGCATGAACCGCCTCACGGGCGTGATCGCCCACGCCTCCTACCTGGGTGTGAGCACCCAGTACATCGTCCAACTACCTGACGGCAATCGAGTGACGGTGTTCGAGCAGAATGTCGAGCGCGCCACCAAGGCCGAGCTCTGGGCGACAGGCGAGAATGTCGTCCTGTCCTGGCAGCCCGATCACAGCTTCATCGTCGAAGATGCCGGTGGCACGAAGGCCGCCGAGCTGACCCCAGAACCCGCTGCGGTCGTCTGACCGCCACAGGAGGCATCGAATGACAGACCGGATCGACGACGCCATCAGGAACGCCGAGCTCAGCCGCCGGCACTTCCTCGCCGGTAGCGCGATGGTCGGCTTCGCGGCCTTCCTCACCGCATGCGGCACGCCGCCCGGCAGCACCGGCGCGCCAAGCACGGGCGCGGCGACCACGCCGCCCGCCAGCACGGGCGCGGGCGCGACCACGGCACCGGCGACGGACCTCCCGGCGCCGACCGGAGGCGGGACGCTCAACTTCGCGAACTGGATCGGCTACATCGACATCAGCGACGACGAGTCCACGTACCCCACCCTCGAGAAGTTCACGGCCGAGACCGGCATCGAGGTGAACTACCAGGAGGACGTCGACGACAACGAGACGTTCTTCACGTCCCAGCTGCAGGCCCCGCTCGACGCCGGGCAGTCGACCGGCTGGGACATCGTCGTGCTGACCGACTGGATGATCGCCCGGCTCGCCCGCCTGCAGTGGCTGGAGGCGATCAACACCGCCGGCACCCCGAACTTCCCCGCGAACCTCCTCGACCAGTACAAGGGCCGCTCGTTCGACCCCGACACGAACCTCGCCGCGCCGTGGCAGTCCGGCATGACCGGCATCGGCCATGACGCCAACGCGACGGGCCCGCTCGACTCGGTCGAGGTCTTCTTCGCCGACACCTACAAGGGCCGGATGACGTACCTCAGCGAGATGCGCGACACGGTCGGCATCGCCGCGATCAAGGCCGGCCTTGTTCCCGAGGAGCTGACAGAGGAGCAGTTCCAGCAGGCGCTCGCGGTCGTCGATACGGCCGTGAAGGCCGGGATCCCGCGGCAACTCGCCGGGAACTCCTACGTCGACATCATGCTGGCCGGCGACGCCCTCGTGGGGATGGCCTGGTCCGGCGACGTGACCAGCCTGCTCCAGCCCGAGCAGAGCGGGGACCAGGATTTCCAGTGGGTCCTTCCCAAGGAGGGCGGGATGCTCTGGACCGACAACATGTGCATCCCGAAGGGCGCCGAGAACAAGGGCCAGGCCGAGCTGTGGATCAACTTCTACTACGAGCCGGAGAACGCCGCGACCATCGAGGCGTGGGTCAACTACGTCTGTCCGGTCAAGGGCGCCGCGGAGGCCATGCTCGCGCTGGACGAGGAGCTCGCGACCAACGAGCTGATCTTCCCGACCGAGGAGATGACCGCACGGCTCCACCAGTTCCGGGCGACGACCGCGGACGAGGAAACCCGCTGGGCCGAGGACTTCTCCAAGGTCTCGGGCCTCTGAGCCTCGACTCGCACCGGCGGATCGAGCCCATCGCGCGTCCCGTCTGATGGGCCGCATCCCCCGGGGCGCAGTGCCCTATGTGCTGCTGCTGCCCGGGATCGGGTATCTGCTGCTGTTCTACATCTACCCGGCGATCCAGCTGTTCCTCGTCTCGCTGTGGACCGGGAACATCAGCGCCGGCTACGAACAGACGTGGAACTTCGGCATCTACGCGGAGGGGTTCTCCGAGTACTGGCCGTGGATCGTGAGATCCGCGGCCTACGGCGGCCTCGCGACCATCCTGGCCTTCCTCCTCGGCTACCCGCTGGCGTACACGATTGCCTTCAAAGGCGGGCGCTTCAAGAACCTGCTGCTGTTCCTGGTCATTGCCCCGTTCTTCACGAGCTTCCTGCTCCGCACGATCTCCTGGCAGATCATCCTGGCCGACAACGGGATCGTCTTCGGTCCGCTCAAGGATGCCGGCGTGCTGCAGGACGAGTTCCGGGTGCTCGCGACGCCGGTTGCCGTCATCGCCGGCATCACCTACAACCTGCTGCCCTTCATGACGCTGCCGCTCTACGTCGCCATCGAGAAGGTCGACTTCCGGCTGCTCGAGGCGGCGAAGGACCTGTATGCCGGGCCGTGGCGCCCGGGCGGCACGATCGTCGGGGGGATCGTCGGGGGGGCGTTCCTCGGCTTTGCGACGATCGTCCTCGGCGGCGATCCGCTCCTGCCGGCCGCCGTCGGGGTCGTGCTCGGCGCGATCGTCGGGTCGTTCCTGATCAGCGAAGCCTTCGTCCGGGTCACCTTCCCGCTGTCGCTGCCGGGCGTGTTCGCGGGCTCGCTGCTGACATTCATCCCCGCGGTGGGCGACTTCGTGAACGCCGAGCTGCTGGGAAACCCGCAGTCGCAGATGATCGGGAACGTCATCCAGGCCCGGTTCCTCGAGATCACCGACTACCCGATGGCCTCGGCCCTCTCGTTTATCCTCATGGCGGCGATCATCATCGGCGTGCTCCTGTATGCCCGTGTCCTCGGCACCGAAGAGCTGACCGGAGGCAGGGCGTGAGCGCGGCCGTCGTGACGAGGCCCGAGCCCGCCGCGCCGAAGCCCACGCTCGGCGTGCAGACGCCCCGACCGCGCGGCTTGGGTCAGGCCATCGAGCGCTGGCTGCTGCCGCTCTACACCCTCGGGGTCGTGACGTTCCTCACGCTGCCGGTCCTGATCATGATCGCCTTCAGCTTCAATGACCCGACCGGGCGGTCGAACCTGACGTTCCGCGGCTTCTCAATCGATGCGTGGCTGAACCCGCTCGGCCGGCCGGGCCTCGACGACGCGGTGATCAACAGCATCGCCGTCGCCTTCGGGGCGACGCTCATCTCGACCGTCCTCGGGACCCTGATCGCGCTGGCCCTGGTGCGCTACGGCTTCCGCGGCCGCGGTGCGACGAACATGCTGATCTTTCTCCCGATGTCCACCCCCGAAGTCGTGCTGGGGGCGTCGCTGCTCACCATGTTCGTGTCCACGACGAGCATGCCGTTCGTGCCCGAGGGCCTGCTGTTCCAGCTGAACATCCGGACGATCCTCATCGCCCATGTCATGTTCTGCATCAGCTACGTCGTGGTCACCGTGAAGGCACGCCTCCAAGATTTCCCGCGACACCTCGAGGAGGCGGCGGCGGACCTGGGCGCGAACGAGTGGACGACCTTCTGGAAGATTACGTTCCCGCTGATCTTGCCCGGGGTGATCTCCGCCGCACTCCTCGCCTTCAGCCTGTCGATCGACGACTACGTCATCACGGCGCTGACGAGAGGCCAGACCGACACCTTCCCGACGTACATCTACGGCGCAAAGCTGCGGGGGATCCCGGTTCAGGTGAACGTCATCGGCACCATCATCTTTGTGACCGCGGTGGGCCTGGTCGTGACCTCTACGCTGATGCAACGCCGCCAGGCGATGCGAGACTTCGCGCCCGCCGACCTCTTCCTGAACATCCACCGGAACCCTCGCCAGGCCGAATGAGGTCCCGTCCCATCACCTGATGTCCGAGAAGGGAGCGCGGCCGAATGCGTAGGCGAACGAGCGAGGCGGACATCAACACGGTCGCCGAGACCGTACGTGATTACTACGAAGGGATGATGGCGGGCGACGAGGCGAAGCTCTCCAGCGTGTTCCATCCCCGGGCCTGCATCGTCGGCAACGAGCGTGGCGAGTTGTACTGGGCGACCCTCGAAGAATTCGTGGCGGAATGCAAGAAGGCGGCCGCGCATTCCGGACCCCACGAGTGGCGCATCGATAGCCTCTCGTTCCAGGGTGACACTGCTCTGGTCCGGCTAGAAGGACAGTACGCGGGCGTGTGGTACAGCGACGCTCTGTCCCTGCTCCGGATCGGTGACGCATGGCGCATCGTCCACAAGACGTTCTACCCACGTCCCGGAAGCTGACATTCCGACGAGCTATGGACGCGGCCGATTGGGTGGATTCGATGGTGGCCACCATCGCCGCGCCGGTCTGCGGTCGCTCTGACGGTACCCCTGGTGGAGCAAGTCAGCCGCCGCTGCGGCGGCCGGGGTGGGTGCTGATGCCGCGGCTCGCCATGACTCGATCGATGTAGCGGCTGGCTTCGCGGCGGCCATACCCGATGAGGAAAACCACGGTCGCGAGAAACACCACAACGCCGACGACTACCGCCACCTCCAGGGCCATGCTCAGTTGGCCGGCGACAAGGCCGCCCATGACGCCGGCGATCGCGCTGGAGATCACCGCAACGACGGCGGGCGTGGTCACGAGCATGTGCCACGGCGAGACGCTCGACGTGACGTCGACCGCCCCGAACGTCCGGGCCATGCCATCCGGGTCCAGGCTGTGGCCGGTGACGAAGTCGTTCTCGATGCCTGGTGAGAGCCGGGTGTAGGCGTTCCGGATGATGTTCATCCCCGCGACCCAGTAGAGGTCCTCGTTGTTGACCTGGAGCAGGCGCACGTAGGTCGCGAGACCCAGGAACAGCGTCACCGACAGGACGACGAGGGCGAACAGCGGGAACGCCGAGCCGAACTCCATCGCAGGACCGGCCAGCGCGAGCGCGACCGTCGATGCGGAGAGGGTCGAGAGGAACATCCCGGTCCGGCTGAACGCCTCGTTCCAGCTCATCGATCGGGTCGCGAGGAGGCTCCAGTGCTCGGTCGACAGCAGCTGGGCCCGCCGGTTCGTCTCGGTGGTCTCCGCGGCGGCCGCGTCGTCAACCGCGTGGTGGTCCGTCGTCGGGGACGTCGTCGGCAGCTCGTTCATAGCGGTGGCTCCTCGGATCCCGCAAGGATGCCGAGGACGCGGTCGTGGAGCAACCCATTCGTCGCGACAAAGGTGCCGCCGTGGATGGTCCGCTCGCCGGTCACGTCGGTCGCGCGGCCGCCGGCCTCCTCGACGAGCAGGAACGGAGCCGCGGCGTCCCACGGCTTGAGATCGATCTCGACCATCGCCTCCGCGGCGCCCTCGGCAACGAGCGTGTAGCTCCAGAAATCGCCGAAGCCGCGCTCCCGCCAAGCCGATGCGAGCAGAGCACGGATCCCCGGAGCGCGCCCCGATGCCTCGATGTCGCCGGCGCTGGTCGAGAGCACCTGGCCCTCGGCGAGATCGCCGATGCGGGACACGCCGATCCGCCGCGGCTCCGCGCCCCCGATCGTCGAGAACGCCCACGCTCCCCCGCCCCGCCAGGCGCCCCAGCGCGTCCGGAGCGCGGGCGCCGAGATCACCGCCGCCTGGAGCTCGCCGTCTCGCTCCACCGCGAGCAGCGTCCCGAAGATCGGCACGCCCCGCATGTAATTGTGGGTGCCATCGATCGGGTCGACATACCAGCGGGTCCGGGCCTTGTCCTTCGGGGCCAGCTCGCCGAACTCCTCCCCCACGATGCCGTGCTTCGGGAAGGCCGCGCCGATCTTGTCGCGCAGCCGCTGCTCGATCGCGGTGTCCGCCTCGGTCACGAAGGTTCGATCTGGCTTGCGCTCTGGAGACGTCTTCCGGAAGTGCTTCAGCGCGATCGCATCCGTCTCGACGCACCAGGCCAGCGCGGCGTCGACCCAGCCCCGGAGCTCAGGCTCCGGTCCTCGGCGCAGCGAGGCACTCCACGCCGGCCCGAACTCGATCGCCTTCAGCTTGGCCATGCCATCACGAGCGAACTCTGCCTCCCTCCGGATCCCACAGCGGCTCGCGGACGATCTCGAACCCGATCCACTCCCCGAAGACCTCGACGTCGCCGCGCGTTCCAATCGCGGCTTGCTCGGGCGGCAGGTAGGCAAAGGCGATCGATTTCTCGACCGCGAACCCGTAGCCGCCGCTGGTGACCCGGCCGACGATCCGGCCCTCCACCTTGACCGGCTCATTGCCCAGCGCGACCGAGCGAGGATCGTCGAGGACGAGGCAGCGGAGCCGCTTGCGAGGCCCGGCGGCCTTCGCGGCGACGAGCGCCTCGCGGCCCGTGAAGGCCGTGCCCTTGTCGAGCTTCACCGCGAAACCGAGGCCGGCCTCGAACGGCGTCTCCTCGGGCGTGATGTCGCTCGACCAGACCCGATAGCCCTTCTCGAGCCGCAGCGAGTCGATGGCGCGGTAGCCGCCCGCGACGAGCCCGTGCTCGCGGCCGGCCTCCCAGAGGGCTTGCCAGAGCGCGCGCCCGTACTCCGACGGCGCGTACAGCTCCCAACCGAGCTCGCCGACATACGTCACCCGGAGGGCGAGGACCGGCACGTCGCCAATCGTGATGTCGCGGGCCGTCAGGTACGGGAAGGCCTCGTTCGAGAAGTTGTCCTTCGACAGCGACTGGACGATCGCCCGGGCATTCGGGCCCCAGATGCCGAAGCACGCCCGCGCCGACGTGACGTCACGAACGCGGACCCAGGGCGAGCCCTCCGGCGGGAGGTGCGCCCGGATCCAGCCGAGGTCGTGGTTGCCGAACGCCGTGCCCGTGACGATCAGGAAACGCTCATCCTCCAGGCGGGTGACCGTGAAGTCGCACTCGATGCCGCCGCGGCGGTTGAGCATCTGCGTGTAGGTGATCGAGCCAACTGGCTTGTCGACGTCGTTCGCGCAGAGCTCCTGCAGGAAGCCGAGCGCGCCGGTCCCCTCGATCTCGATCTTGGCGAAGCTCGATTCGTCGAAGATCGCCGCGGTCTGGCGCGTCGCGAGCGCCTCTGCCCCGATCGCCGGCGACCAGTGCTGGCCCGCCCAGCCGCGGGGCCGAAGCGCTTCCATGGCGGCCCGCGGCGTCACGCCCGCACCGTCCTCATTGGGCGCGAACCAGTTCGGGCGCTCCCACATCGCCTTCTCGCCGAACACGGCCCCGAGCGCCGCCACGTCCTGGTAGGCCGGGGAGAGCCGGAGTGGCCGGCCTGCCTTCCGCTCCTCGTTCGGGTAGTGGATGTCGTAGTAGGTGGAGTAGTTCTCGTAGGTTCGCGCGAGGGTCAGCGACTGGCTCCGGTACTGGCCGCCGAAGCGCCGGATGTCCATCTTCCAGAGGTCCAGCTCCGGCTCTCCGTCCACGATCCATTGGGCCAGCTGCTTTCCGATGCCACCGGTCCCGGCGATCCCGTGGGCGCAGAACCCGGCGGCGACAAAGAACCCCCGGACCTCGCTCTCACCGAGGATGAACTCGTTGTCCGGCGTGAACGCCTCGGGACCGTTGATCATCCGGGTGACTCCGGCGTCCTCGATTGCCGGGACGCGGCTGATCGCGCCCTGCATGATCGACTCGAAGCGCGGCCAGTCCGGGTCGAGCAGGCGGTGGTTGAAGTCGCGGGGGATGCCGTCGAGCGACCACGGCAGTGGGTCGCGCTCATAGCCGCCCATGCAGAGCCCGCCGACCTCCTCGCGGAAGTAGCAGAGCCGGTCCGGGTCGCGCATGGTCGGAAGCGTCGGGACCGCACCCTCGATGGCGTTCGTGAACAGGTACTGGTGGGCCATCGGGATGATGGGGATGGTCACGCCGGCCAGGCGCCCGATCTCCGGCGCGAACATGCCGCCGGCGTTGACGACGACCTCCGCCTCGATCGTTTCCCGGTCGCCGCCCTTCGTCTCGACCTCGACGCCGGTCACGCGTCCCCCGGCCACGTTGATACCGACCACCCGCGTGTGCTGGCGGATCTGGGCGCCACGCGAGCGCGCGCCGGCCGCGAGTGCCAGCGCGAGCCCGGACGGGTCGAGCCAGCCGTCGGTCGGCAGCCAGACCGCACCGAGGACGCCATCGAGCGTCATCAGCGGGAACTTCGACTGGGCCTCCTTCGGCGTGACCAGCTCGAGCGGCAGCCCGAAGGTCTTCGCCCAGCCAGCCTGGCGCTGGAGCTCCTCGAAGCGCTCCTTCGTCGATGCCAGGCGCAGGGAGCCGACCTCGTGCCAGCTCACGTCCACGCCGGTCTCGGCCGTCAGGCGGCGGTAGAGGTCGGTGCCGTACATCATCATCCGGGTCAGGGTCGTGCTCGACCGCAGCTGCCCGACGAGGCCGGCGGAGTGGAACGTCGAGCCGGACGTCAGCTCCGCGCGGTCCACGAGCACGACGTCCGTCCAGCCAAGCTCGGTCAGGTGGTACGCGATCGACGTCCCGCCGACGCCACCGCCGATGATCACCGCTCGCGCGCGCTCCACGAATTGAGCGTATCGGCTCGCAACGGGCTCCTGCCGGGCGCTAGTCTCGGCCGATGGCCATCGAGGAGGTCGTCGAGCGGCTGTGGCTCGGGCGCGAGATTCGCATCTCCCCCATCGCCGCGGGGCTGACGAACCAGAACTTCCAGGTCACGGTCGACGGTATCCCGCACTTCGTTCGCCTTCCCGGACCGTCCACGGACCTGCTCGCGGTCGACCGCGGGAACGAGCTCCACAACACCCGAGCCGCCGCGGCGACGGGCGT
>JBKKDM010000126.1:0-72268 GCA_046707905.1 Candidatus Limnocylindrales bacterium
ACGTCAGGGTCACCTCGCGATCGACGAGGCCGAGCACCTTCAGCGTCCAGGTCTCGCGATCGACGGTCGGGACGACGAACGCGGTGTCGATCCGATAGAAGTCGTCGTTCGGGAGCACGATCGGCGCGAGCCCGGCGGCGGCCAGGTCGGCGGTGGCTATGTCGGCCCCGGGCGGCATGTGCGCCGGCAGCGGCGCCGTGGGGGCGCCGTCGGGGGCCTCGGGCGTGCGCTGCCGCTCGAGGAGGTAGCGACCGACCCCGCCGATAACGACCGAGCCGATCGCAAGCGCGCCGCCGGCCTGGAGCAGGGAGCGCCGGCGCCAGTCGGGCATCGCAGGAGCGCCGGGACCCGGCTCGCGCATCGCGAGCTTCACCAGCCGAGCGAGGAGGTTCGTCCCGACGACCGCCTCGATCCCGGCCGCGGCGACGGCGAGCACCGCGGTGGCGCCGGGCTCGCGCAGCGACGCGAGGAAGCCCGCACCGACGAACGCCACGACCACGCCCTGGGCGAGCGGCAGGCGTCGGCTCGCCAGCCGCCCGAGGAGCGCGCCGATCCCCAGGGCGATGAGCACGATCAGGATCTCGAACGCGAGCTTGTCCGCCTCGCCGAAGAGCGCGACCGCGATCTCCTTCGCGCCCGGCGGCTGGATGTCGACGATGAAGCGCGCGACGGCCAGGATCGGCGACGGCACGCCCGAGAGGAGGCCCGCGAGTAGCTCGCCCGTGGCCAGGGCAGCGCCGACCGCAACCGCCCCCGCGAACGCCAGCCTGGAACCCTCGCCGAATCGCCGCATCTCGGAACCCTACGCGATGCTCCATGACGGAACGCTGACTGCCGCCCGAGCGCCATGGTCGCCAGGCCTGATGCGCCGGGCTTCGCGCCAGGGCTACGCTGTCGTTCATGATCGACCTGGGGCTCCAACTCGATCTCTCGGTCCGCCTGATCGTCGCGGCGGCGCTGGGGCTCGCGGTCGGGTTCGAGCGGGAGATCCACGGCCACCCGGCCGGCCTCCGGACCCACATGCTGGTCGCTTCCGGATCGGCCCTGTTCACGGTCCTCTCGGCCTACGGCTTCCGCGAGATCGGGGCCAACCAGGCAGCGGCGATCGATCCCACCCGGATTGCGGCCCAGATCGTCTCCGGCATCGGCTTCCTGGGCGCCGGCGCGATCCTCAAGGACGGCATCGTGATCCGGGGCCTGACGACGGCCGCCAGCCTCTGGGCGACCTCGGCCGTGGGGATGGCCGCCGGGGCGGGGGAGTACATCATCGCGGCCGTCGCAACCGGGACAATCCTCGTCAGCCTCTGGCCGATCAACGCCCTTGCGGAGCGGCTCCACGGCAGCGCCGCCCCCGAGGTCCAGCTGCGGCTCTCGATGGAGCACCTCGAGGCGCTCGGCCAGGTGACCGGAATCCTCGTGGCGCACCGGCTCGAGATCGGCCAGATCTCGACCCAGCGCATCGGCAAGGCGAGCTACCGGGCCGACCTCGCCGTTCGGGGCCGCACGCCGTCGGTCATCACGAGCGCCATCGCCGCGATCGATGAGCTCGGGGGCGTCGACATCATCTCGACCAGCTCCTCCGACTGACCGGCACCGGGGGGAACGCCGCATGAGCCACATCCGCGCCCGCGACCTGGGCATTGTGATCGGCGAGGGCACCCCCGGGCCGTCCAACGCCATCACTGACGTCGAGGGCGTCCGGGTGGGCCACGCCACGCTCGTCTCGGGCGATGGCGAGCTCGTCGTCGGCCAGGGCCCGGTTCGAACGGGGGTGACCGTCGTCGTCCCACACGACGGCGATGTCTGGGCCGAGCCGCTGTTCGCCGGCACGGCCACGCTCAACGGCAACGGCGAGCTGACCGGGCTGGAGTGGGTCCGCGAATCGGGCCTCCTCAGCGGCCCGATCGGGATCACCAACACCAACGACGTCGGCAAGGTCCGCGACGCCCTGACCTCCGCGGCGGCCGCCTCGCACGATCCCGGCGCCCAGTACTGGTGCCTGCCCGTGGCCGGTGAGACGTACGACGGTCACCTCAACGACATCGCGGGCGCCCACGTCGGCGCCGAGCACGTCCGGCAGGCCTTCGCCGCCTCCAGCGGCGGCCACGTCGACGAGGGCAACGTCGGTGGCGGGACGGGGATGATCTGCCACGAGTTCAAGGGCGGGATCGGGACAGCCTCCCGGCGATTGCCTGCGTCGGCCGGCGGCTGGACCCTTGGCGTGCTCGTCCAGGCCAACTACGGGCGCCGGGGCCTGCTGCGGGTCGATGGCGTGCCCGTGGGCGAGGAGATCTCGTTCGACCAGGTGCCCAGCCCGTGGGAGGCTGAGCGCCGCGAGGAGGCCGCGCTCCGGCGGCCGCCCGGCGCCGGCTCGATCATCGGCGTCATCGCGACCGACGCCCCGGTCCTGCCCCACCAGTGCGAGCGGATCGCGCGGCGCGCCCACCTCGGGCTGGCGCGCGCCGGTGGGATCGGCTCGCCAACCTCCGGCGACCTGTTCATCGCCTTCGCGACGGGCAACCGCGGCATGCCGCCGACGGAGGCGGAGCCGACCGGCGACGGAACGGTCCCGGTCCGGACCTTCATGGACCGGGCGCTCGGCTACCTCTTCGAGGCCGCCGTGGAGGCAACCGAGGAGGCCATCGTCAACGCCCTCGTCGCGGCGGAGACGATGACCGGCCGCGACGGCAACACCGCGCATCGCCTGCCCCACGATCGGCTGGTCGAGGTCATGCGGGGCCACGGGCGGCTGCGCGGGCTGCAACAGGGCCGATAGCCGCGGCTTCCGGCGCGTAGTGCGGGCTGGCGGGCCGATCGCGGACCGTCTGGGCATGGACAACCAGCGACGCGATCGGAACCGCTACGGCGGTGGCAACCGCTACGAAGACGACAACACTCCTCGCAAGCCCGAGCCGCGGCGGGATCCGGGCGCCTACATCGGCCGGATGCCGGAGCGCGCGACCGAGACTATTCTGGGTGGCGTGGGTCGGAAGGACGTCCGCGTCGCCGCGGTCGCCTCGCAGCCGGCGCCGGTCAGCGGCGACACGAACGCCGACGCCGGCACCCCGCCCGAGAGCCACCGCGAAGGCCCACCCGCCACGGACGACGCCGTCAAGGAAGCCGGCCAGAACCGCTAGCCGCGCCAGCGGCCGATCGTTCGCCACGGCGGGCCGTCGGCCCCGGGAGGACTACGATCGGCGCGTGAACAGCGCGTCGGGGTGGGGTGATCGGGCGCGGGCCCTCGCCGGGGGCGGCAGCTACCTGCGCCTCCTCGCGGTCGCCCTGCCCGCGCTCGCTGCGGCGACGGCGCTGGTCTGGTTGCTCGAGGAACGCCTCGGCGTCCTGAACGCCTCGCCGGTCTTCCTGCTCGCGGTGGTGGTGACCGCGCTGCTCGCCGGCACCGCCGGCGCGCTGGCCGCCGCCGTGGCCAGCATCCTCATCTACGACTTCCTGTTCGTCCACCCGATCCACACCCTCGCGATCAGCGACCCCGGCGAGTGGCTGAACCTCATGCTGCTCCTGTTCGTGGGCCTGGTCGTGGGCCAGTTGACCGCAATGGAGCGGTCTCGGACGCTGCAGGCCGAGGCTCGCGAGCGCGAGGCGCGTGAGCTCTTCCTCATCAGTCGCTCGCTCGCAACGCGCGCCTCAACGAACGTGGTGCTGCCCGAGGTCGCCGGCCAGCTTCGGCGCGCCGGCCAGCTGGCGTCGCTCTGGATCGCGCTCGGTCCGGATGACGCCGGCGAGCGGGTTGTCGCAATGTCGGGTGACGCGCCTCCCCCCGGCCGCCCGCTGCACTGGGTCCTCCGCCGGATGCCCGGCGACGAGCCCGCGCGCTGGATCAGGATCCACACCGGCGGACGGGGCGGCGGGCAGGAGCGCGAGCGACACGCTGCCTACCGGATCCGGATCGAGGCGGGGTCCCAAACCCTCGGTTCGATCTGGGCGACTCGGCAGTCCGGCTTGGGTCATCCCGGCCGGTCCGAGACGCGCCTCCTGTCTGCGGCGGCCGATCAGATCGGGCAGGCGCTTGCTCAGGACCGGCTCGCCGCGGCGGCAGGCGCGGCCGATGTCGCCCGCCAGAGCGATGCCCTCAAGTCCGCGCTGTTGCAGGCCGTCTCGCATGATCTCCGGACGCCGCTCGCGACCATCCGTACCGCGGCGGGGACGCTCAGGCCGGACAGCGGCCTCGACGATCCAGGGCGCGCCTTGAGCGCCGCGGCGATCGAGCGGGAGGTCGCGAGGCTCGATCGGATCGTCGCGAACCTGCTGGACCTGGGACGCATCGAGGCGGGCGCCCTCCGCGCCGAGACGGACGTGTTCGAGCTCGACGACCTCGTCGGTCGCACGATCGACCGGATGGCCGCCAACCTCGGCGGCAACGAGCTGCAGCTCGACCTCGAGGCGACGCCGATCCTCGTCGATCCGGTCTTCCTCGACGAGGCGCTGACGAATCTCCTCGAGAATGCCGTGAAATTCGCCGGCCCGAGCGCACCGATCCGGGTTACGTCGACCGCGGCGGCGGACCGGGTCCGGCTCGTGGTCGAGGACGGCGGACCGGGCGTGCCGGAGGACGCCTTTGAGCGTGTCTTCGAGGCGTTCTACCGCGCCGTGCCGCCGCAGATCGGCGAGCGTGCCGGCACGGGCATCGGGCTCGCGGTCGTACGGGGGCTCGTGGCCGCGATGGATGGCAGGACGCGGGCCTACCGTTCCCAGCTCGGTGGGCTTGCGGTGGAGATGGATCTGCCCTTGGCGAGGCTCCCGGCCGACCTGGACCCTCAGCGACCCGTCGTGGTCCCGGCGTGACGACCGGCGCGATCGTCCTGGTGGTCGAGGACGACGCGGAGCAACGCGCGGTGCTCGTCCGGGAGCTGGGATCACGGGGCTACCGAATGCAGGAGGCCGCGGACGGGCGTGCGGCGCTGGAACGCTGGGAGTCAGCCAGGCCGGATGTGGTGCTCCTCGACCTCGGGCTGCCCGACATGGACGGGCTCGACGTGATCCGCCGGATTCGCCGTGACGCGATGACCCCGATCGTGATCCTGTCCGGGCGGTACGCGGAACGGGAGAAGGTCGAGGCATTGGACCGTGGCGCCGACGACTACGTCACGAAGCCGTTCGGAGTCGACGAGCTGCACGCCCGGTTGCGCGTGGCCCTGCGGCGGGCAGCGGGTCCTGCGGCGGACGCCGGCGGGCGGGTCGTGGTGGGACCGCTGATGTTCGACGCCGCCCGCCATCACGTCGCCGTCGGCGGGCGGCCAGTCGCGCTCACGCCGCGGGAGTTCGAGCTGCTTCGCGTGCTCCTCGGCGAGCAGGGTCGCGTCGTGACCAAGGGCAAGCTGCTCCGGGCGGTCTGGGGGCAGGCCTACCAGGGAGAGGACAGCTACGTGTACGTGCACGTCAGCCAACTCCGCCACAAGCTCGCCGCAGCGGATCCGGCGGGTGAGCTGCGCGACCTGATCGTCACCGAGCCGGGCGTGGGCTACCGAGTCCGAGCGGCGACCTGAGAAGAACTTAAGGCTCCCCCGGTCGTACGTCGCCGTTGCCTCTTGGGCACCGGGCGCACGCTCGAACGGTGAATCTCAAGCAGCGCCGCGCGCCCGCCCCTACCCCTGCCCCGGACCCGAGCTCGACGCAACGACCGCGGGCCGTCCAGCTGCCGGGTCGGATGCTCGGCGACCGGCGTGTCCGAGTCGAGCGACCGTACGCCCCCTACTTTCGGTACGCCGAGGAGGGCCAGCTCGTCGCGCGGGAGGCCGCTTCGGTGCCGCGAACTGCGGCCGGCCGCGCGCTGGCGAAGGTTCGCAGCGTGCTGTTCGGCCGGCCGCTGTCGATCTACGAGGAGATCGGGGAGCGCCTCTCGAAGGTCAAGGCCTTGGCGATCTTCAGCTCCGATGCGATCTCGTCCTCGGCCTACGCCACGGAGGAGATCCTCCGCGTCCTCGTGCTCGCCGGCGCCGCCGCGCTGTTCCTCTCGGTGGAGGTGTCGATCGCGATCGCACTGCTCCTGGCCATCGTCGCGCTCAGCTACCGCCAGCTGTGCAGGGCGTTCCCCAACGGTGGCGGCGCGTATGCCGTCGCTCGCGCCGAGCTCAGTCCCCTCCTCGGCCTGGTCGCCGCCGCAGCGCTGCTCATCGACTACGTGATGACGGTCGCGGTTTCCACGTCAGCCGCGCTGGACCAGCTCGCGTCGCTGGCCCCGGCCGCTGGCGACTACAAGGTGCTCATCGCGGCAGTTGTGATCAGCCTGATGACCGTCGCGAACCTTCGTGGGTTGCGCGAGTCCGGGAACATCTTCGCGATCCCGACGTACGTCTTCGTCGCGATGGCGCTCGGGATCGTCGCCATCGGCGCCTTCAACATGCTCAGCGGCAACGTCCAGCCGTTGCCGCCCCAGCCCAACGCGGAGCACTTCGGTTTCGAGGCGGTCGGGCTGCTCCTGCTGCTGAAGGCGTTCGCCAGCGGCTCCGTCGCGCTCACGGGGGTCGAGGCGATCGCCAACGGCGTCCCGGCCTTCAAGAAGCCCGAACCCAGGAACGCTGCGACGACGATGACGGCCATGGCGATCCTGCTCGGGGTGATCTTCGTCGGCGTGTCGGTGGTCGGCCTCGCCTACGGCGTCGTTCCATCGAACGGCGGCTATCCGTCGGTGATCTCACTGGTCGCCGGCGCGGTCTACGGCGACGGCACGATCGTCCACGTGGTGTTCCTGCTGGCCACGATGTTGATCCTGTTCTTGGCGGCCAACACCTCCTACAACGCGTTTCCGCGACTGGCAGCGCTGCTCGCCGAGGACGGCTACATGCCCCGCCAGTTCGCCTTCCGTGGCGACAGGCTCGCCTACTCATGGGGGATCGTCCTGCTTTCCGCCGTCGCGGTCGGGCTCGTTGCCCTCTTTGGCGGAACGACGACCCTCCTCATCCCGCTCTATGCGGTCGGCGTCTTCGTCTGCTTCTCACTGTCGCAGACGGGAATGGTTCGACACTGGCTTCGCAACCGGGGATCCGGGTGGGGTCGGCGCCTAGCGATCAACGGCCTCGGCGCCCTGGTGACGATCGTCGTCCTCGCCATCGTGGTGTACGAGAAGTTCTTCGCGGGTGCGTACCTCGTCGTCATCCTCATCCCACTGCTCGTTGGGATGATGCTGTTCATCAATCGCCAGTACCGGGCCTCGGCTGCCCACCTGGCGATCGACCCGAACGTCGTGATCCCGCCGCCGCAGCGCGACGATCGCGTGGTCGTCCCGGTCACGGGGATCAACCGAGCCGTCGTTCAGGCAGTCAACATCGCCCTGTCGATCGGCCCGGATGTCCGCGCGGTGCTGATCACGACGGATGAGGAGCACGCGGTGGATGTGCGCGCCGACTGGGAGCAGCGGATCGAGGACGTCCCCCTCGACATCGTCGAGACCGAAGCGCCGATCCTCATTCCGCCGATGCTCGAGTACCTCGACTACCTCGATGCGACGTGGCCTCCGGGCAAGGCGGCCCCGGTGACCTTCGTGATCGTCCCCGAGTTCGTGGCCCGCCACTGGTGGGAGCGCGGCCTGTTCAACCAGTCGGCGAAGCGGCTCCGGTCGGCGCTTCTGGGCCGCCCGCACACCGTGGTGGTCGACATGCCGTACCGGCGGTCTAACGCCCCCGTGCCCGGGCACGCGCGCTGACGTACTGCCCGGCGCCCACGACGACGTCCACCCGCGCATGCGATCCTCTGCGGATGCACGACCGCCCGTTCCGCGCCAACTCGTGAACGAGGGCCCGAAGCAGCTCAAGGGTCGCAAGCTCGGCGACCGACGCGTCCGCATCGAGCGGCCCCATTCGGAGTACTTCCGATACACGGGCGAGGGCACCCTCGTCGCCAAGGAAGCCGCGTCGGCGCCGCGCACGTCGGCCGGCCGGCTGCTGGCCCGGATCCGGGGCGTCCTGATCGGGCGGCCGCTGTCGATCCACGAGGAGATGAGCCAGCGCCTCTCGAAGGTCAAGGCGCTCGCGATCTTCTCCTCCGACCCGATCTCATCGTCGGCCTATGCGACCGAGGAGGTCCTCCGCGCCCTGGTGCTCGCGGGAACCGGCGCGCTCTTCCTGAGCCTGCCGATCGCAGCGGCCGTCGCGATCCTGCTCGCCGTCGTCGCGATCAGCTACCGCCAGATCGTCCACGCGTATCCCTCGGGCGGAGGCGACTACGCGGTTGCCCGGAAGAATCTCCCGAGACTTGGCGCGCTCGTCGTTGCAGGCGCGCTCCTCGTCGACTACGTGATGACCGTCGCGGTCTCCACCGCCTCCGCCGCCGAGCAGGTGATCTCGGCCGTGCCCGAGGTCCATGACTGGAAGCTGGTGATCGGCGTCGTGGCGATCGCGCTGATCACGGTCGGGAACCTTCGCGGCCTGCGCGAGTCCGGGAACATCTTCGCGATCCCCACGTACCTGTTCGTCGTCTCCGCGATCGTGATGATCGGGATCGGGGTCTTCCGCGTCTTGGTCAACGGCGAAGGCGCACCCCACGTCATCGAGAATGGATCGACCGATGCGACGCAGGCCGTCGGGCTGCTGTTGATGATCAGGGCCTTTGCGTCGGGTTCCGTGGCCCTGACGGGAACCGAGGCGATCGCGAACGGCGTGCCCGCGTTCAAGCCGCCGGAGTCCAAGAACGCGGCCACGACGCTCGGCGCCGTCGCGATCCTGCTCGCGATCCTGTTCCTCGGGATCACGTTCGTCGCCGACTCGTTCGGGGTCCTGCCGACGCCCGAGGGCGAGGCCCCGAAGACGGTGATCAGCCAGGTCGCCGCGGTGATCTACGGCGAGGGCACGATCTTCTTCTACCTCTTCCAGACGTTCACGGCCCTGATCCTCTTCCTGGCCGCCAACACGTCCTACAACGCCTTCCCGCGCCTCGGGGCGATCCTCGCCCAGGACGGCTTCATGCCCCGGCAGTTCGCCTTCCGTGGCGACCGCCTGGCGTTCACCTCGGGCGTGCTGATCCTCAGCGTGGTCGCGGTGGCCCTGCTCCTCGGATTCGGGGGCGAGACGCATGCCCTCATCCCGCTCTACTCCGTCGGCGTGTTCATCGCCTTCACGGTCGGCCAGTCGGGGATGATCGTCCACTGGATCCGCGAGAAGCCGCCGGGCTGGCGATGGCGCCTCGCGATCAACACCTTCGGCTGCGCGCTGACCGGCCTCGTCGCGGTGGTCGTGATGATCGCCAAGGCCCCAACCTCGCTGCTGGTCGTCGTCGTCATCCCGATCCTCGTCGCGATGATGCTGTTCATCCATCGCCAGTACAGCGCGTCGTCGAAAGAGCTCGAGATCCCGCTCGACAAGACCATTCGCGGCCCCCATCGCGAGGAGCGGGTGCTCGTGCCGGTGCCCGGCATCAATCGAGCCGTGGTCCAGGCGATCAACGTCGGGCGTTCGATCGATTCCAACGTCCACGCCGTCCTCATCTCCGACGAGCCAGAGGAGGCGGCCCAGGTGAAGGCTCGCTGGGAGCGCCAGCTCCCCGACGTGCCCCTGGTGATCGTCGAGTCACCGTACCGCGCCCTGGTCGCGCCGCTCCTGTCCTACCTCGACGTCCTCGATCGGGCCTGGCCGGCCGAGAAGGAAGCGCCGATCACGTTCGTCGTCATCCCCGAATACGTGGCCCGCAGCTGGTGGGAGCGAATCCTCTACAACCAATCGGCCAAGCGGCTCCGAACGGCATTGCTCGGGCGCTCGCATACGGTCGTCGTCAACGTTCCGTACCGGCGCGAGTCCGGCGACGGATCCGAGAAGCCGGAAAAGGCCGCGTCGCCGGATCGCGGCGACCACCCGGGGGCCGCGCCCCCGGCATGACGCCGGCATGACGCCGGCATGATCCGGACGCGCCCAGCGAGATCAGGACTCGGGGCGCGGGCAGCCGCCGTCGTCCCACGCGACCTGCTGCTCCTGCTGGTCGCGGCGGCCCTGGTTCGCCTGGCCGGCCTCATCGGACCGGGTCATGGCGGGGACCTCCAGGCGTTCCTCGACTGGGCGGAGGGGACCGCCGAGCACGGCCTGACCGGCTACTACGCGAGCGGCGGAACCTCCAACTACCCGCCGATGCTGTACCTGCTGTGGCCGCTTGGCGTGGCCCTCGACGGCGCCGAGCTTGTCTTCGCGATCCGGTCGCTCTCGATCCCGTTCGACCTCGGGCTCGGGGCCCTGCTCTTCCATGTCGCCCGGTCGATCGGCGGCGGGGGTCGCGACGGGCTGCTCGCGGCCGGGTTCTACCTCCTGAACCCCGCGGTCGTCCTCGTCGGCCCGATGTGGGGCCAGGTCGACGGCATGGGAGCGCTGCCGATGGTCGGCTCCATCGTCGCCCTGGCCCGCGGCCGCGTCGCCCTGGGGGGCGTGCTGGCGGGCCTGGCCCGGCTCGTGAAGCCCCAGTTCGGGATCGCCGCGTTCGTGCTGCTGGCCGTCGGCCTGGCCTGGCTGCCGTCGCGGGACGGGATCCGCCGGGTGGCGATCCTGGGGCTGGCCTCAGCCGCGACCTTCCTGGCCGTCCTCCTCCCACTGAGCCTTACTCCGTCGGCGTACCTGGACCTGATGGGCGACACGTTCAGCCAGTACCCGTACATCTCGCAGTTCGGGTTCAACCCGTGGGGCATGCTCTTCGGGTTCACCGACGACGATGCGGCGTGGTTCCGGATCGGGACCGCGCTCGCCGTCGCGGGCATCGCCGGAAGCCTGTGGCTGCTGCGATACCGGCGGGACCTCCTCGGGCTGCTCGCGGTCAGCGCGCTGCTCGGCCTCGTCATTTACTACCTGCCAACACGTGTCCACGAGCGCTACCTCTACGGCGCGGTCGCGTTCCTCGCGCCGCTGGCGGCAGTCGACCGCCGGCTGCGCTGGCCCTTCTACCAGCTCAGCGCCGTGTTCTTCGTGACCCTCGCCTACGTGCTGGCGAACTCGCCGTACCGGATCCTGCCCGGCGACAGAATCGAAGCGTTCCCCGATTGGGCGATCAGCCTCCTCTCGCTCGCGATGACCCTCGCCGGGGCGTGGGTCGCCTGGCGCGTGATCGGGCTGTTCCGGGCGCCGCCGCTTGATCGCGCGCACCCACCCGCCACCTGACGCTCGGCGCGGTAACCGCCGGATCGGGGTAGGGTTGACCCTCGACAACGACTGGAGGCTCTTCCTATGACGACCGACGAGCGGACGGCTTCGGCCTACGACTCCATCCCCGGGTACAGCGATGCCATCGCCGAGGCCACCAAGGCCGGCGCCGCCGGTCCCATCGACGGCTTCGTCGAGCGGATGGCCGAGCGCGTCGGGGGCAAGGCCAGCGTCCGCTCGGTCTTCGGCGACCCGATCGAGCGGGACGGCTTCACGATCATCCCCGTCGCCAAGGTCCGCTGGGGCTTCGGCGGCGGCGCCGGCGGGCCGATCGCCGTGGGGCCCGGCCGTACCTCCGGCTCGCCCTTCTCGGATGCCACGACGGCCGACACGAGTGGCGGCGCGGAAGCCTCGGCCGGGAGCGGTGGCGGCGGCGGTGTGGCCGCGGATCCCGTCGGCTACCTGGAGATCGGGCCGGATGGTGCGACGTTCATCCCGATCGTCCCGCCGCGCCCGAGTGCCGGCTTCCTGCTCGCCGCCGGCGCGACCGCGGCGCTGGTCCTCCGCGCCCTCGCGAAGCTCATCCGGCGCTAGGCCGAAAACTGGCGCGCAGCCAATCACCGCCCCCGCCCCCGTGCCCGGTAGCTCCCCGCCGCCCGCACGCGTCGAGCCGGGGCCCGGCCAGGAGTCCGTCTGGGACTACCCGCGACCGCCGCGGGTCGAGCCGGTCCCGGAGCGAATCAGGGTCGTGATCGATGGCGTCGAGCTGGCGTCGTCGACGCGGGCCGTGCGGGTCCTCGAGACGGCCGGCCCGCCGGTCTACTACGTGCCGCCGGAGGACGTCCGTGTTGACCTCCTCGTCCCCAGCAAGCACACGTCGTTCTGCGAGTGGAAGGGCACGGCGAGCTACCGGACCGTCGTGACGCCGGGTGGGCGCGTCGCCCCGAATGCCGCCTGGACGTACATGGAGCCGTCACCGGGCTTCGAGTCGATCGCCGGCTACGTGGCGTTCTATGCCTGGGCCGTGGACGAGGCCTGGGTCGGCGACGAGCGGGCCGCGCCCCAGCCCGGCCACTTCTACGGCGGCTGGATCACCTCGAAGGTCGTCGGGCCGTTCAAGGGCGAGCCGGGAACGCAGGGGTGGTAGGCCCACGCCAGGGCGGCGCCCTGCGCCCAGGCGCGACGCGCCGCCGCGTCAGGCGCCCGCTCGCGGCGCAACCACGAGGTGTGTCGCGCCACTGAGGTCGATGCGCACCCCGGTCGGCGTCTCGACGATCCGTAGGACCACATCCGCGCACGCCGGGCATCGGACCACCACGCCCGGCCCGCGCATGTAGACCCGGAGCGTCCCGATGACGCTGACCGTGCCGCAATGGACACAGCGCTCCTCGAGCATCGTCACGTCGCGCTCGAAGACGGTCATCAGCAGCCCGGCGATCGCGTTGGCGTCGACGGTCAACTCGACGGCGGGGTCGTCGCGCATCAGGGCGATTCGCTCTTCCATCGGTCGGTCCTCGCTTCCGTGCCGGCTCGCGCCTAGGTGCCCGTTGGGCCGAATCGCTCGGTTCGAATGCGATCTGACGGCAGCCCGAGCCTGACGAGGCCATTCGCGACCGTCTCGACCAGCGCCGTCGGGCCGCAGGCGTAGGCGCGAGGCATCGCGTTCAGCGGCTCGACCACCTCGGCCAGCATCGCCTCGTCGATCCGGCGCGCAAAGCCGTTCCAGCCTGGGGGCTGCTGCCGCGTCAGGGTATGGACGACCTCGAATCCATCGCCGGCCGCCGCCAGCCGGTCGAGCGCCTCGCGGTAGATGATCTCGTCCGGTCCGCGCGAGCTGAACAGCAGCCGCGTCGGGACCGACATCCCGGCCCGCGAGCGGTGCCGCGCCATGGCCATCAACGGCACCACCCCGGAGCCGCCTGCGACGAGCATCAGCGGCCCACCGAGGGACGCCTCCCAGACGAAGTAGCCGCCGATCGGGCCGCGGACCTCGAGGCGGTCGCCCGCCACGACGGCCTCGTGCAGGAACGGGGAGACCTCGCCGCCCGGGATGCGCTCGACCGTGATATCCACCTCGCCGGTCCGTTCCGGCTCGGAGGCAATGGAGTACGACCGCTCGACGCTGTAGCCGTCCTCGGCGGTCAGTCGCAGGTCGACGTGCTGGCCGGCACGATGCCCCGCCCAGCCTGGCAACCCGAGCGTGAACGTCCGAACCGACGGCGTCTCATCGCGGACTGCCGCGACCATCGCCAGCTGCCAGCGGATCGACGGCGCCGCGGTGGCCTGCTCAGTCACCGCCGTACCGCTCCTCGAGCCATTGGTCGCCGCGGCTGTGATAGCCGAGCGACTCCCAGAAGCCCGGCTCGTCGCGATCCTGGACGCGCAGTCCACGGATCCATTTGGCGCTCTTCCAGAAGTAGCGCGTCGGCACGACCAGCCGCGCCGGGCCGCCGTGCTCCGGCGCGAGCGGCTTGCCGTCGTATTCGTAGGCCACGAAGGCCTGGTTGTTCAGCACGTCGCCGAGCGGCAGGTTCGTCGTGTAGCCGCCATCGCACGTCGCGATCACGAAGGCGGCCCGCTGGACCAGCTCCACGCCCTCCAGCAGCGTGTCGACGCTCACCCCCGTCCAGCGCATGTCGAGATGGGTCCACTTCGTCACGCAGCTGATGTCGACGACGTACTCACGGCTCGGGAGCGCGAGGAACTCCTCCCACGACCACTCCACGGGTCGATCGACCAGGCCCTCGAGGCGCAGCGACCAGCGATCGAGCGCCGTTCGCGGGGTCGGGCCGGCGGACAGGACCGGGAAGTCCGGCGTGAGGTACTGCCCGGGCGGCGTTCGGCGACGGCGCTCGTCCCCGGAGATGCCCGCCGTCTCCGGCGCGTCGTCGCGACGACCGACGAAGCCCCGAGTGATGAAGCGCTCCTCGCCCATCTCCACCTCCGAACCATGTGCCCGGCCGGATTGTGGCACCGCGCGAATGACCGAAATGTGACCGAAAGGGTCCCGCAACCCGAGGGGCCGTCCTGCAACCGCGAGGTCGCCGCCGCGCTGCGAGGCTGGACGCGAACCAGGAGGTCACCCCATGACGACCATGACCGAGAAGGACCGCGACAAGCTCCGTTCGAACCAGTTCGCGTACGTCGACAAGGACGGCGGCGAGCATCTGCCGATCCACGACGAATCCCACATCCGGAACGCCATGGCGCGTTGGAACCAGACCGAGTTCCAGAGCGCGACGGCCAAGGAAGAGGCTCGACGGAAGATCGTCGGTGCCGCGAAACGCCACGGCATCGAGGTCGCCGACGACTCGAACGTGGCCAAGCCGTCCCGCAAGTCGTGACACGGCGCGCATGCCGCTGATCCGCGACGCATTCCGCGGCGCCCTCGCGGGCGCCGCCGCTACCTGGGCGATGGACCAGGTCACGACCGTGATGCTGTCCCTCCAGGCGCCCGAAGTGACGGCGCAGGAGGAGGCCGCGCGGCTGAACGGCAAGAGCTCCGTGACGAACCTCGTCGACAAGGTCGAGGCCCAGACGGGGCTGGTCGTTCCGCCGAAGCGGCGGCCCCTCGTCGAGCAGGTCGTGCACTACGCACTGGGCGCCGTGCCCGGCGCGATCTACGGCGTCGCCCGGCACGTTCCGTTCGTGCGGGGCGGCAACGGCCTGCTCTTCGGCCTCGGCCTCTTCGCGGCCAATGACGAGTTCCTGAACACCAAGCTGGGGCTTGCGTCGCATCCCCGGGCGTACCCGCCGGAGACCCACATCCGCGGGCTCGCCGGCCACGCCGTGCTGGGCGTCGCGACGGAGACCGGGATCCAGCTCCTCGGCGGCTAGTCGAGCCCCACGGCGATTCGCGCGGCTCGCACGAGCCGCCCCGGCGCCCGCCGGAACACCGCCCGTTCGACCTGCTCGAGCCACGGGGTCGGCGTGCCCTTCGCGTTCGAGGGCGGCCCGGCCGGCGCGATCACCAGCGTCCCGTTCTTCCGAAGGACTTTGTGGCTCGCGCTCCCGTCCGCGTTCCGCGTGAAGCGCAGGTCGACGATCGCTCGCCCTACCCGAAGGTTGCGGAGCGTGACCTCGGGGATCCATCGCGGCAGCCGGGGCCGGATCACGGCCAGGGTGTGGAGCGACGCGAACGGATACAGCCCGAGCAGGAGCTGGAGCGTCTGGACCACCGACGACGCGGACCAGGCCTGCGGCGAGCAGGCGTTCGGGTAGGGCGTGGGCCCGACCCCGGGCTCGCGCCGGTGGCCCGTGATCGCCTCCGGCAACCGCCCATCCGGCGATGCCGCTGCGGCTTCGAGCAGGCCGCTCGCGAGCCGCTCGAGATGATCGTCGAGCCCGTAGCGCTTCAACCCCAGCGCGAACGTGGCGCTCTCGACCGGCCAGACAGCGCCCAGGTGGTAGGCGAGCGGGTTGTACGACGGGTGGTCCTGCGAGAGCGTCCGCACGCCCCAGCCGCTGAATAGCTCCGACGAGAGGAGCCGGTCAGCCACCAGGCGCGCGTGCTCCTGCGGAACCAGGCCTGCCGCCAGCGCGTGGCCCGGGTTCGACGTGATCGACGCCACCTGCCGGCCATCGGCGTCGAGGGCCAGCGCGTAGTAGCCCTCGCGGGGAATCCAGAATGCCTCGTGCCAGCGGGTGCGGAGCGCCGCCGCACGATCGAGCAACGCGTCGGCCGCGCCGTCGTCGCCAAGCACGATCAGGATCTCGGCAAGCCGCTGGAGCGCGAGGTGGTGGAAGGCCTGTTCCTCGACAGTGGCCATCGGCGCACCGGCCAGACGGCCGTCCGCGTGGCGGATCGCCTCGTCGGAATCCTTCCAGCCCTGGTTCGCGAGCCCGCCAGGGGAGCGCTGGAGATAGGTGACGAAGCCGCGCTCGTCCATCGTGCTTTCCGCCCACTCGATCGCGCGGAGGGCGGCCTCGCGGAAACGCCGCAGCACGCGGTCGTCACCGGTCCAGTGCCACAGCTCGCTGAGCACGATGACGAACATCGCCGGTGTCGTCTGGCTGCCGTAGTACGCGTCGCGCGGGCTGATCCCGAGCATCGCAAGCGGGCCCCGGCGGAGCTCGTGGAGCATCTTGCCGGGCTCCGCGTCGCGCCACGGATCGTCCTGGGTCGCCTGGGTGGCCGCGGCGACCTCGAGGGCCCCGCGGAGCGCGGCCGGCCCGGCCATCGCCGCCTGCCAGCCCGCCGTGAGCGCGTCCCGCCCGAAGAAGCCGGTGAAGGTCGGGACCCCGGCGTTGACGATCCAGCCCGGCCGTCGAGATCCGGATGGGCCCACGAGCAGGTCGGCCTCGAGGTCCTGGTTCCGCAGGGCGAACAGGTCGTCCAGCGAGCGCTCGATCGGCAGGCGGAGGCGCTCAGCGCCCTCAACGCGCAACCGCGAGATCCGCCAGGCCGCCCGCTGCCGGGCCCGCGTGCTCACGATCGCGTCGTCCTCGGGCAGGTCCGGCGAGCGCCAGCGGCCATCGACCCGGGAGCTGACCCGCACCCGAACCTGGAGCGAGCCCCGGGCCGCGAGCCGCGCGCGCATGTCCATGCCCGCATCCGAGGCGTTGACGTCAAGCGAGTTGCCCTCGGCCGCGGCCCCCGTGCCCCGGCCCGGGAGGACCCGGACGCGAACGCCGCGCTGGAAGCGCTTGCCGTCCCGGCGCGCCTCGTAGCGCAGCTCCAGCGAGCGAGGTCCCTCGCGGGCCGTGATCTCGCCCTTCTGGCGGCGCTCGGAGCCGACCTCCGCGATGTCGGCGAAGTCCGCATCGACCTCGAGGCGGAGCCGGCCGTGCCAAGGGACCGCGGAGCGGTTGTGGATGGTCCAGCGGTCGAGCAGCCCGCCACCGATCCGTCGCTCGAGCTCCAGGTCGAGGGCATCCTCGGGCAGCACCGGCCCGTCCGCGTGGCCGCCCTCGATGGGGACGCGGAATCGGGCGACGAGCGTGTCTGCCTCGGGCGTGGCAGCCGAGAGCAGCACGGGCGGTCGATCGTCGACGGTCAGCCGGAAGCGCGAGAGCACCCGCGTGTCGTAGTCGTACAGGCCGGCCGGGTCGGCCTCGATCGAACCGTCGGGGCCTGCGGACAGCACGGTATAGCCGGCGTGCAGGACGAGCGCGGATGATGTCAGGACTTGCGGCGATCCAATCCCACCGCCGGTCCCCTTCAGCCGGGCCAGGGGGCTACCAGGCTCCGAGGGGCTTGATCCGAGTGTTCATGCCGCGGCCTCCAAGTGCACGTCGGGACGTTCCAATCCTCGCAGAGACGCCCCACAGGCGCGCGAATGCCCTGCAGCGAAGCCGGATCCGCGGCGCAGGATTCCCCCTTGCCGTGGCGGCGCAAGGTCTCTTCGGCGCCCCGATCGTTGCAGGAGCGGGACCTGACCACCCAGCCTGCCGCTACGCAGCCCGGCGTCGCCGCTTCGAAAGCACGATCTGCGCGCGCTCCGCGCCATGTCGGGCGATAAGCCGCGCCGGCTGCCCGCGGACTGAGAGGCGCTCGACCTCGATGCTGCGCCATCCGGCCGGCAGGATCACCGGTCGGCTCGGCCATGTCTCGGGTTCCCCAGGCCCGATCGAAAGCGCCGGCAGGCCGGTCAGCAACCCCATCAGGTACCCGCTGAGGTTGGCGAAGAACGGACCTGCCTTGGGCTTGTCCGGCTCGTTCGCCGGGAGCTGCTCGAGGGTCTGCATGAACCGGCCGGTCACGAGGTCGGCGTAGCCCTGCTCGAACAGCCGAGCCGATGCCCGGCGGTTCCCTGCCCACGCGGCCCAGACCCCGTACAAAGGCGAGAGCATCGGGCTGCCGATGTAGCCGGGCGCCAGCGCGAGGTAGTACTCGATTGTCGCCCGCTCCGTCTTCGGGTCCAGCTCGAACCCGAACGGAAACAGCCCGAACAGCGGGCCCGGCGTCGAGCCCTTCTCCTCGCGGGGGTTGAACCCGTCATGGCTCATCACCGCCCCGAAGTCGCGGCTCAACGGGAATTCCAGGCCGGAGAGGAGCCGGGGCCAGGCAGAGGGCACGTCGTGGCCGAGTCGCTCCGCGCAGGCGATGGCCTCGCCGAGCACCCGCTTCGCACCCATGATCGTGAACGCCTCGTTGTCCGAGGCCAGCTTGCGCTCGGCGATGCCCATCGTCTGGCGCCACGTGAAGCCGGTTCGCGTCGGTGTGACACGGCTGGCGATCCACTCGGCGACGTCGTACAGCACTGGGGCAACCTGTTCCACGAGGAACCGACGATCGCCTGTGGCGTGGGCGTACTGGGTGAAGGCCCAGGCGATGTCGAGCGTCACGTGGTCCTCGTGCCAGGAAGCCCGACCAGCGCCCGGCGCGACCTCCTCGCCACGGAGCGGTCCGCTCTCCCATGGGAACTGGAGGCCCCGGCGCCCGTGGAGCTTGGCGTTGCCGCGAGCGGCCCGCAGCGTCTGGGTCCGGAACTCCAGGAGGGTGTACGCGGCATCTGGCTGGACCAGCGACAGCACCGGTACGGAGAAGGCCTCGATGTCCCACATGACGTGGCCGTAGTAGTAGTGGTAGTCGTGCCAGGTCGCCAGCCCGAAGATCGAGGTGCTCGACGGCGCAGAGGGATGGACGGAGCTGTTCAGGTAGAAGAACGCCGCATCGGCAAGCTGCTGCCATCGGTCGTCATCGGCATCGATCAAGATCCGCGACTCCCACAGGTCGTCCCAGGCGGCCTGGTTCTGCCGCCGGAGCTCGTCGAAGCCCTCACTTGCCGCGCGTCCGGCTAGCCGCGTCGCCTCCCGGTCGGGATCGTGATGCAGCACATCCGGGACGATGCTGGCGATCTGCCGCAGGCGATAGCTTCGGCCGGGACGCGCTCGAATGGTGTAATCGGTGAGGAGCGGCTGGTCGACCCCCCAGTCCGGCGTGCTTCGCTCGGCAGCCTCGTCGCCGCGGAGCTCCGTGGCGTAGGCGATGCCACAGCGCCCCAGCGCTCCCAGGGACTCCCAGGCCAGCGAGCCATCGGTGTAGTCCTCCCCTGCTCGCCCGGGAATCGACCGATCGCGTCGCGCGATGCGACCCGCAACCCCGGCGAGGTCGATCATCGATCGAAGCGTCAGGTCGCAGGCGCCGCTGACCTCGACGGACACCTCCTGGGCCACGATCGTGGGCTGCTTCCGGCTGCAGAAGGTCAGCACCTCGACCTCCGCGGTTGCGCCCGCGGCGGTGAACGTGAAGCGGGTCGTCAGCTCGCCGTTCGAGAAGTCGTAGCGCTGGTCGACGAACGACGCTTGATGGGGCGCGAGTCGCAGCCAAGATCCGTTCAACGCCAGGTCGCCGGCGACGGCGTATGGGGCCGCGGCAGCGGCCTCGACCTGGACGCTCGGGTCGAGGCCGGCGAAGCCATTGACGAGCATGATCCCGGGCAGCAGGGGCACATCCACGACCCGCAGGCCGATGATGCCGTTGGAGACATAGGCCGGGAGCTCATCCATGGCGCTGATCGTCACGGGATCAGGGCTGATCGGACGGGACATGCCGTCAGCGTGATGGCCGGGAGGTACCAGCCGGATCGTGCCGAATCGCGCGGGCGTTGAGCCGGCCTCACAAGGCGAGGCGGAGCCCCGCCGGCACGACGGCGGGGCTCCCATGGATTTCTACGCGCCGAAGACCCGGGCGGATGTGCGCGTCCGAAATTTCCTGTGCCGACAGCCCTAACGCAGCCCCGTAGACTTCGCTATTCCCCTTGCAAGCCCCGAGGCTGCGATGTCGTTCCCCCGGCGACACTCGCTCCCCGGGGCTGCTCTTTGCCCCGGTCAGGCAGGGGCGGGGAGGACGCTCGCCGGCCTCGCCCGCCGCAGCGCCAGGATCACGATCCCCGCGGCAACGGCCATCCAGCCCGCAGTGACGTACGCGAGCGTGTACGTCCCGGAGCTGTCGCGGATGATCGCCGCGACCTGGGCCAGGATGGCCGCACCGAGCATGTGCGCCGCGTAGACCCAGCCGTAGACGATCCCGACGTTGTTCCGGCCGAACACGTCGGCCACGAGGGCAACGGTAGGCGGCACGGTGGCGATGTAGTCGAGCCCGAAGAGCACGCTGAAGATCACCATGTCGGTCGAGCTGTGGAGCGCCGGCAGGAAGAGCAGGCTGATGCCGCGGAAGACGTAGTACGTCAGGAGCAGCTTCCGGGGATCGAAGCGATCGGTCAGGTAGCCCGACACGATCGTCCCGGTGAAGTTGAAGATGCCCATCAACGCGAGCGCGCCCGCCGCCGCGCCCTGGGTGAAGCCGTGGTCGACCGCGTGGGCGATGAAGTGCTGCCCGACCACGCCGTTCGATGTCGCGCCGCAGACGAAAAAGGTCCCGGCGAGGAGCCAGAACTCCGGCCGGCGCACCGCCCGTCGGAGGATGCCGGGATCCGACCGCGGCGCGAGGCTCGGCGCGTCGGGCGCCTGTCCGAGCGCCCGCGCCCCGACGGACTCCGGGCGCTCGCGGAGGAAGACGAGCGCCGGAATGATCGTCAGCGCGACGAGTCCGCCGAGCACGACCGCCGCGAGGCGCCAGCCCTGGCCCGTCCCGAGGCCCGACAGGAACGGGATGAACAGCAACTGGCCGGCGCTCGCCGCCGCACCGAACACGCCGATCACGAGCCCCCGGCGCCGCACGAACCACCGCGTCGCCACGATGGGCCCGAGGGAGCTCGAGACGAGGCCAGCGCCGAACCCGCTGACGACCCCGAACAGCAGCACGAGCTGCCAGACCTCGGTCGCCAGCCCTGAGGCGGCCATCCCGGCCGCTGTGAGCGCAAGGGCAGCGATCGTCGTTCGCCGTACGCCGAAGCGATCGATGAGCCAGCCCGAGACCGGCCCGCCCAGCCCGAGCAGCAGCAGCCCGGCAGCGCCCGCGAACGTGATCTGTCCCACGGTCCAGCCCGTGTCCGACTGGATGGGCAGGAGGAGCGCGCCGGGCGCTGCACGCGTCCCCGCGCCGATGAGGATGACCGCGAACGCGACGGCCACCATGACCCAGCCATAGAACAGCCGCCCGCGCATCGGCGCGAGTCTAGACGGGCTCGGCGTTCGCTCGATCAGGCCTGGGCGTCGTCGCCGGGCCAGGTGTCGCTGAGCAGGTAGCCCTCGGGGAAGGGGTCCGTCGGGTCGAGGACGACCTGGGTGACGCCCGTGATCCAGGCGCTGCCGCGGATCGCGGGCACGATGGCGGGCCGTCCGCCGACCACGGTCTCGCGGACGATCCGGCCCTCGAACGTGGAGCCGATGACGGAGGCGTGGGTCATGGCGTGCCCGACGTGCATCCGGCCGCGCGCGTGGAGCGCGGCGATCCGCGCGGAGAGGCCGGTACCGGTTGCGGAACGGTCGAGCCGCCCGGGCGCCACGACGACGGCGTTCTTCGAGACCCGACCGATACCCTGCCATGGCTCCGCGATCTGGACGATGCTCACCCCCGCGATGTCGGGGTTCTCCGGGTGGACGACCGGGAGCTGCTGCCGCGCCGCGACACGGATGCGCTCGCCCACCTTCGACAGGTCGCGCGCCTCCGATGGCACCAGCTCGAAGCCGAGCGCCCCGGCATCGGCGATCGCGTACCACATGCCTCCGTACGCGACGTCGACAGTGATGGTGCCGAGCCCCTCTACTTCGAGTGCGGCATCGAGGAATCCGCGAAAGCATGGAACGTTCTCGAGCTCGACCCACTGGACCTTCCCGGCGCGGCAGCCCGCCGTGATCTCGATCACGCCGCCGGGAGCCTCGAGCCGAAACGCTGTAACCGGCTCGCGCATCTCCACCATCCCGGTCTCCAGGAGGACGGTCGCGACGCAGATCGTGTTCGAGCCGGACATCGCCGGGTACTCGGTGGGCTCCATGATCACGTAGCCGAACGCGCAGTCCTCACGCAGCGAAGGCAGGACGATGTTGGAGTGGACGGCGACGCTCCCGCGAGGCTCGCGCAGGAGACGGCGCCGGAGCGAGTCGTCGGCTCGCAGGTGCGTCATCTGCTCGAAGACGGTTGCGCCGGGCGGCGCCACGACCCCGGCCACGACCACGTTCCCGACCTCGCCGCCGGCATGGCACCCGACGACGGTCAGCACGGGGCTCGCGGATCTCCAGGCCAGGGCGCGCATCGGGTCGAACGAAGGCTCCATCGTCGGGGACGATAAGGGAGTCGACCTTCACGCGACGTCCGATTGCCGCGACTCGTCCTTGACAACGCCATGTTAGCGCTCTATACGTATACACCTACGTATAGCTACGACGAGGCGAAGGGGCTACGATGTGGACGTGCCGAACAAGACGATCTACGTCTCCGATGGAGATCTCAACATCTACCAGCGCGCACAGGAGGCCGCCGGGGGCAACCTCTCCTCTGCGATCGCCAGCGCCCTTCGCCGATATGTCGATATCGAAGAAGGACGCAAGGAAGGGTTCGACGAGATCACCGTACGGGTCGGGCCGAACCCGGGTCGCAAGGTCCGGTTCATCGGCGTCCTCCTTGGGGAGTGGATGGCCTCTGGTACGAGCCGGGTCGAGACCTTCCGCGTCTACCGCGGCCGGACCGGCAAGTTCGTCCTGCATGTCGAGCGCACGGCAGGATTCACCGTGGTCGATCGCGAGGGCAAGCCGGGAGGCTGGCTGGCCAACCTCGGCTTCGACTGGAACGCCAGCTACGGGATGGCTCCGGGCGGCGCGACGCTCGATATCTTCGCGTCACTCGAGGAGCTCCGCGACAAGATTCCGCCGCAGCTCTACGAGCTCGTCGCTGGATCGGCGAGCGAACCGATCGTGGAGGACCTCGACATCTAGCGCCCGCGGCGTTGCTCCGCTCGGTGCGCACGCGCCCCGAAGGATCGATCGGCCATGACTGCCCTCGCCACGAGGTCCGCAATCCGGGCCACCGGACTGCGCAAGTCGTTCGGCAAGCAGGTCGTTCTCGACGGCATCGACCTCGATGTCGCCGGAGGTTCGGTCTTCGCATTGCTCGGCCCGAACGGTGCCGGCAAGACGACGACCGTCCACATCCTCTCGACGCTGCTCGCACCGGATGCGGGAGAGGTCGAGATCGCCGGGCACGACCTGGCGCGTGACCCGGACGGCGTTCGATCCGCGATCGGCCTCACCGGACAGTTCTCTGCAGTCGATCGATTCCTCACCGGTGAGGAGAACCTGCGCCTGATGGCGGACCTGCGCCACCTCGGGCCGGCCGAACGCGGCCGTCGCTCGAACGAGCTGCTCGAACGGTTCGAGCTTGTCGATGCCGCTCGCAAGCCGGTGCAGGCGTGGTCCGGCGGGATGCAGCGCAAGCTCGACCTCGCGATGACCCTGGTCGGTGATCCGCGGATCATCTTCCTGGACGAGCCGACCGCGGGCCTCGACCCGCGCAGCCGGCGGACGATGTGGCAGGTGATCCGGGACCTCGTCGGGGACGGGATCACGATCTTCCTCACGACCCAGTACCTGGAGGAGGCCGATCGCCTTGCCGACCAGATCGCGGTGCTCGATCACGGCGGGATCGTGGCGGCCGGGACGCCTGCCGAGCTGAAGCGGCTGGTCCCCGGCGGCGCGATCAAGCTCGACTTCGCCGACGAGGGTGAGCTGGAGAAGGCCGCCCGCGCCTTTCCCACCGCGAGCCGTGACGAGGAGTCGCTCGCGCTGCTCGTCCCGAGTGACGGAGGCGTTGGCGCCCTTCGCAGCCTCCTCGACGAGCTCGCCACCGCCGCGATCGACGTCGATGGCCTCTCGATCCGGACGCCGGACCTCGACGACGTCTTCCTGTCTCTCACGGGGCAGCCGCAATCCAAGAATGGAGCCCCTTCATGACCGCGTCCTACATGCTCAGCGACTCCCTGACGATGCTTCGCCGGAACCTTGTCCACATGAAGCGCTATCCATCGCTGGCGCTGTTCATGGCCGGCATCCCGGTCCTGTTCTTGCTGCTGTTCGTCTACGTGTTCGGTGGGACGCTCGGCGATGGCATCGGTGGGCTGAACGGCGGCCGCGACGCCTACATCGCCTACGTCGTCCCCGGCATCCTCCTGATGGCGGTGGCCAGCGCCGGCACCAATACCGCGATCCAGGTCGCCATGGACATGACCGAAGGAATCGTGGCCCGCTTCCGGACGATGTCGATCTCGCGAGCCTCGGTGCTGCTGGGGCATGTCATCGGCAGCATCATCCAGGTCGGCATCGCGCTTGCGATCGTCCTCGTCGTGGCGCTGGTGATCGGCTTTCGGCCGACGACGGGCCCAATCGAATGGCTCGCCGCGGCGGGCCTCCTGGCGCTCACCGCGCTGGCGATCACGTGGCTGTCGGTGGGCCTGGGGCTCTCGGCCGGGTCCGTCGAGACCGCCAGCAACTCGCCGATGTTCCTTACGATCCTGCCGTTTCTTGGCAGCGGCTTCGTGCCGACGGACACAATGCCCGACCTGCTTCGGATCTTTGCGGACAACCAGCCCTTCACGCCGATCATCGAGACGCTGCGCGGCCTGCTGCTGGGAACGCCGATCGGCGACAGTGGCTGGATCGCCGTGGCGTGGTGCGTGGCGATCACGGTGGTCGGTTTCCTGTGGTCGCGCCGGCTGTACGAGCGTGGGCCTGCCCATCGGTAGCGCTGCGGAGGCCTCGGAGCGAAGGGGATTGTTCCAGAGCCGTTACGTTCCCGATGCTGCTTCGCGGCGTTGCGGCTCCGACCATGGCGGCGCTCATCCAACCGGAATGACAGGAGCTGCCCGGATGCCCACTGCCCGTTCCTCCCGCGCCGTCCGTACGACGGTCGTCGCGACGTTCGCGCTGCTGCTCACGGCCCTCGTCGTGGCGCCACTCGCGAGCGCCGGCGGCCCAACCTGGAGCACGATCCGCAAGATCACCGACGGCGGCCGTCCCGCCGCCGGGGCGTCGCTGTCGACGACCAAGTCATCGACCACCCGTTATCTCCACGCGGCGTGGCGCAAGGGCGCCGGCGAGGCCCGGTTCGCTCGAAGCTCCAACGGCGGGGCCACCTGGACCTCGGCGCTCAGCATCGCCAACCCGGAGTTCATGCTCGGCGAGCCGCGAATTGCTTCCGTCGGCAACGACGTCTGGGTCGCCTGGGTCCGTCGCTACGAGGATCCCGACACCGGCTCCTTCGGCTACGCCGTCCTGGTCCGCCACAACCGGAGCCACGGATCCGCATCGGCCTGGGACAAGGCCATCCGCCTGACCCCGACCGACGGCGACGTCCGCGGCGCCAACATCGCCGTCACCGACGGCGGCGAGTCGATCTACGTCATCTACAGCGACCTTCGAACGGACACGACGCGGATCAAGTACAGCCAGAACGGCGGCGCGACGTGGAACACCGAGGTGCTCGGCGAGGGCTTCGACGAGGACTTCGAGAACGTCCCGACGACCCTTCCTGTCGTCGGCGCCTCCGGCAACAACGTCGTCGCGGCGTGGGCCGCGCCCGGCAACATGACGACCGCCCGCGTCTCCACCGATGGCGGCGACCTGTGGTCTGACCAGGAGGTCATCGGCCAGGGACTCTCGACCGCGGCTGCGAACGGTGGCCGTCTGGCCGTCGGTGGGACGGGCGAGATCGGCCCGTGGGTCCGGGTCTGGTCGGGCGGCACGTGGGGCCTCGTCCGCGAGATCCCCGAGATCACCCTCGGCGGCAACAATGCCTCCGCAGTCGAGCTCGACATCCGGGTCAACACCCTCGGGCGGATCGGCGCGGTGTACTCCGCGCAGGTCGACGTCGATGAGGAGACCGCGGATACCTGGGAAGAGATCAACTGGTTCAGCTCGGGGAACGACGGTGCGACCTGGAGCGGCCCGAGCCGCGTCTCCCGCGCCGGGAGCGAGACCCAGGCGTTCAACGCCGAGAAGCCGACGGCGGTCTGGCTCGAGAACGGCCGGATCTGGATCTCCTGGATGCAGGAGAAGCCGACGGCACCGGGCACATACTTCTTCGCCATCCGAGAGCGCTCCTAGCTCGACCTCCTCGGCGAGCACTCGAGGCGGCGGCCGCAAGGTCGCCGCCTCCTCGATTCCGGGGGAGGTCGGGGGGGACCTTCCCTGGCTACGACCGACCCACGGTCGCGAGGTAGCGATCGCGCTGAAACGGGTTGGGGCGGGTGCGTCGACGATGGGGCGGGGGATCGGTCACGACCGGGTGGTACCCGGCGAAGCTCGTCTCGAACAGGCCCTCCCCGCCCGTGAGGCCCGGGATCCGGTTCTGGACCTCGTGGACGCGGCCGGCCTGGACCATCGCGACGATGGTGGTGCGCTCGCCGGCGCTGTGCTGGCCCAGGATTCTGCCGCCCGCGCCGAGCACGACGCCCGCGATTCCGCGGCCCGACTCGACGGGCGCCTCCATCCGAATCGTCGTCATCGGCTCGCAGACGACGACGCCGGCGTCGCGGACGGCCGCGGCCACGATCAAGGGCGTCAGCTTCCGGTAGTCGGAGGTCGTGGAGCCTGTCCGACGGTAGCCGCAGTCGATCAGGGTCACCACGCAGTCAGTGAGGCGCCAGCCGTGGAAGCCTTCCTCCAGGGCATCGGCCACGAAGTGGGTCATCTGCGCCTCGAACTGCGGGATCGTATGGAAGATGTAGAGCGGCAGGAGCTTGACGTCGACGTCGGTCCGGAAGGTGATGCCGGAGCCAGCCTTCGCCGGCTCGATCCGCAGCCCGAGCGTCGCCGCGTAGGGGTTCTCGCTCAGTGGTGAGCTCTTGCCACTGATGTTGGCGTGGCTCGGGGAGCTGATCACCTCGACCGCCTCGGCCGTGCCGATCGGGCGCTCGATGCAGATCGTCGTTGTCGCGGCAAAGCTGACATCGACTCCGTACTCCCGGGCCAGCGTCTCGCCGATGACCTCCTTCTGGACCTCGCCGTAGAGCGAGACGGAGATCTCGCCACGCTCGTCGTCCTGGCGGACGTTGATGAGCGGATCCTGCTCGGCCAGCTCGTTCAGCGCGGCGCGCAGCCGGCCTCCGTCACTGCCTTTCACCGGTCGAACGACGGATTCGAGGGCGGGTGGCGGGAACTGGCGTTCCTCGTCCGTCACGGTGGCGGCCCCGATCGGGTCGCCGACGCGGGCTCCGGTCAGGCCGCCGAGCCTGGCGATCTGCCCCGCTCCAACGGCCTGCGCCTGCGCGGCGCCACCGGGCATGGTCGTGGCGAGCGATGTGACGCGGCCCTCGGTGCCATCGCCGTAGGCGATCCGGTCGCGCGCGTGGATGGTGCCGTCGAACAGCCGGGCGACGGCGACCCGATCGCCGCCCGCCGATCGCTCGATCTTGAACACTCGCCCGCGGAGCTCGGCATCGGGGTCGCCGCTCGCCGCCGGCAGCAGCTCGGAGATGGACGCGAGGAGGTCGGGCACGCCCTGGCCGCCGATCGCCGAGCCAAGGAAGACCGAGTGGATCATGCCCGCCCGCGACTGGTCGGCGATCGCGCGTCGCAAGCGCGGCCACGGGACCGAGCCGGTCTCGACGTAGGTGTTGAGCAGCGATTCGTCCTGCTCCGCAAGCCGCTCGACCACCATTCCGCGATACGCGTCGTCGGTCTCGTCGTGGAGGCCAATGGACACGTCGGCGGTGCCGGGGTCGGTCGCGCGACGAACGGGCACGACAGCGGGCGTCAGGCGCTTCGCGATCTGCTCCAGCGTTCGGTCGGGATCGGCACCTCGTCGATCGAGCTTGTTGAGGAACAGAATCGTCGGGACGTGGAGGCGCTCCAGGGCCCGATACAGCAGCGGCGTCTGCGGCTGGACGCCCTCGACCGCGGAGATGACGAGGATCGCGCCGTCGAGCACGCGCAGGACGCGTTCGACCTCGGCGATGAAGTCGGGATGCCCCGGTGTGTCGAGGATGTTGACCGTCAGGTCGTCGATCGCGAACGACGCGACCGCCGACTTGATCGTGATCCCGCGTTCGCGCTCGAGCTCCAGGGTGTCGGTCTGGGTCGTGCCCTTGTCGACGCTGCCGATCTTCGTGATGGCGCCTGCGGTGTAGAGCAGGCGCTCGGTGAGGGTGGTCTTACCGGCGTCGACGTGGGCGAGGATTCCGAGGTTCAGGGTTCGCATCGCGAGTCATGCCTTCCGTGCAGGTCGTGAACACCTTGGTCGGAGACATGGCTGCTGCCACCCGGGACCTCCTTCTCGAATCTCGCTTCCGTGGCCGCGTCGATTGACCGCGACCAGGCGATCCTAGCGCGGCGGCTCTCGCTCAACCAGCGCGCCCACGGGCAGGCCCTTGCGGTGCCGGAACCGGCCCACCTTCACTCGGTTGCCGCACACGGCCATCTCGCACCAGACCCGGCTGCGATTGCGCGATCGATCGACGAAAAGCCAGCCGCAGAGGGGGTTGCCGCATGATGCGAGGCGAGCCCCTTCGTCCGACAGGGTGAGCACTGTGACCAGCAGCTCGTCCGTGAGCCCGGTCCAACCCGGCGCCGTTGCCTTCAGCGCGCCATCGCGAGCGAAGCGGAACGCTGCGCCGGCGAGGAGGCCATGCAGGGATTTCGACCAGGCGGGGAGGTCCCCGGCCTCGAGGTCGACGAGCGACCTGGCGGCGTCTCGTGTCGCCCGGAGGCGAGCCAGCTGCCCCGCCGAGGGCGAGCCCGCTGGGAGTGGGACCCCGTGTGACCCGAGGAACTCGATTGCCCGATCCGGCGAGTCGAGGTGGTCGTGGGCACCGTCGCTGGCGGATGCTCGGACACGATAGTGCCCGCCCGGGCCGTGAATCGTGTTGGCGAGCGCAAGTCCCGCCTCGATCCCGAGGGGCCAAGTAACGTCCTTCACGGCGTTTTACAGGTTACTCTTCCCACCTGTGACCGGACCGATCGTCTCGCTCGTGCTGGCCCGCGTGCGTCGACGCGGGCTCACGATGGTCATCTCGGTCGGGGCAGTGGCGGCGGTCGTGGCGCTGGTGGCGACCGTGTCCGGGATCGGCGCCATCGCGACCGACCGCACTCTGGCCCGCGTCCTCACGACAACGGAAGCCGACCGGCCAGTGGTGCGCGTCTCGCACTTCTCGAACTCGAGCCGAGACTGGACCGCGGTCGGCGAACGGGCCGACACCCTGCTGGCGTCGCTGGCCCCCCATGTCGGAGCGCCCGTCCGGGGCGTCCTCGTCCGCGAGCTGACCGACCTCGACCTCCCGCTCTTCGAGCTGATCGTCGCGATCGACGATCCCGCGCCGTGGACCACGGTTCTCGACGGGCGTCTCCCGGCTCCTTGCACCCCGATCCGCTGTGAGGCACTCCTCGCGAGCGAGGTGCCGCCTCCCGACGGATTCAGTGTCGCCCGGCCGACCGAGGGCCTGGAGCTTCCGATCGTCGGGCGGGGCCTCCTCCACCCGGCGATCCCGTTCGAATCGCTCGACCAGGCGGGGCCGGCCGGCGAGCGCCCGGCAAACGACTCCCAGACCGAGCGCCGGGCTCCGGCGATTCTCGTGGTCAACGGGGTGGACGCCCTCGCTCGGATCGAGGCGCTGGATCGCGTCGGACGGACCTACGTCTGGACCGCGTCGCTCCAGGCCGACGCGATCCGGCCCTGGACCGTCGATGGCTTCTCGACGACGCTCGCTTCTGTGACCCGCCAGCTGACCGAGGACGATCGCGCCTTTACGGTCAGCAGTCCGATCGGGCGCCTCCAGGAAGCGCTCCAGCGCGCCGACGTGGCGCGCGGGCGGTTGCTGCTGATCGGCTCCCTCGCTGTCGCGATCCTCCTCGCCTTTGCTGTCTTCGCGTCGCTTGTCGGGCGGGCCGACAGCATCGCCGAGATCGCCCGCCTGGAGGCCGTTGGCGCTCGCGGCCGCGACGTCGCTGGCTTCGTCGTCCTCGAGGCCGCCCTGCCGGTTGTCCTGGGTGCCGCGCTGGGCGTTTTCGCCGGGGTGGTGATCGTGTCCGCACTGGCCGCCTGGCAAGCGGCACCGATCGGTTCTGTGCTCGGCGTAGCGCTCCTGGCTCCGGGCCCCGTCCTGGCGACCTGCGCGGCCCTCGTCCTCGCTATGGCGTCCACGATCGCCGTGATGACGCCGTCCGGGCGTAGCCGCGGCGCCGTCAGGACCCTTGGTGCCGTCGGCGCGACCGCCGTGGCGCTGCTGGGCTGGCAGCTCGCAGCGTCCGGCTCGCTTGAACCGACAGCCCTCGCCCGCTTGCTTGGCAATCCGGCGATCGTCGTGGTGCCGCCGGCCATCGCGTTTCTGGTGGCCCTGGGATTCCTGACGATCCTCCCGCGGCTCCTTCGCGCGCTCGCTCGGCGTTCCGGACGAGCTCCGCTCGAGGTCCGCCTGTCGATTCTGTCGGTTTCGCGCGATCCGGATCGTCCGGCCGCGACGGTGACCCTGCTGGCCTTCAGCCTCGGCGCCATCGTCTTTGCGACCGGCTGGTCGGCGAGCCTGCGGCAGGGGATCGAGGATCAGGCTGCCTATCGGTCCGGCCTCGAGTTGCGGGTAACGGAGCTCGGTACGGCCCTCTCGATCAGCCAGTCGGTCGTGCCGGTGGAGCGGTACGCGAGCCTTGGCGGCGACGTGACTGCGGTGCCGGTGTTCCGGGGAACCGCAGAGATAGCTCCCGGTGGTCAGGCCACGGTTCTCGGGCTCGACCCATCCATCCTGGCCGCCCTGCCGGGTTGGCGCGCCGACTTCGCGGATCTCTCGATCGAGGACCTGGCGGCCCGTCTCGCGCTGCCATCACCGCCCGGCGGCTGGCACCAGGCGGGCCACCGGTTGCCGGCTGGTGAGTCGGAGATCCGCCTTGGCTTCCGGTATTCCGGCGAGCGGTTCAAGCTGGGCGCGGTGGTCGCGACCGACGGAGGCGACCACGCGGTGATCCCCCTCGGGACGATCAGCGATGGCATGACGGAGGTCCGGGCGACCCTGCCGGAGGCGGCGATCGGCGGAACGCTGATCGCCATCACCTTCGTTCACGAGCGGTTCATCTACGGCCCCCACCAGCACGAGCTGCGTCGAGGCACCGTCACCTTCGAGGGGCTCGACGGCCTGGTGGAGGCGCGCCCGATCGAGATCGAGGTCTTCACCGTATCGATCGTCACGGTCCGGGCACCGCAAGCGACGGATGGACTCGCCCTGCCGGCCGTGGTGAGCCCCGACCTCGCCGCCGCGGTCGATCCAGATGGACTGCTGCGGCTGGAAGTCGGCGGCGGCCGGACGATCAACCTCCGGGTCGTCGCGACGGCACGCCAGTTCCCGACCTTGGTGGATCCCGGCCAGCGGTTCATCGTCGTGCCCCTTGATCCGTACCTCGTGGCGCTCAATGCCGAGGCGCCCGGGGCCGGACAGCTCACTGAGATGTGGCTGGGTACACCGAGCGCTTCCCGAACGGCGGACGTTCGCACGGCCCTGGCGAGCGCGCCGTTCCGCTTTCCGGCGATCACCGACCGCGCCGCCCTGGTCGCGGAACGCGCCGCCGATCCGCTCAGCCAGTCGATCGTGTGGGCCCTCGTCGTCGCCGCGCTGGCAGGTCTCGTGCTTTCCGTGGGGGGCATCCTGCTCGGCGCGAACACGGACCTGCGCGACGAGCGCGGCGAGCTGGCCGACCTCGAGGCCCAGGGCGTTCCGCCCTCGACACTGCGCAAGCTTGCGCTGGCCCGGACCGCCTGGCTGGCCGGCGTGGGGACGGTGGCCGGTCTTGTGGTCGGCGTAGTCCTCACGTTCGGCGTGACGGCCGCTCTCGCGGTGACGGCCGAGGGCACCTTGCCGGTCCCGACGCTCCGAACCGTCGTTCCGATCCTGCCAATCCTCGTGGTCATCGCTGCATTGCTCGCCCTGGTGGCCGGCGCGGTCGCGTGGCTCGCCCGGCGAACCTATGCGGGGCCCGGCGATGGCTGACGCCGTTCGGGCGGTCGGCCTGATCCGGATTCACGCGTCGGAAGGGGGTCCGGTGGCCGCGCTGCGGGGGCTGGATCTCCGAGTCTCGACCGGCGAGATCGCGGCCGTTGTCGGACCCTCTGGATCGGGCAAGTCGACCTTGCTCCGGTTGCTTGCGGGGTTGGATCGGCCGTCAGCGGGTCGCTTGGCCGTCTTCGGCCAGGACCTTGCCACGGCCAGCAAGCGCGAGCTGTCTCGCCACCGCCGCGACCGGATCGGGCTCGTCGCGCAACACTACCGGCGAGCCCTGTCGCCGTACCTCCGCGCCGCGGACGCCATCGCCCTCCCGCTCGCCCTTCGGGGCCTGCGACCCCCCGATCGGAGCCGACGGGTCGAGGAGCTGCTCGAGCGCGTCGGGCTGGCCCACCGCGCGCGAGCCTTCCGCCACGAGCTCTCCGGTGGAGAGCAGCAGCGCATCGCGTTCGCCGTGGCCCTGGCGGCGCACCCATCCCTGCTCCTGGCGGACGAGCCCACCGGTGAGCTGGACGGGACCACCGCGGAAAGCCTGCTCCACATGGCCCGTGAGCTCGTCCGGGTTGAGGGCGCCACCTGCATCATCGTCACGCACGATCGACTCGTGGAGCGATTCGCAGACCGGGTGGTCCATTTGGCGGACGGGCGGGTCGTCGCCGAGGGCAGCGACGGGGTTGTGCCACAGCGGGCGGTCGACGCCCAGGGCTGGCTGGCGCCGCCCCCGCCTGATTCGGGTCCATCGCGCGTCGCACCAGGGCGGGTCACGAGCGATGATTCCGCCGCACGGCTCACCGCGGTCGCGCGCCGCTATGGCGAGGCCGGCGAAGGGGCCCTTGGCCTTCCACCGGTAACCGTCGCCTTCGCCAGGGGCGGGTTCCACGTCGTGACTGGACCGTCGGGAAGCGGCAAGACCACGCTCCTGCGCCTCGTGGCGGGCCTTGATCGCCCGACCGAGGGCACCGTGACGACGCTTGGCCAGGACCTGTCACAACTCGACCGCGAGGCGTTGGCGCGGTTCCGGGCGGACGGGATCGGCCTGGTCGATCAGGTCCGGGACCTCGTGCCGTTCCTGTCGGCCCTGGAGAACGTGGAGCTGGGACTGGCGATCCGCGGGCGGGGTGGACCCGTCGCGCGTGCTCGCGCGCACGAGGCGCTCGACGCGTTCGGGATCGGCGACCATGCGGACCGGTTGCCGACGGGTCTATCGGCCGGCGAGCGGCTCCGGGTGGCCCTCGCCCGCGCGATGGCGACGGAACCAGAACTCCTCGTCCTGGACGAGCCGACGGCGGCTCTCGATCGGCATGCGGCCGCCGCCGTGGCCCGGAGGCTTGCGGAGCTGGACGGTCGGATCACGATCCTCGCAGCGACCCACGATGACGCGCTGATCGCCGCGGCTTCGCATCGCTTCGACCTGGGTGAGGCGGGGGTCGAACACCTAGCGCCGCCTGGCCCCTTCAGCAGTAGGCGCCGCACCTGATGGCGCGCCGGCCGCGACGGCCGCCAGCTCGTCGATGCGCCGGGCGAGGTTGACATCCCGCTTCGTGACCCCGCCGGCATCGTGGCTGGTCAATCGGAAGGTCACGTTCCGGTAGCCGGTGATCGAGATGTCAGGGTGGTGGTCGCGGCGATCGGCCTCAACGGCGACGGCGTTCACCAACGCGATCGCATCGCGCCAATCACCGCGACGAAAGGTCCGCACCAGTGCGTCGCCGTCGCGCGCCCAGCCGGGCAGCTCCGCGAGCGCGGCGGCGAGGGCTCGGGCATCGAAGGTGGGCATCCGGTCCAGCGTACGCCGGCCCGACGCAGGCAACGCGTACCCGCGGGGTCACGACGCCTCTTCGGTCTCCGCCAGGCGATGGCCGATGCTGGCGAGCGCCGCGGTGATCTCGTCGTACCGTTCACGGGGGATCGCCAGTACCTGGGGCTCCTGCCTCGGATCCACCGGCACGATCACGAGCGTCGCCGGGCGGTCGCGTTCGATGTCGAACTGAATCCGCCGCAGCCCGTCAAAGCCGACGTCGAGAGCGACACGCTCCCCGGCCCCTACCACCAGCCGTCGGTCTGTCAGCAACAGGTGGGTGCCCTCGGCCTCGGTGATGGCTTCGACCGTCTCGCCCGGTTCCACGACCCGCAGGACGGGTGGCGTTGTTGCGCCAAGCTCAGCATCCATGGATCGAGTTTGTCGTTGCGACCGGTCAAATGCGCGCGGGAGAGCCTGCCCGACGCGTCGCGCGAATTGCAGAACGATCGAAGCCCCGGTCGCGTTCGGTTCCTGTCGTCAGCGGCCTGCGCGCCGCCAGGCAGCTCCCAGCTGCGCCCGAGCGGTCTCGATTCGCGCCAGCGGCGCGAAGGCCTCGGACTCGATGACCGCCCCGACGGTCCGCCGCAGCTCGCCGGTGAGCCGCCGCGCCCAGCGGCGCCCAAGGAAGCCGGCGTGGAGCGAGAGGACCCGCGCCAGCAGGTAGCCCACCCCGAGCCCGAGCGCCAGGAGAACCATCGGTGCCGGTACGGGACCAAGGACCGGCAGGTCGTAGCTGGCCACCTCGGGGCGGGCAACGACCCATAACACGATCCATGCGACGGCGACCACGAGGAGCACGGTGTTGGCCGACTGCAGGAGCCCAACCAGCGGCCAGAAGCGGCTCGACGGCACCTCGACGTCCGAGTGGCGCGCGATCACCCGATCGAGGGCAGTGGCGATCCGGCCTTCCAGGTCAGCACCCTCGCCCGCCATGGCGTAGCGGCCACGAAGCGCGGGCGGGACGCCCGGCAGCGCCTCGGCGATCTCGCGGCGGATGGGCTCCGAAGCGCGCGAGAGGCCCCCCCGCCGCCGCCAGCCGCGGAGATACTCGGCCGGGTCTGCCGTCTGGCGCTGGCGTCCCGAGAATCGATAGATCGCCGACGTCAGGATGCCGATCGGCCCGGTTCCCCGGCGCCGGGCGCGCGCCCGCGTGGCGGCGACCGCCTGGCGCTCGGCGCCCGGCAAGTCCACCACGCGCAGCGCTTCCTCCGCGGCCGCCAGGATGGCCCGTCGCTGTCCGGCCACCGGAACCAACGGCGCGAGATCCTGCGGCTGGCCGCTGAGACCGGCAGCTCCGGCGAGCTCGATGAGGGCGGCCCCCGCCGAGGCCATCACGCGCGAGGCGACCACGGCCTTGGCCTCGACGCCCTCCGCCAGCCACGAGCGAAGGCCGGCCACCCCGGCCTCGCCCTGCGTCGCGCTGGTCACGATCACCTTGGTTTCGCGTGGTAGCACCCGCCGGAGGTCGCGTTCCACGTGCTTCCGAGCATCCGCATCGAGCCTGTCGGCCTTGTTGAGGATCACGAGCTGGCGGTCGAGCCGCGGCATCCAGGTCCGCAGGAAGTCGTCATGCAGAGCCGCGTCCGCGTACTTCTCCGGGTCGACCACCCAGGCCACGACATCGAGCTTCGGCAGCACCGCCTCGACGGCCGCGCGGTGCCCGGCCTCGAGCGAGTCGACGTCGGGCAGGTCCAGGATCACGATGCGCCCGAGGTCGGCCCGCGCGTGCGTGATCGGCTGATCGATGCCGAGACGGTCCAGCAGCGGCCGGACCTCGGCGACCGCCTCGGCGGCGACCCAGGCCACCGGCGATCCCGTCGTCGGTCGCCGCGCGCTCGCTGGGCTCACGACCGCCCCGCCAAGAGCGTTCAGGAGCGTCGACTTCCCGACGCCGGTCCCGCCGACCAGCGCGACGACGTAGCTGTCCGCCGCGAGCCCGAGTCGGTCGGTAGCTTCAGCGGCGACCGCCTCGGCGCGCGTGACGTCGAGCTCCAGGACGCGCGCCGCGGAGATTGCCTGCTGCAGGGCGTCAACGACCTCGAGCGCCGGGCGCTCCAGGCCGGCTCCGGCCGGGCTCACGTGAGGGCGCTCACCTCGCGCGCGGCCGTCCGCAGCCGTGCCGCCAGATCCCGGAGCTCGCCGCCGTCCGGCACGAGCCCTTGGTAGCGCGCCAGCTCTCGGGCAAATGCGTCCTCCAGGATCGTTGCGAGGCGCGCCCGCGCTCGACCGATCATCTCGACCATGGCGGCCTCGCCGAAGAGGGCCTCGAGCAGCTTCTGATTCAGGAAGGCGGTCCCGGCGGCGACACCGACCTCCGTGCCCGTGATCCCGCCCGTGGTCGCGAACGTCGCGAGCATCACCCCGATCCCCGCCGCGTTGACCCCCACCGACGCCCCCTTCGCCAGGAAGCGCTTCTGTCCGCCGGTCGCCTGAACGTCCTCGGCGATGCTCGTGATCCAGCCTTCGAGCTCGGCTCGGAGCTCGGCGTCGAAGCCCGGCGAGACCGTCCACAGGCCCGTCTCCTCTGCAACGAGGCGTGTCGTCGAGCGTTCGTCGCTCCACGCCGTCGCGGTGCGGCGCGCCGCTTCCGCGGCATGGGATCGCGCGAGGGCGGTCAGGTCCGCCAAGGCGTCCTCCCGAACCTCGGCCACGGGCGCGGGCGGAGTACCCCGGATGAGGGCGGACAGCGTGCCGCGGATCTTGCCGATCCCGCTGGAGAAGAACCGCGTGATCTCGTCCGCGCCGACGAACGCCTGCCACTGGCGCAGTGCCTCGGCGCGCAGGAACGTCCCACCCTTGAGGCGGTCCCGGAGCGCGGCGGCCTCGGTCGTGAAGGCGTGCGCAGCGACCCGGTGCAGGGCGTCGGCCTCGATCGCCTCGTGCTCCAGGTCGTCGGCCACGCGCTCCACGAGGGGCACGAGGCCGGTGAGGCTGCCCGCCAGCGCGCGGGCGGCGAGGGCCCGTCGGGCGTCGAGGTCCGCTCCGAGCGCGTCCATGCGAGCCCTGATCGGCGCGACCGCGGCGGCCGCCAGCCCATCGATCGCCGGGTCGAGGGCGCCTTCGGGGATGGCCACGATATCGTCCGCGGCGTCGTGCTCGAGGAGCACGCCGTTCTCCTCGAGCAGGCGATGGACGTCCGCGAGCACCGTATCGCGGTCCGCTTGATCGGTCGGCATCCGGTTCAGGACGACGACGAGCGGGAGGCCTCGATCCCGGGCCCTTGCGAGGACGTCCCACGGCACCCGGTCGGCATAGCGGGTCGCGGTGGTCACGAAGATGCCCAGGTCCGCCGCCTCGGCGAGGCGGTCCGTCAGCTCGCGATTGGCGTGCTCGATCGAGTCGACGTCCGGCGAATCGAGGAGCGCGATTCCGTCCGGCATGCCCTCGAGCTCGACCAGCCGCAGCCGTCCAGCGGCGAGGGTGGACAGCGGGGCACCCTCGCCCAGCAGGGAGTCGCGATCGCCCGGGCGAGCCACGACGACAACGTCCCGCGTCGTCGGACGGATCACGCCGGACGGGCTTGCCGCGACACCCGCGAGCGCATTCAGCAGGCTCGACTTGCCGGCCCCGGTCGGCCCCAACAGCAGCACGAGCAGCGGCGCATCGAGGCTCCGAGCCCGGGGCAGCACATGGCCGGTCAAGTGGTCGATCAGCTGCCGGCTTCGGCGCTGCGCCTCCTCGCTCGCGTGCGGGCCGAGGCTCCCGGCCCGCTCTGCGACGATGGCCGCCAGCTTCTCGGCGACTCCGGCGACGGCATCCATGTGCCCACGATGCTCGATTTCCGGAATCCCCGCGTAAACGCTTCGGAGCGCGCCGCTGCGGGCGCCAATCAGGTCGGTCCGCCATGCTGGGCGCTGATGCGAACCTTCCATCTCCTCGTGGCCAACTCGTTGGTCGCCAACGTCACGACCAGCTTCCTGTGGTTTGCCCTGACGTTCTGGGTCTACCTCGAGACCCGGTCCGTCTTCGCGACGGCAATGATCGGCGGCGGCTACATGCTGTTCGCCACGATCTCGGGGATGTTCTTCGGCACCTTCGTCGACCGGCACCTCCGCCGGACGTCGATGCTGCTGTCGAGCGGCATCACGGTGATCTCGTTCGCGCTCGCCGGCCTCGTGTACTCGGTCGCGCCACCCGGCGGCCTGCGCGATTACGCCCACCCGGCCTTCTGGGCGTTCATCGTCCTGATCCTCCTGGGCGCGATCGCCGGCAACCTCCGGATGGTTGCGCTGTCGACGACGGTGACGCTCCTGGTGCCCGAGGAAGGCCGGGACAAGGCCAACGGCCTGGTCGGCACGGCCAACGGGGTCGTCTTCGCGATGACGTCCGTGCTGAGCGGCTTTGGAGTCGGCGTCCTCGGCATGAGCTGGAGCCTGGGGATCGCGATCGTCGCGGCCGTCCTGGTCGCACTGCACCTGCTGACGATCCGGATTCCGGAGGAGGCCCCCGAGCCGCACGCAGACTCGCCGCGATTCATCGATTTCGGCGGGGCGATCCAGGCCGTCAAGATTGTCCCGGGGCTGCTCGCGCTCCTGCTGTTCTCGACCCTCAACAACTTCCTCGGCGGCGTCTTCATGGCGCTGCTGGACCCGTACGGGCTTTCCCTGATGTCGGTCGAGACCTACGGGATCGTCCTGGCGATCACCAGCTCCGGGTTCATCGTCGGCGGGATCCTGATCGCCAAGCGGGGGCTCGGGCGGAACCCGGTCCGGACGCTCCTCCTGGCCAACGTCGTCATGTGGACCGTTACGATCATCTTCCCGCTGCGGTTCGAGGTCCTGCCGCTCGTCATCGGGTTCTTCATCTACCTCACGCTGGCACCGATCGCCGAGGCGTCCGAGCAGACGATCATCCAGAAGGTCGTGCCGTTCGAGGAGCAGGGCCGCGTCTTCGGCTTCGCCCAGACCGTCGAGACGGCGGCCGCGCCGATCACCGCGTTCCTCATCGGGCCAATCGCGCAGTTCTGGATCCTGCCGTCGATGACGGACGGCGCACTCGCGGACCTGATCGGGCCGTGGTTCGGGACCGGTCCCGAGCGGGGGCTCGCGCTGATCTTCATCATCGCCGCGATCATCGGGCTGGCGGTGACGCTCATCGCGCTTCGATCGAGTCCGTACCACCGCCTGTCGGACCGGTACCTGGCAGCGGCGGACGAGCCCGACGTCGTGTCCGAGACACCGTCCACGGAGACCTCCCGCGCCCCGTCAGCCCCCTAGGGCTCGATCGCGGGCGTGGAGTCCAGCGGATCACTTTGAGCTGACGTAGGGCGCTGCCCCTATCGAGGTGCGGTCGTCCAACTGCTGGACCATGAAGGCAGCAAGGTCTCCCTGGGCCACCTGCTGACCAGTGAGAACGCTGCCAGCCTGGATCCTGCCGGTGGCGCTGCCTTCGACGACTCGCGGGGGGCGAACCAAGGTCCAGTCCAATCCGGAGTCCCGAAACACCAGGTACTCGCGGCGCTTCGCCTCCACGACGTGCCGAACGACGAGACCCACGAACATTGACATGAGCCGCCATCCTCCCAGCCAGGACGCTCGAACGCACGTCCGCTCTTGACCGCCCCCGTGCCGACCATCCCGTCTGCGCACGTCCACGGCGGCCCAGGCGCGGGCATCGTAGCGAGCGCTCAGACGAGGGGTTCTGCCGGAGCCTCGAGGGAGCTGAACGCGGCGAGCCGCGAAGCCCAGTCTCCGATCATCGGCGCGGCGAAGTGGCTCCCACTCCAGGCGGCGACGAGCGGGATGTCCATCACGCCGTCGTCGACTTCGATCGGGATCTTCCGGAGCCCGTAGCGTTCGTCGTCCGTGACAACGGCCACCCCGTGTCCGCCTGCCGCCAATGCCTGGACCACCTCCGGAAGGGCCGCCTCAGCCACCGTGTGGTATTTGAGGCCGGCTGCAGCGACGGCTTGATCGAGGACTCGCCGGGTGCCGTACTCTGAGGTCAGGAGGGCTAGTGGCTCGGCCACGAGCTCCGCCAGCCCGATCGTTTCCAGATCGGCCCAGGGGTGTGCAGGCGGAACCTGGGCCCAGATCGTGAAGCGCCCGATCGGATACGACTCGAGTTCCCCGGGCGGCGGTCCGGCCGAGACCCCAAGATCAGCCTCTCCCGATCGAATGACTCGAAACACCGCCAGCGGGGACGACTCGCGGATCGTGACGCGCAGCGCTTCGGGCCCGAGCGTGGCCAGAAATGGCGCGATGACGTCGGCGATCGTGGTGTGCGGGGCGACAACCGTGAGATTGACGGCTCGTACCGATCCCGAATCCTGGACGTTCGTCGCCACGGCGTCGGCCCGCGCCACGAGATCGCGCGCGAGCGGAACGAGGCGACGCCCGGCGGAGGACAAACCGATCCGGCCCGCGCGGCGCTCAAAGAGGTCAACGCCGAGGAGCGCCTCGAGCTGGCGAAGCTGCCTCGAGAGCGACGGCTGTGCGATGCGGACCGAGGCGGCGGCACGCGTGATCGATCCCTGGTCCACGACCGCCAAGAAGTACCGCAGCACGCGGAGCTCCATCGGCCCCTCACAAAAGTGCCATGCCTCAGGGGCATGACCTGCCCACCCGCAAAGTATTGGACGGGCCGCAATCGATGGCAAACACTGGCCGCGGGAGGCGTCCGCATCGGTAGCCGGCGATTGTCGGCCCGCGGCCCTCGGAGGAGCTGCTCGTGATGCACCGAAATCGAGGAGCCCGCTACGTCGCGGCTCGCTGGCCGGCCATCGTCGCCGCGACCACCCTTTTGCTTGCGGCCTGCTCAGCCGCACCGTCAGCCGCGCCCGCCTCGGGTGGCCCAGGCTCCACCGCTGGGAACACGGCCGCTGCCACGACGACGCCCACCCAATCAGGGCCTTCGGTCCTGAAGGTCGCGGCAACCGCGAGCGTCACCACCTGGGATCCGGTGAAGTCGTTCTCGACCGAGGCCCTGTACATGGCCAACATCTACGAGCCGCTCCTGTGGATCAACCGGCCCGGCTCCACCGAGGCCTATACCCCTGGGCTCGCGACCACGTGGGAGAGCTCCGCGGACGCGCTGACATGGACGTTCCACCTTCGCTCCGGCGCGACGTTCCACGATGGCACGCCGGTGGACGCTTCGGCGGTCGTGAAGTCGATCGACGCCGCGAAGGACCATGGTGGTGCGTCGTTCATCTGGGCGGCGCTGGACAAGGCCACTGCGACCGATGCGTCGACGGTGACGTTGACCCTCAAGTACGCGGCTCCGATGGACCTCGTGGCATCTTCGCTGTATGGCGCCTGGATCGTCAGCCCGAAGGCCCTCGATGCGGTTGCGGCCGACGAAACGTATTTCGAGAGCGGCGTGGACGGCGGCTCCGGCCCCTACACCATCGAGTCCTACACGGCCGACAAGGAAGTCCTCCTCACCCGCTACGACGGCTACTGGGGTGGCTGGGACGACACCAACCACTACGACAAGGTGCTGATCTCGATCACGCCCGAAGCGGCGGTTCAGCAGCAGATGCTCGAAGGCGGCCAGGTGGACCTCGCGCTGTCACTGCCGCTGGAGAACATCGGGCAATACGCGACCAACCCGGATTACACGTACGTCGAGGAGCCGTCCTTCTTCAACTACCTGGGCTACTTCAACACCGCCAAGGCGCCGCTCGACGACGTCCTCGTCCGGCAGGCACTGTCATATGCGATCCCCTATGAGGACATCATCGCCGTTGGTGCCCAGGGCTTCGGGACACAGTCGTACGGCCCCGTACCGGCCGGTGTCTTTCCGTGGTCCGACCAGGTGCCCCAGTACAAGCAGAACATCGAGACCGCCAAGGACCTCCTCCGGCAGGCCGGCCACGAGGGTGGCGGCTTCTCGATCGAGCTCACGTACGCCTCGGAGAATCAGAACGAGGCGCGCTTCGTGCCGCTCATCAAGGAAGCCTTTGCCGAGGTTGGCGTCGACGTGACGATCACCCCGATGCTCTTCAACCAGCAGTGGGAGCGGGCGAAGGGCGACGCGGCCGGCAGGCAGGACATGTTCATCGTCCTGTACTGGCCGACGTACAGCGATGCCGGCTCCGACAACCTGTGGTCGCTCTTCCATAGCAGCGACGAACCGTTCTTCAACCTCAGCTATTGGAAGGACTCGCAATACGACACGCTCGTTGACGACGCCGGGGCCCTCACGGCGACCGATCGCGCCGCGGCTCAAGCGAAGTACGTGGACGCGATGAAGCGGCTGGTAGACCAGGCGCCTGGTGTGTTCCTCTATGACACCAAGTTCGTGACGGTCGTTCCGAAGCGTGTCGCGGGCTTCGCGTACAACCTCAACTACCCGTTCGCGCAGTTCTTCTACCCGATGCATCCGGCGCAGTAGCCGGTCCACACTGTCGCCGCCGGTGCCCGGCCCAACGGGCGTCGGCGGCGACATTCCTCCACGGGGCCAGCGACGTGCCGAGGTTCCTGCTCCGCCGCCTCGCGGGTTCCGCGCTGGTCCTGCTCGGCGTTTCGGTGATCACCTTCGCTCTCGCGCGCGTGATCCCATCGAACGCCGCAGCGATGTACATCGGGCCCAGGGCACGGCCCGAGGACATCGCCCGCGTCACGAGCCAGCTGGGGCTCGACCAGCCGCTCCCCGTGCAGTACCTGACCTACCTCCGGGACATGCTGACAGGCGACTGGGGGACATCGATCGGGACAAAGCGACCCGTCCTCCAGGAGATCGGCGATCGCCTGCCCGCGACGCTCGAGCTGATCGCGGCGGCGCTGCTGCTGGCGCTGGTCGCCGGGGTCCTGCTGGGCGTGCTCTCCGCGCGATGGCGCCGGGGCCTGCCAGAGGCGCTCGTCCGCGTCGGGTCGATCGTCGGCGTCTCCATGCCGGCCTTCTGGCTCGGCCTGCTCCTCCAGATCGTGTTCTTCAGGACGCTCCACATCCTCCCGCTCGCCGGCCGGACAGACAGTGATCTGCGCTTCACGAATCCGATCGAGCCAGTCACGGGTTTCGCGCTCGTCGACGCGGCGTTGGGTGGGAACCTCGTCGGGCTGGGTGATGCGCTCGCACACCTCGTGCTTCCGGCCTTGACCCTCGCCGCCTATCCGCTGGGGCTCATCGCGCGCATGACGCGAGCGGCGATGCTCGAGGCGCTGCGGGAGGACTACGTCCGCACCGCGCGCGCCTACGGCCTGAGCGAGCGGCTCATCACGTACCGCCTCGCGCTCCGCAACGCGCTGCTGCCGGTGACCACGATCGCGGGGCTGTCGCTTGCATACGCCCTCACCGGGGCGTTCTTCGTCGAGCTCATCTTCAACTGGCCGGGGCTCGGAACCTTCGTGGTGCACGCGCTCCTGAACGTCGACTACCCGGCGATCATGGGGGTCACGCTGTTCGGTGCGATCGGCTATGTACTGATCAACCTGCTGGTGGATGCCGTGCAGGCCTGGCTCGACCCGCGGGTCAAGCTGGCCGGCTGATGGTAAACGCGGTCGCCCCAGAGACGATGGTTCCTGCGATGCCGGTCGCGGCCGGCCCGACCCGATGGCGGTTGGCCCGGCGCGATCCGCTCGGCGCTGCCGGCCTCGCGATCATCGCACTGCTCGTCGTGCTGGCAGTCGCTGGTCCCTTCCTCGCGCCCTATCCCGAGCAGGGGGCGGGCGCCAGCGATGTCGCCAACCGGATGCTGGGACCGAGCCTTGCGCACCCTTTCGGGACGGATGAGCTGGGGCGCGACCTCCTCAGCCGCGTGATCATGGGGACGCGAAGCGGGCTGCTCGTGGCCGTGCTCGTGGTCGGGCTCGCCATGCTCGTCGGCGTGCCTCTCGGCGCCCTTGCTGGCTACCGGCGGGGCCGCATTGACGCGCTGATCATGCGCATCACCGACCTGTTCCTGGCGTTCCCGCCACTCCTCCTCGCGATGGCCATCGTGGCGGCGCTCGGGCCGGGCCTGGAGAACGCCGCACTCGCGTTGGCGATCTCGTGGTGGCCGTGGTACGCCAGGCTGCAACGGGCAACAACAACATCGCTTCGGGAGCGACCCTTCATCGAAGCGGCCCGCGCCGCGGGGATGAGCGATACCAGGGTCATCGTCCGGCACATCCTTCCGAACTCGATGGGTCCCATCCTCGTGCAGGCGACGACCGACATCGGCACCGTGATCCTGGCCGCTGGCGGGCTCGCGTTTCTCGGGCTTGGAGCCACCCCGCCGGACCCGGATTGGGGGCTCATGGTCGCGCAGGGCCGCGCCTTCATCCTCGACCAGTGGTGGTTGTCGACATTTCCCGGCCTCGCGATCTTCGTCTCGGTCCTCGCGTTCAACCTGGTTGGCGATGCCCTCCTCGACCTTGTCTCCCCGAGGCGCTCGCCATGACGGGGGCAAGCCCTGCGCAGGGGGCCGTCACGCCGCTTGACGCGGCAGCCGTGCTCGACGCGGCGACCGTGCTCGACGTTCGCCGCCTTGGCGTGTCCTTCGCCACTCGGGATGGACCGCTCCAGGCAGTCGACGACGTGACGTTCCAGGTGCGCCCGGGAGAGATCGTCGGCCTCGTCGGCGAGACAGGCTGCGGCAAGACCGTCACCGGCCTTTCGATCCTGGGTCTGCTGCCGTCGAACGCGACGGCGTCCGGCTCGATCACGCTGCAGGGCCGCGAGCTCCTCGGATCCTCCGAGCGGGAGCTCCGTGCTATCCGGGGCGCCACGGTGAGCATGGTCTTTCAGAACCCGCGATCCGCGTTCAACCCGGTCTTCTCCCTCGGCTCGCAGATGCGGCACGTGCTTCGAGCACACCTTGGGCTCCGCGGCAGTGCGGCGAACGAGCGGATCGAGCAGACGCTTGCGGAAGTCGGGCTTCCGAACGCCGCGGGAATCGTTCGTTCCTATGCCCACCAGCTTTCGGGCGGGATGCTGCAGCGAGCCATGATCGCGATGGCCTTGCTATGCAAGCCGTCCCTGCTCATCGCCGACGAGCCTACTTCCGCGCTCGACGTTTCTATCGCGGCCCAGATTCTCGATCTCCTGCGATCACTGCGCGATCGGATGGGCTTGAGCGTGCTGCTGATCACCCACGACCTCGGCGTCGTCAGGAGCTCCACGGATCGGGTGCTCGTGCTGTACGCGGGTAGGATCGCGGAGGATGGCGAGACGTCGACGGTTCTCGCCGCGCCGCGACATCCGTATACGCGTGGCCTGCTCGCGGCAGTACCGCGGGCGACGGCGCGCCGGGGTGCGCTGAACGTCATTCCAGGGCTCGTTCCCGCGAACCCGGGGACGATCGAAGGCTGCGCGTTCGTGGAGCGCTGCCCGCTGGCCATCGATCTATGCGTGCAGGTTCGCCCCGAGCTGCTGTCGGTGGCTCCGGGGCATGCGGCTGCGTGTCACCTCGCGCACTTGCCTGCAGGTCAGCCAACGACGGAATTGGGGCCAGTCCGATGACCGCTGTCACCGTTCCGGCGGCCGAGGCGAGCGCCCATGGTGCCCTCCTCGAACCTGAGCCGCTGCTCCGCGTCCAGGGGCTCGTCAAGACCTTCCGGGACCCGAGCGGCCGGACCGTCCAGGCAGTCGCGGGCGTCAATCTCCAGGTCCAGGCCGGTGAGGTTCGGGCGATTGTCGGCGAGTCCGGATCGGGCAAGACGACGCTCGCTCGATGCGTTCTCCGCCTGATCGAGCCTGACGCCGGCTCGATCGAGATCGGTGGCGCCAACGTCCTCGGGATGGCTCGCGGTGCGCTGCGACGGCTTCGTCGAGATGTCCAGATCGTCTTCCAGGATCCCGCGGGATCGCTCGATCCGCGAATGCGCGTCAAGGACATCGTGCTCGAGCCGCTGCGGGTGCACGGGGACCCACTTGCCCGGGGCGCCTCCGACACGGCGCTCCAACTTCTCGACGAGGTCGGACTTTCGAGCCGGCACCTCGATCGTCGCCCGCACGAGCTCTCGGGTGGCCAGTGCCAGCGTGTGGCGATCGCGCGCGCGCTGTCGCTCAGACCGCGGTTGCTGGTGCTCGACGAGCCGACGTCGGCGCTCGACGTCTCGGTGCAGGCCCAGATCCTGAACCTGCTCGTCGAGCTGCGGGACCGTCATGGACTGACGTACGTCCTCATCTCGCACGACCTGCGCGTCGTTCGCCATCTCGCCGACTCCGTGTCGGTGATGTACCTCGGCCGGATCGTCGAGACACAGGACGCCGACACCCTGTTCGATCGGTCGGCGCACCCATATTCACGGGCGCTGCTCGCTGCGGCACCCGAGGTCGACATGACCGAGCCCCAGCCGATCCTTCTGCGCGGTGAGCCACAGAGCTCCGCCGCCGTGCCCTCGGGTTGTCGGTTCCATCCTCGCTGCTGGCTTCGCGACAAGCTCGGCGATCCCGAGATCTGCGCGCGCGTCGAGCCTCCCGCGGTCCAGCTGGGCGCGGGGTCTGCGTGCCACTTCGCCGGTGAGGTTGCGAGCCTTGCGTCGCCCGCTACAGCGCCGACATCGCCGGCCCCCGTCGAGGCGCCCGCGGTCACCCTCTCGACCTGGCAGGACCCGCCCCAGAACCGATGGTCGTACCTGCACATCGAGGAGATCTTGCCCACAGTGCCGATCTGGCGCGGTGGACTCGCCCCTTGGGGCTTCGGCGGTGCGGAGCAAGGGGATCCCACGCCGGCGACGCTGGAGACGTTGGAGTTCCAATCCCCGGAAGGCCGCGAGACGGTCCTCGAGATGCTCGACGCCACGTTCACGGACGGATTCGTCGTCGTTCACGAAGGCCGCCTCCTGCTCGAGCGGTACTCGGGCGAGATGAAGCCTGGAAGCCGGCACCTTCTGCAATCGGTTTCGAAGTCCGTCACCGCCGCGCTCGCGGGGGCGCTCGTCGGCGAGGGCCTGCTCGACCCATCCGATCTCGTCACAGACCACGTCCGTGAGCTTCGGGGATCAAGCTTTGACGGCTGCCGGGTGGAGGACCTCCTTGACATGCGCGCGGGGACTCGCTTCTCCGAGGACTACGACGACCTCGATTCCGACATCCGGGTGTCGGAGCAGGTGTCGGGCTGGCGCCCGCGGTCGCGACGCGGGCTACCCGCCGGGCTGTATGCCTACTTCGGCACCTTGTCGAACGAGGGACCCCACGGCGGGCCGTTCGCGTACCGGTCCATCCTCACGAATGTCCTGGGATGGGTGCTCGAGCGGGCCGCCGGGCAGCCCTTCGCCGAAGCGCTCTCGACCCATGTGTGGGGTCGTCTCGGCGCCGAGTTCGACGCCTTCGTGACGGTCGACGAGCAGGGAGCCGCGGTCGAGGACGGTGGGATCGCTGTCGCCCTGCGCGATCTGGCTCGGTTCGGCCGGCTCTATCTCGATGACGGGGTCGCTGACGGCCGGCAGGTCCTGCCCGCAGACTGGGTTCGGCGACTACGCCAGCCCAATCCCGAGCTCGTGGCAGCCTTCCGTGGTCCGTTCGCGTACACGGGCATCGCGACTGCCGAGCTCCACTATCACGATCAGTGGTGGGTCCTGGATCCGCGGCGCGGAATCCACGCCGCCCTCGGGATCCACGGACAGATGGTCTACGTCCATGGTTCGAGCCGAACCGTCGTCGTCAAGCTGTCGACGCATCCTCAGGCGCTCGATCGGCGCCTCGTGCAACGCCAACTCTCGGCGGCCCAGGCAATAGCCGGTTCGCTGGAGGGTTCGGGCGCTACGGCAGGGTAGCGGTCAAGTGACCAGGCGACCATCCATGCACGGTTCGCGGTGGACGGGTCGCTGCAGAACAACGCCAGGGGAGTTGGCTGGCGAGGAAGGATTCGAACCTTCAACCGCCTGATCCAGAGTCAGACGACGTGGATCGGGTTTTGCAAGCCGATCTTGAAGCTCAGCCCAGCGCCTCGCGCCGTCTGAATCCGGGAGTGCCAGGCGAACCCTCCCAGAGCGTCATGCGCACTACCGAATTCGTTGGTGAATCACGCGATTCACGGTGCGGCGCAAATGCCCCTGGTCACCGAGCCCGTGCCGTGACGGCGGGCGCCTCGAGCGTCGTCGCGATCTCCTTCGCCCAAGCTTCGATCTCGTCCCACGGGCGATAGTCACCTTCGGTAGCGCCGACCATCTGGACGAGCACCTTCTCTCCGAAGCCAAGCTGCTGCTTATCGAGGCGTCCACCGAAGATCCGATGCTCCCGGGCCCCGGACTGCTCCAACATCGGGGCGGCATCGACGGGCAATCCCTCCGGCTTCAGTGGAGCACCGATGGGACCCGTCGAGAACAGCCAAACCGGGAGTGCGCGCATCCGCGACGAGGTGCGCGCCACGAGATCTTTGGCGGGCTTCAGCCAATGACCGGCGTAGATCGCGGAGCCGAGGATGACGCCGTCGTAGCCGTCCAGGTGCCCGACATCCTCAGGCCTCCGCTCATCGACCTCGATGTCGGCGCGCTTCAGCACTGTCGCGATCGCATGGGCGACCTCAGTCGTCGCGTCGTGGCGCGACGCCGCGCTTACCAAGATTCGCATCGTTGAACCTCCTTCGGGTCCTCAGTGGCTACGCGCCCGGACCCGATTGCATCTCTCTCGCGTTCATGCCGGGCCTGCGGTTGGGTCGCCGTCGGCACGGCCGGACAGATAGCCGCCGAAGGCGATGACCCACAGGATCACCGGATAGACGATCCAGCGCTCGATCCCGCCGATGCCGAGGGCGGTCATGGGAGAGCCGTCGCCGAGGACCAAGGTCGAGGTCAAGGTGACGAGCGAGACGGCTCCCAGGAGGAGGGAGACGAAGCGGAAGGGCGCTGTGGTGACTCGAGCAGCGCTGATGGCGGCCACTCCGCCGGCCACGAAGGTGACCATCGCGAACATCTGATGCGGTGCGCCGGTGTTGCCGGGAAAGAGGCCAACGCCGAGAGCACCGATGCCGAGGATCGTCAGCGGGATGGTCACAGATCGTCGGCCGAAGGCCCGATGAACGAACCATGAGCCAGCCATGACCAGGATCCCGATCGCCGCCATCGAAACGTCGAAGATCATGGCCGACGGCTGGAAGATGAGGCTGTTGGGTGGGCGTGTCCCGCCGAGATCGCTGATCTCGCTGCCGCCGGTCGTATACGCACTCGGGTAGAGCGCTTCGGCGGTGATGATGCCCATCAGGATGGTCACGCCGGCGATGATGAGCAGGGAGCCTCCGAGCCGGAGGTCGGTCGCCCACGTGCGACCGGCGGCGGTAACCCGCATCACGTTTGCCGCCAGGGTGCCGCTCGACGTGGTCATGCGGCGGCTCCCAGCGGGTTGGTCTGCCTTGCGGACTCGCGAGTGCCGTCTGGCCCGGCGACCAGGTACACGAGCATCGCGATGAACCCGAAGCTCAATAGGCCCAGCACCAGCAGGAGGATGAACCAGGTCTTGTCCTCAAGCCGGGAGGTGTTGAGCACGGCGCCGATCCAGGCCACGAACTGGGCGAGTGCCCCGCCGATGACGGCGAGGATGCCGACGATCGCGAGTCCGGCAATCGACCAGCTGAACGCCCACGGGTGGATCCCGACGACGTCGGGCCCACGCATGATGAAGGTGCCGTTGGCATAGGCGAGGACCAACCCTGCGCCGAGGAGCACGAGGCCGCCGACGATGGCGACGAGGCTTCCGATGAAGATCTTGGTGACGGTCGACTTGGTCATGGCGTGCCTTCCCGATGAGTGACAAGACCCAACCCGGGTCGATGTCATCTGACACCCGCGAGATTGCGCGGCGATAGGGCCATCTGGCGGGTCATCCGAGGCGAAGTGGCCCTATGACCAGAGGGCGCGCCACTGGATGCTTCTCGTGGCGCATCAGGCGCCGCGACCGAAGCAACAAGGTGTCCTAATGCGCACGATCCCGAACCGACTCGCCGCCATCGCCACAGTCCTCGCCGCCGCCGCCGCGTTGGCTGGCCTCGCCCTCACCGGGTTGTACGTCGATGCACCCAACTGGGCGCAGCAGGCGCGCGGCACAGATCTGGCGACGTTGTTCCTCGCAGTTCCTGTCCTTGGCGTCGGCCTATGGATGTCACTACGAGCCTCGTCGGCAGGCTCGTCGGCTGGACGCCTCGCGGTCGTCGCCGGGCTGCTGTACCTCGTCTACAACTACGCGATCTTTGCGTTCGCGGTGGCGATGAATCCGCTCACAGCCGTATACATCGCCATCTTCGGCCTTGCCCTGTGGAGCCTCGTGCTGACCGGGCGCGCGGCGGTCGAAGGCTCTTACGACGTTGCTGATGGTCTCAATCGGCGCGCGGCCGGGGGGCTCCTGATCGGCGTCGCCGCGATGTTCGGGCTCTTGTGGCTCGGAGAGATCGCGGCCGCGAGCATCACGGGCGTTTTGCCGCCGGAGCTTGTCAAGGCGGGTATCTCCAGTAACCCTGTGTACGCTCTCGATCTTGCGTTCTTCCTGCCGCTCTGCGCCATCGCCGGGATCGGCGTGCTGCGCCGGACCAGCGCCGCGGCCTTCGCCTTCCCGATGCTCATCTGGGCCGCCCTCATGGGAGCTGGCGTAGTTGGCGGCTTCCTCCTGATGGCAGCAGCCGGCGACCAGATCGCGGCGCCAGTGGTGGTCGCCATCGGCGGTCTCAGTGTCGCGTCCTCGATCCTGGCTGCGGTCGCCGTCGTCCGACAAAGTTCAGCCACCGGGCTCGCCCGGACCTCCCCCAGTCCCGCATACCTCGAAGGATGAACGCCATGGTTCTCGACGAACGCCTGATCGCGGACGCAACCGGGCCCTCGGGTGCGCCGCCACCCCGTCCGTTCAGCGACACTCCGCAGTTCAAGGTGATGCGCGTCGTTGTCGGCGTGTTCAACCCGCTCATTCGACGCCTGCTTGGAAGTCGATTCGCCGGGCCCATGGCCAACAACCTGATGTTGCTTCGCTTCCGCGGACGCACGAGCGGGAGCTGGCACACCACGCCGGTTGGCTACGCCCGCGAAGGAAACCAAGTCGTGGTTGTCACCTCGCCGACCTATCGGTGGTGGCGGAATGTCGTCGAGCCCGCTCCCGTACAGGTCCGTCTCGACGGCCGATGGTTCGACGCCATCGCGCGTGTGCTTCGACCGGATGACCCCGAAGACGATCCGGCCTACAACGCCGCCGTCGCCATGCAGGTCCGCAAGCGCGGCCCACGCTTGCTTCGTGGATTCGGTATCCCGGTGACGGACGATGGTCAGGTTCCCACCTTCGTCCGCGCCACGGCGGGAACGCGGGCCCACATCGTGCAAATGGAACTGAGCAGCGGGATCCCCAGCCCCGCGTGACCGCCGAGCCCGGAGGAGATCAAGCCATCCCAAGCGTGGAGCCAGCGTCACTCAAGGGAGGTCAGCCTCGAGGAGCCGCCGTGACCGAACCTGAAGTTCATGCTGTCGCCGGTCTCGGGCCGGTCGGACGAGCTGTGATCGACGAGCTCGTAGCCAGGGGGCTCCCGGTGCGGGCCATCGCTCGCGATTCGGTCGCGGGCCTGCCACGAGATGTCGACCTCGTTCAGGTAGACCTGACCGATGCCGCCGCCGTGGGCCGCGCCTTGGCCGGCGCGGCTGTCGTGTATCACACCGCCAGTGGCCCCTACGACCGCTGGCCAGAGCTCCTGCCGCCGCTGATGCGCAGCATTCTCGTTGCGGCGGCGGCCACGAACGCCCGCGTCGTCTACGCCGACAATCTCTACGCCTTCGGACCGGTCGACGCATCGCTGACTGAAGACCTCGAGTCTCGCGCCGAGGGCCCGAATGGTCGCGTCCGGGCGACGCTGGCCGGTGAGCTCATGAGGGCTCACGCGGCAGGCAAGGTCCGGGCGACGATCGGGCGCGCATCCGACTATTACGGCCCTCGGGGTCGCCAATCGATGGCCGGCGAGCGACTTTTCGTGCCCGCCCTGGCCGGCAAGCCGACGCAGGTACTCGGGGATCCTGACCTACCCCATACCTTCACGTTTCTTGGTGACTACGCTCGTGGCCTGGTCACCCTCGGCACGCGCGACCAAGCTCTCGGAGAGGTGTGGCACCTGCCCAGCGCGGAAACCATAACGACGCGCGCGTTCATAAACCTGGTCTTCGAGGTAGCGGGGCAGCAGCCCAAGCTCCGTGTGCTGCCGGGATCCCTCCTGACGGTCCTCGCTCTGTTCAATCCGACGCTGCGCGCGGTCCGGGAGCAGCGTTACCAGCGCGAGGCGCCGTGGATCGTCGACCACACGAAGTTCGCCCGGGCCTTCGGAGCACAAACGACGCCCCACCGGGCGGCGATCGCGGCGACCCTCGACTGGTACGGCGGAGCGGACCGGTCATGATTTGGACGTTGATGGGCGGGGCCGACGGCGATCCGACCCTTGGCGATCGAAGCCCGGGCGGAGGAGCCTCGAGTGGTGCCTGACGTTCACCCTGGCCCATACCCAACTGGGGCCATGACGCGGGCTGGTTTCGCCCTCGCGGCGGGTGCACTGGCCGGCCCGGCGCTCGTCGGATTCATCCTCGCGGCCGCTGCCAGTACTCCAGGCTACAGCCACCTCTCGGAGACCGTCAGTCAGCTCGGAGCGCTGGGCCGCCCGCACCCGGAGATCATGAGCGTCGGCTTTGGTGTCTTTGGGGCCCTCGTCTGCCTGTTCGCCGCAGGCGTCCGCGGCGCACTCCCGGAAGGTCGGGGTCGAACTTCGGCTTGGCTTGGGCTCCTGATCTTCGGAGCTGCGGTAGCGCTCACGGGGATCTTCCAGGATCACGACCTCCGTGATGGCGTCGCCCCCTCAACCGAAGGGGATCTGCACACCCTCTTCGCCACGGTTGCCGTGCTCGGCCTGTTGATCGCGCTGCTTGGGACGACACGAGCATCCAACCTACCGAAGCCCCTCGGGCGCGCTTCACTGGTCGCCTTCGTCGCCGTGCTCGGGCTGGGTGCGGCCTCCGTCGTGAGTCCCGGCGACATCGTGGGGCTCGTGCAGCGTGCGCTCTATGCCGTGACGGTGATCTGGATGGCCGCCGTATCGATCGGGTTGCTCCGCCGGAGCTAGGCGGCACTTACCCTCAATGAGGTCGGCGAGTGACGTCCCCCCATGGCGGTCCTTCGTCTCCCGGGGCATTCGTCGGCTTCTGGTTCGAAGCGTCCTCCAGCGACCTCCTGAACTTGGCGTACCGTCGAGGAACAGCACGGGACTGCGCCTTGCGGTCCGTCCACGTACATGTCAAGTGTTGGCCCATCCGGCGTGCCGGTTCGTGAACTGAAGATCCATTCGTCGGCCTCGCATAGTCGTCCTCGAGCCCGAGCCTGATCCGGACCGCTGCACTAATGTGGAAGCCAGAGCGACGAACCAGGAGATGCCGAGATGGGATTCCTCGACCGCAATCGACGCGAACGGGCGCCCGCGAACGACGAACGGGCCATCGAGCGCTATCGCTACATGCTGTCCACCGCACCGCCCGAGGACATCGAGCGGGCGCACGAAGAAGCGTTCGCCCGCCTGAGCCCGGAGCAGCGACGTGCCGTGCTCGACCAGCTCGCAAAGCACGTCCCGCCCGGCGAGGCGCGTGGCGACGATCCGGCGTCGCTGGCCCGAACTGCGACCCGGGCGGAGGTGCGCCAGCCCGGCACGATCGACCGGGCATTCGGTGGCGGGTTCGCCGCGCCGAGCCTCGGCTCGTACTTTCTCACAGTACTGGCCGCGAGCTTCATCGGCAGTGCCGTCGCGCAGTCGTTCTTCGCGAACGATGCAGGCGAGGGCGGCGACGCGGGAGCGGATGGCGACGGTGCCGCGGAATCAGTCGAAGGAGGGGACACCGCCGATGCAGATGCGGGGGCGAGCGGTGACTTTGGGGGTGACGGCGAATTCGGCGGCGATATGGGCGGCGGGGACTTCGGCGGCTTCTGACCCGTCCGTGGTCGAGGCGAAGGCGGGTCGGCGAAGGGAAGTAGGGGGCGGTCGTTCAGCTCTGTCCGCAGCCGGTCGAGGGAAGTTCTCGCAGGCGGTCGAAGCTCAGGCGCGCCCAGCGATGATGACTGGGATCGAGACGGCGGATCGGAGAGAACCAGGCGCCATCCCGCGGATCCGCTCGGCGAGGCTCGGCTGCGCGCCGTCTGGTGGGAGGACCACGATTGCCCCTCCGAAGCGGTGTGCGGCGTCGGCCAACCCGTCGGCTCCGGCCTTGGTGGGGTACCAGGCGCCCGCCTCGACGCTGGACGAGCGTGCCGCGTCGAGGAAGTCGGCGACGGAATTGTGGCCCTCGCGTCTGGCGGTGTCGGCATCGAATAGGCGCTCCGGTGATGGCCGGCCGGCGTCATCCCCGCGGAGGTCCGAATACGGGCTGGTGAACCCCTCCGCGCTCCGATCGACGAAGACGACCCGCCGCCTCTCGCGCCGGGCCATGCCGAGGGCCGCGACGACCGCGTCGCGATCGGCACCGCGTCCTACGGCCACGATGATCGCGCCATCGCCGGCATCCGCCGGCACCGAGGGTGCTTGTCCAGCGGCATTGACGCTTGCCGCGATCCGTTGGGCGACCTCCGACAACGGTCGCGGCTTGCGAGGCGTGGGCGGAGCACTGAGCGGACGCAGCGTGGCGAGCAGCAGGGCGACGACATCGGGATCATCCGACACGAATCCGACGAACCGCTTCCCCGGCGTGGCGGCGCCGCCGACGCCGAAGCGGGCTTTGTCGCCGAGCTCGAACGACACGAAGGCCAGTGGCTCCGGCCGATCGGAGACCAGGAACCACTGGGCGTCAAGCTGGCTGGTGTCGTTGCGGGCCTCGCGGTAGTCAAGCGCGGCCAGGCGGGGATCGGCGGGTCGCGGCCCGATCGCCCAAGCCGTGATCTCGGTGTTCGCCGCGAGAAGGTCGACGTAGCGGTCGACCTCCAGGAGGAGCTTGTCGGCCTTCTGGAACCCGACGAACAGACGTCCGCCGCGCGCGGCTCGCTCGATCTGCCGGGTCGTCCTCAGCATGGCCCGCGGCTCATAGGTGAACCTCGTCGCGTCGGGGGCGCGGCCGAGCGCCTCCGCGAGGCGCCGGCCGATCTCGAAGACTCCGGCGTCCCCGGAGCCCGCGGGGTAGGTCCAGTCCATGGCGGCCATCCGTCTCCAACTTCCTTTGAGGCCAAGGAGCGCCGCGCACCGGCGGACACCCTTCGCCACGAGCTACATCAGGCGACCCGTGGCGGACGGGCCCGGCGACACCCGCAGCATGGCACACTTGTATATAGTTTGTCTAATCTCAGGAAGGCTTGACCGCCTCGGTCCAATTCCCATAACCTGTACAAACAGTGAACAAGCGGCGCCCACAACCTCGATGGTCAGCGTGATGTCGATCTCCATGTCGACCGCTGTTCGCCCCCGGCTGGCTTCCATCGCACCGTCAATGTCCACCCTGGTGGGACTCCAGCGGATCGCCGATGCCCGCTCCATCCTGGAGGCAATCCGGGCGACCCCACTGGCCGTGGCCGAGATGGAGGCCGCCGTCGACTTCGAGACCGCGGCACCCTCCATCATTCGAGAGCTGGTCACCGCCGTCCGCGACGATGCCGATTCCGTGACTGGCATCGGTGCTGTTCATGTCCTGGCCGCCGTCCCTGGTGGCCGGGCTGATCGCGCGATCGCCGAACTGCTGCGACGGGGTCCCGGTCCGGTACCCGCGCATGCGGCATGGGCCAGCGCCGGCCGAGCGCCGGCGGCCGAGCTGCTCGAGCCCCTGGTCGACCTCCTGATCACGGGTGGCCTGGCCGGCATGCACGCGCAGGCGGTGCTGGCTGAATGGGCCCGGCGGGCGCCAAGGATGGTCGCGGCCACCCTGCGAATGGGGCTTGCCAGAACGACCCGTGGGGACGGCCGCCGCGCCATCATCGAGACACTCGGACTCGTTCCCGATCTGGGGGTGCTTCCGGACCTCGCCGTCGTGGCCGCCGATGGCAGGGAGGCGGACGTCGTCCGCGTCGCGGCGATCGCCGCACTCGGGGACGAACTTCGTGCCCCGATGCCGCGAGCGATCGCGGCCCTGGCCCGCGGTGACAACCGGGTCGCAGACGCAGTGCGCCTCGCCGAATCCGATCGCGCCCTGCGACGTCTCGACTTCGTGGGTGGTCGGTCGTCACTCCGGAGACAGTCAGCGGCCGCGGCGGCACCCGGAGGCGTGCGCATGGCCCAGATTCATCTCGGCGCGGTGCTCGATCCCGACCTCCGCCAGTCCGGCGTCGGCGATACCGGTGGCATAGCCACGCTGCTGGTACGACTCGGCGTTGCCCTCGCGCGCACGCCGGGAATCGCAGAAGTCATCACGATCGGCCGTGGCACCGTGCGCAACGCCCTTGACGCTTCTCAGCAACCCGAAGGCGGCCCCCGATACGTGCCTGTGGCCCTCGAACCCGAAGCCGGTACGGGATTCAGCGACTCCTGGCCGGCCCGTATCTCGACGGAGCGCGAATTGCGGCGATTATTCCGTGCCCACGGCCGGCCGGACATCATCCACCTCCGGATGGCGGATGTCGGCACCCTGGCCGCAGCGAATGCCGCCACGACCCTCGGGATCCCCACCGTGTTCAGCCTCGCACCGGACCCACACGGGGTGATTGCCAGCCGCGAAGCGTCGGGCGATCTCGACCGAAGGAGCTTCGGCATCGAGGACTCCTCACTCAACTTGTGGTACCGCGTGCGGCTGGTGGAGCGCCTGGCACGGCAAGCCGCGCACGTGGCGCTTTTTCCGCGGGAGCGACTGATCGAACAGCTGCGCGAGCTCGTCGGCATCGATGTCAATGCCTCGCCGGGTTCGTTCACGGTCGTACCGGAAGGAATCGACATTGCGCAGATCAGGCGCGCAGTCGCCGCTGGCGCGGGCTTGCCGGCCATACGACGACCCGGCCCCGCGAGTCCACGCGGCGCTGGTGCAGGCGGACCTGGTAGCGCGGCGGCGACTGGCGCGCTGGCCGCCCTCCTCGATCGTGTCTCGGCGCTGCCGCCGACCCGCCACGGGCTGCCGATCGTGCTGTCCGTCGGACGGTTGAACGAGCTGAAAGGCATGGCGCGGTTGGCAGAGGCGTTCGCATCGGATGCAGCGTTGCGGGCCAGGGCGAACCTGGTCATCGTCGGTGGGGATCTTGTCGATCCATCCGCGGCTGAAGCGAGCGAGCTGGCCCGGATCAGGGCGGCAATGGCTGCGCAACCGGACGTGGCAACAGCGCTCATCCTGCTGGGACACCGGCCCAACGGCGAGGTTGCCCAGCTGCTCGCGGCGGTCCGGCATGGCGTGAGAACCCTGATCGGGGCGGGCGGAGCCTATGCCTGCGCGAGTCGCAAGGAGGAGTTCGGCCTTGCGATCGTGGAGGCCCTGGCCGCCGGATTGCCGGTCGTTGCTCCGCTGGCGGGCGGGCCGGCCACGTATGTCGAGGAGGGCCGTACTGGGATGCTCGTGAACACGGACGACACCAACGCCCTGGCCGGCGGCGTGGCGCGTGCCCTCGACCTCGCTGATCAGCCCGGTCGGGCCGAGTACGCCGCCGCATCGATGGCTTCGAGGTATGACATCTCCGGAATGGCGGAGGCCATGTCGTCGATCTATCGCCGTGTGGCGATCGGTTCGCGCGACTCGCTCGCTTCGTGACCCTCCTGGTCGTCAGCCCGGACTACGCGTCGCACGCGGTCCCGCTGATCACAATTGCCGAGGCCTGGCGAGATGCCGGTGAGCGGGTCGTCGTGGCCAGTGGACCTGCGGTTGCGCCGCTGGTGGCGCAGGCGGGCATGCAATCCGCCCGACTGGTGCTGGGCCGTGGCTCGAATGCCGGCGTCGCCCGTCCCGAGCAGCAGCCCGCTGGCGAGGACGACAACCTGCGAGCGTTCTTCGAGGCCACCCGGCGAGGGATGGTCCCAACGCTTCGCTACCAGGCGCAGGCGCGAGCCCACGACCTGCTCTGGGAACCCGTCGAGACCGCACGTCAGACCATCGAGATCGTCGAACAGGTCCAACCGGACGCAATCCTAGTGGACCACCTCGCGTTCGGGGCCACCCTCGGTCTCCGAGCGATCGGAGCCCGATACGCTGACGTCGTCCTTGGCCATCCACGGCAGCTCCCCGTGGCCGGCGAGACCTACGGTGTCCCCGGCTCCTGGCCATCCATCCTTGCGCCTCGCGCCGAGGAGCTGGAGGATCTTCGTTCGCTTGCACGGAGTGTCGCCGTCAGGTTCACCGACGCCTACAACGACGCGCTGCGAACGGTTGCGGCGGACTCGCCAGCAGTCGCGGACGCGTTCGCCGCTCACGGATCGCTGGTCCTGCTCAACTACCCGCAGCTGCTCCACGACCCTCGACGGACCGTGGACCTCCCGCGCGCCCATGCCTTCCTGGGAGCGATGCCCCGCCGGGAACAGCCGTCGGCCGATGTCGATGCGTGGCTCGAACGCGATCCTGATCGACCGATCGTGCTCGTCTCGCTCGGGACGTTCCTGTCGGCTCGCGCCGACGTGCTCGCCACCATCGCCCGTGGCCTGCGACAGCTCGACGTTCGCGTGGCGCTGGCCACCGGGTCCACCGACCCGAGCCGGTTGGGCCCCCTCCCATCAGAGTGGCTCGTCAGCCCGTACGTGCCCCAGGTGAACATCCTCTCTCGAGCCAGCGTGCTGGTAACGCACGCCGGCAACAACAGCGTCACCGAGGCCCTCGCCCAAGGAGTCCCGATGTTCGCGCTTCCGTTCTCGACCGATCAGTTCGACGGTGCGGTGGCGCTCGAGTCCACCGGCCTCGGCCTGGCGGCGGATCCCAATCGAGTGACTCCGCTCGAGGTGGCGGAAACGGTTCGACGCTTGATCGAGACCAGCCACCCAGCGTTGGACAGCCTGGCGTCAGAGCTTGCCGCGCAGCCCGGTTCGGCGATCGCAAGGGCAGCCATCGGCGAATGGCTGGTGCCGCAAGCGCTGCCCAGCAAGCGTGGCGCGGAGGCCGCGTAAGTCACGCGAGCAGGCGATTCTGCGTGGCGTTGACGAACCGGACCGCCCCCGGAGCTCGACTGCCGACACGTGCCGACCGGCGCAGTGAGTAGACGGGACGGGGTCGGGGAGTTGGCTGGCGAGGAAGGATTCGAACCTTCAATCCCCTGATCCAGAGTCAGCGTGGCACAAGCGCGGTGCTTCCGCGAGTAGGCTACCGAGCGAACGAGGCCAGTTAGGGGATGCACCGATGACCCTGCAACCGAACTTCTGCGAAGCCGCGACCTGTCAAAGGAAGCTCGAGCCGGATGACGTCGTCGTGCGGATCGTCGAGAGCGTGATGGTCAAGGAACAAGCGGGCGATCTTCCGGTACAGGGGCCGGCGGCGATCTACCACGAGGAACATGCGCCGGATCCCGGCGCCAACGGTTACGAGGAATTTCGGGGGCCTCTCCGTGACATCCGGCGCAACGCAACGTAGGTTCGGTTGCGGAGTGGGCGCTAGCCGCTCTGCGCCCTCGCAGCGAGGACGCCCTGACAGACTGGACACCGCTCGTTGGCGGGGACCAGCCGCACCTCGCGGTGCTCTAGGTCGGTGTCCCCGTTGAATGTCCGATTGCATGCGCAGAGCAGCAAGCCTTGGACTCCATCGCCAGCCGGCATGTGCCACTGACCGAGCAAGCCCTCCGCCTTTGCGCGAACCCAAGGTGCATCTTCCATGGTTCGCAGCGTACCTATATGCGCCGCCCGCAGATGGCCGTGATTCCGTAACCTCGTGGCCCGGAGCATCAGCGCTTGGCTGATGACATCGACGACGCCATCGAAACGGCCGCCCAACGCGCGCGGGAGGCCGCGGAGGAGGTGAGTGAGACGCCTGTTACCTCGCCAGAAATCGTTGCGGAGGCACGCATCGTCGAGCGTCGGGTCGAAGACCTCGACGTGCTGGCGAATCAGGCGGTGGAGGACGCCGAGCCCGAGGTATAGCGGTCCACGTCTCATCCGCAGGGCTCGCCTAGGCGAGTCGGACCCAGGGTGGACCACGCGCCTAGGCCGGAGCACTTGGATGGAGAGGACCCCAGCGCCTCCATCGCCGGGGGAACGACGAGCCCCCAGAGCCCCCTCCGATGCTCAGAACGATCGCAGGCCACCCCGGTTATGCCTGCCAGTTTCGAGGTGGTTCCGCAGCGCACCAGAAGGCGTGGCGCGGTGGCCGGAAGACTGCTTGCGGTGACGTCTCGCGGCCGGCAATGGGACGGGTCCGAGGGCGTGAATCGGTGCCGAGGGGCACATTCGGCGGATTCAGACATGCGGACGGCATGCAATCGCGATCCGGCGCGAGGGAAGGCGCCCCGCTCTTGTGTCCCTGTTGAGAACGACCAATGCAAGGACCGCCGGGTACGTTCGCGGGCAAGCTCCGCGCTCTTTCCATTGGACCGGGCCTGGCGCGGAGCTCCTTCCCCAACACAGTATGCAGACGTCGCCGCCGCTGGCGATGGAAGACCGCGAGGTTGCTCTTAGAACCGGTCTTGGAGAGCGGGACCAAGCGCACAATGTGGCCCGGCGCTCACCGTTGGGCGTTTGTCGGAAGGGGCCGGGAGGGCACCATGGCCCGCAACGCCATCATCGCTTTGGTTGCTGTGCTGTCCGTTGGTATCGCAGCATGTAGTTCCCCCGCAGCACCGCTCGCGCCGGGCCCCGGAGCAACGCTGGCGCCGGTCCCCGCAGCCACGCTCCGGCCGGCCAATGCCCCCACCCCGCCGGTCGTCACGCCCAAGCCGGTCAAGCAGCTCACTCGCGCTCAGGAGAATGCCATCGAGGCGGCCGAAGACTATCTCGACTATTCGGCCTTCTCTCGCTCTGGGCTGATCGACCAGTTGGTATACGAGGACTACAGCAAGGCCGTTGCCACCTTTGCGGTCGACTCGCTGGACGTGAACTGGAAAGAACAAGCGTTCCTGTCAGCGCAGGCATATCTCGACTATTCCTCGTTCTCGCTCAAGGGTCTGATCGACCAGCTGAGGTACGAGGGCTTCACCAAGGCACAGGCCGAATACGGCGCTGAGAAGGCCTACAACTAGCGGGCCATGTACCGCCCAATGACCCGCTCGAGCTCGTCGCGATCGAGGGTCCGCCCCAGGTTCTCCACCCCCAAGACTCCGCCCTACGACGTAGGCCAAGCGGAGTCGCCGACGTAGTTGGTCCATCCGCCCACCGTCCGGTCGCGGGACGCCGCGTAGCCTGTCGTCGAGGTCGCGCAACGCAGCCGTCTCGTCTTCGCCGGTCCCCGTTGCGGTCTGTGGTGCCTTGCCACGTCCGGGGTGCGGACCGCGGGCGGTCACGGACCACGCTCCACGGTATCCGTCGGCGCGTAGGACTCCGGGGTCAACCGAGGGCTGCCCGACACATCAGCGGGCCGGGAGGGCCTCGTGGACGGCGGCCCACGCCTCCTCCCGCGTCATCCCCCGTCGGGCCGCCGAGACCAGGTCAACTGGAGCGCGTCTCCGTTCCGCTCGGTGGAAAGCACAAGGCCGCGACGCTCGGCGATCGCCGAAAGGAGCACCTCGTTCGAGCGGTCGATATCTTCCACCGTCGTCCCCCATTGCTCGCACCACTCCGGGTCGGGGCCGGTAAGCGTCAGCACCGCCCTCGAATCGTCGCCGCTGACGTCAACGACGGTCATATCCGCCGTCGTCGCAAAGTTGCGACCCTCGAGGCGCGCGACGTCGAGAGCGGATCCATCGCCAATCTCGTCCCAGGTGGGCGCGAATGCTTGGCCGACGAATGAAGCCCAGCCATCCAAACCGCCCGTCTGCTGCTTCGCCCAGAGCAGGGTCACGTGCCAGATCGCCGACTGGTTGCCCTTCGCCGCTTCCAGGAGTTCGTCCGACGAGTAGTTGAGGTGGGCCATCGATGTCCCTTTCGAAACTTCCGGGTCAACGGCGGTCGAACCGCCAGGACTCCCGTTCGTACCAGCTCCGATCCTTGACCTTCGACCAACCGACGCGGGACCCGTCGCGGTAGCGCGACCCCCGATCTTTCAGAACGGGGCCTCGAGCCGTCCGGTCGATGATCGCCTCCGCGAGTGCCGGGTCGGGTGTCACAAGCAGTACGACCTCGTAAGAGCGGTTGGAGCTTCTAGCCGCGGCCTTCGAACCGCCCGCGGCGTGCACAAGCCAGCCGATCTCGTCCCCCGCAAGTTGAGCGGTGAACGACCGGGGGCGATCCGTTACCCGCGGCGCAGCTTAGAGGCAGGCACCGTCCCACCGCTACTCCCAAGCGACGCTGTCGAGGACCGGCTGCGCCTTGGACAGGAACGCCTCGAAGACATCGTCGTCGATGGCTTCGGCGAGGATGATCGCCCAGCCTCCCGGTGTCTCGACGAACAAGACGCGGGACTTGGTCCCCGGCCCGAAAACATATCTGTCCTCGGGGAGGATAAAGCCCGCTCCGGTGGATTTGAGAGCCGCGCGGAAGACGTCAACTTGAAGCGCGTCAATTCCGCCGAGCTGTGCAGGAGTGATGTCGCCAACCGTGTAGCCCTTTTCCGACCTCAGCGCGTCGACGTAGGCGGTGACATCGCTCGGGTCCTTGATCTCGATGTTCTCCACCGCACCAACCCATCCATCGGCGGTCCCCGAAACCCAGTTGATCGCGCCGCCTTGCGCGGAAATACCCCCACCTTCCGGGAAGGCCCGGGTGTTGTTCCAAGCCGACTCGATCGTGAACACGAATGGCGGCGTGAACGGCGCGGTGCTGTATGTCCCGGCGGGGATGACGCACTCATCCGTACCTTTCGCGCACAGGGTTCGTACCGTCTCCACCGTCGGAGCAGCGGTGGGCGCTTCGGTCACGGCCGCGGTTGGCGAGGCCGTTGCGGGAACTGGCGTCGTCACCGGACTCGGCGTTGCCGTCGATCCACCGCAGCCGACTGCGGCTGCAGCGCATAGGGTGACGATCGCGAACACCCGCAGCGGAAGCCGACCCATCCACATCCCAGCAACCCTCCAGTGCAGCGTGCCTCACACGAAGCCAGACCTCGGCTATCTATTTGGCCTTGAGGACGGGTGCGCGGGGCCCGGCGCGAACTATATGCCGGCGGAGTGACAGGACCTACGTCGAAACATTGGTCGACGCGGATCGGAGGGTCTTATCGCTGCCCCTCAACCGCCCCGGACAAGCCGGACCAAGATCTCGTCCAGAACGTCCGCCTCCACTGGAACTCGACCCGTAAATCCCGGTCCCGGGAGCTCTGATCGTGCGTGTCTTGACGCAGTTCAGATGACCAGTTTTACGACTTGTCGAAGCTACTGCCGGAGCCTGCGCGACGGCCGCGGAGGCGCGAGACTTACAGCATGGATTCGCCCGAGGTCCGCTACGTCAAGACAGCCGATGGGGCACACATCGCGTACCAGGTCTTCGGCGAAGGGGCCTTCGACCTCGTGTTCGTCCCGGGCTTCGCCTCGAACGTCGAGCAGATGTGGCGCGTCGAGCCGTTCGCCCGCGGCCTGCGGCGCCTCGGGTCGTTCGCCCGGGTCGTCGTCTTTGACCGGCGCGGTACGGGCCTATCCGATCGAATCAACGCCGCGGCGCCCGCGACACTCGAGGCGCAGATCGATGACATTCGCGCCGTCATGTCCGCAGCCGGCGTCGAGCGCGCGGCTCTGTTCGGATTCGAGCTGGGGGCGAGTCTGTGCGTCGTATTCGCCGCGGCCGAGCCGTCCCGGGTCTTCGCCTGCGTGCTCCACCAGGCGGCCGCGCGCGGACTCCGCACGCCCGATTACCCATGGGCGTGGACCTCTGAGCAGTGGGACGCCTACCTCGAGGCAGTCGACCGGCTATGGGGAACGCAGGAGATGGCGGACGACCTCGTCCGGGGCTGGTACTCCGCGCACGTCGGGGACGCCGGGTTTGGCAGCTCCTTCGCGTCGTTCCTCCGCGCCGCTGCCAGCCCCGGCGCCGCGCTCGTGTTCGAGGGAATGCAGCGGGACACGGACATCCGCGACGTGCTGGCGACGATCCAGGTGCCCGTCCTCGTCACGCAGCGGCGTGGTGTCGAGATCGCACCATTCGAGGAAGGCCGCTACGTGGCCGCGAACATCCCGGGCGCCCGGCTCCTCGAGCTGGATGGGACGGACTTCAACCCCTTTACGGGCGACCAGGAGCCGCTCATGGACGCGATCGAGCGATTCTGCGGTGCCGCGCAGGGGGCGGAGGTCGACTTCGATCGGGTTCTGGCGACCGTGCTGTTTACGGACATGGTCGGGTCCACCGAGACGGCGGTCCGGATGGCCGACAAGGCGTGGAAGGACCTGCTCGCGTCGCACCACCGGCGCGTCCGGTCGCTGCTCGCGCGACATCGCGGTCGCGAGGTGGACGTGGCCGGCGACGGGTTCCTCGCAGTGTTCGACGGGCCGGCGCGTGCCGTCCGCTGCGGCCTGGCCATCTGCGAGGACGCGCGAGCGATCGGCGTCGAGGTGCGGGTCGGCGTCCATACCGGCGAGATCGAGCTCGACGGGGCGGCCGTGAGCGGGATCGCCGTCCACATCGGCTCCCGCGTCATGGGCAAGGCCGGCGCCGGCGAGGTGCTTGTCTCGAGCACGGTCCGGGATCTCGTCGCGGGCTCGGGTCTCGCCTTCGAGACTCGCGGCGAGCACGAGCTCAAAGGAATCCCAGGCTCGTGGCACCTGTATGCGGGTTCATCGCCCGATCCGGGCGAAGAAGCTACGTAAGCCACCCGGACGCGCTGTCCCAATCCCGGCCGGGCGGCTCACGCGACCTTGGAGATGCGCGCCCTGGCGAGCGCCAAGCACGTCACGCACGGTAATTTGCCCAGTTTCACCGGACGCGGATGTTAAAGAACGGCCCCGGTCGCAGTCGCTCCGCTGGCCGACCGTCAGGGACAGCTCGCCTCTTGGCAGACGATCCGCGGCTCGCCGTCGCCGCCCATCTCGAGGATGGTCGGTAGCGTCGAGACGCCGAAGTAGTCGACGCCGGTGGCCCGGATCGTGCCGTCGGCGAGCTCGATCACAACGACCTGGGGTGGGCCGCCGCTGTAGATCCGATCCCTGGCTGGCAGCCACTCGTAAAGCGTGGCCTTATTGATCGGGGCGTGTCCGGGATGGAAGCGGTCGAATGCGCGCACGGCGAAAGATACGAGGGCCTGGCAGCGCGTGGGCGGCTCATAGTCATCGCAGGAGACGGAAGGCCCGATCTCCCAGCCTTCGATGACCGACGAATCTCGCGGGGTCGCGCAGCCAAGGAGCAGCGCCCCACGACCAGGAGCCAAGCGAGGCGGCCGGGGTTCATGGAGCGTGCGACGTCCGCTATTTCCTGCCGCTGTACGGCTCCGGCGCCGTCGGCACATCGCCCTCCAGGATCAAGCCCCGCACGGCCCAAGCGCATTCCAGTGGCCGGTGATTCGTCGACTCCCACACGGCCGTGAGGCCCTTGTAGGCACCCTCACCCACGAGCACTGTCGTTACGATCGAAGTGCTGCCCGGGTACTTGATGGTTGTGAATGAGCCCTCCCAGCCACCTTCCTCGTTCTCGATGCGCCATGTGCCCGTACCGACCGTGGTGACGGTTGCGCTCTCGTAAGCGATTCATGGCTCTTCTCCCTGAGAGTTTGCGGTCGAGTGGGTGCTGGTCTTGATGGGCTATGGCTGCCATGCCCCGCGCGTCGCCCCTTCGACCAGCAGCGCCGGCTCGCCACCGTCGATGCCGACCGTCCAGAGATCCCCGACCGCCGAACCGTCTTGCGTCGTGGGGCCCCTCTCCTTCGAGAACATGATCCTCTCGCCATCGGCTGACCAGCTGTGGGGCGGAAAGCCGGCGTACATCCAAGCGGTTGCCAGGGTCCGCGACATCCCGGTCCCGACGTTGACGACCTTCAGGTGGTCCCCCACGAGGTAGGCGAGATCCTGTCCACTCGGCGACCAAATGGGGAACAAGACACTGTCCCCGCCGGAGTCCTGACCGGGTCGGACGACCGCTCGTGCCTCCGTGCCGTCTGCGTTCGATACATAGACCTTGGAGAGATTCGAATCGCGACCCGCGAACGCCAGGCGAGACCCATCGGCAGCGACGCTGGGCATGAACGAGATGAGGAGGAGGTCCTCCGCGGCGACCTGCTGAGCGGGCGACCCGTCGATCGGCAGCTTCCAGACTTCCTGCAGGGGACACAGTGGAGGAACCGGATTCGACAAGGTGTCCCCGTTGCGCGAGGTGCAGGGTCCGCTTGTCTGGTCCCGGACGATCCATACCCAAATCGAGCGACCGTCGGGCGCCCAGAACCCTGGAATCTCTCGAGCCCTCGTATAGCGATCGGGCAATGGCAACTGTGTTTGCAGCGCGCCATCGATGCCGTAGATGTTGATTTGGAGTTGGGTCTGGGCCCACGCTTGGAGGCGGGTGGAATCCGGCGACCACCACGGCGCGAACGATCTGTTTGCGAGGGTCGCCACCTCGTCGCCGCCGGGCTCGCGGATTACGGCCGTGCTCCGAGCAGTATCGAAGGACAGGAAGTGGCGACCATTGGGAGCCCAGGGGGATCCGTCGAACAGGGTGGCACCTTCGGCGACTCTGGTTCGGTTGCTCCCGTCGGCGTCCGCCAGGAAGATGTCGCCGTCCAGCCCGTAGAGGAGCTTCTCCGGATCGGGCGGACGCTCCAGGAGGCGGCCGCCGACGAGGGCCGCAGTGCCGACCATGGCCAACATCAGCAGGAGCAGAAGCACGGCCACGGATGGACGGAGTGCGAGCACGCTTGCACGCAACGCGCCAAGCGGCCACCTCGACGCGATCCGGCCGGCCGGCCAGCGGCTGCCCAGGCCCGCCAGATGCGCCGGCCGCGGCTTGTGGTTGGCGATGGCCGCCTGCAGCCGCTCGAGCCCGCCGGCCGGGATCGGCGCATGCGCGTCGTCATCGAACAGCGAGAAGAGATCGGTTTCGAATCCGTGGGGTTGGGTCATGTGATCGACTCCTGTGCAGCCCGCGCCGGTAGCCGTTCGTCGGCCTCGAGCACCGCGCGCAGCGCGGTCGTCGCCCGGTTCAACCGGGACTTGAAGGTGCCAAGGGGGATGTCGAGCACGACTGCCGCATCCAGATCAGGCAGTCCCAGCCAGTGGTGGACGACTAGGACGGCGCGTTGGTCGGCGGTCAGGCGCGCCAGACCTCGCTCGAGCTGATCCCGCAACGCGGTCGCGCCCTGCAGGTCGTCTACGACCGGCGATCCGAGCGCTGTGACATGAGTCTCCATGCTGTGGCGACGGCCGGCACGACGGGACGTGCTGTAGCAGGAGTGGACAACCAGTCGGCGGAGCCACGCGTCGAATCGGTCCGGTTCGCGAACCGCCCGGATGTGGAGCCATGCGGACAGGAGGGCGTCCTGGACGGCGTCCGCCGCCAGCTCGTCATCGCGCACGATTAGGCGCGCCGTGCGGAAAAGCTGGTCAAACGACGCTCCCGCCAGCTGCGAGAACGCCTCGCGGTCGCCGCGGCTCGCTCGGATGATGAGATCTGATTGCATTAGGGCCGCCGCCGTGGCTCATCGCGATCGGTTGACCGCGCTTACTCATCATGAGTCTGGCGACCAGAGAATCGTTCCTTCTGGTCGGCCTGCGCCAACCGCCGGACCCTGAGCGACAGCGCCGGAGTTATCGTGCTCCAGCCGATGACGCCGTCGACTGATACGCGGTCGGAGGATTCGGACAGATTCGCCCGAAACGCGCGCGCGATCCACCCACTAGGGACGACGTCTTAGCGGAGTTCTAGGTGGCTTGGCGTGACGTGCCAGGGCGGTCCAATACGTTCGCTCAGCGCAGGAATGCCTCAATGGACGAGCGAACAGCGCCAGCACAGCCTTCCGTTGTCGAGAAGCTCCACCCCATACCGTCCCGGCCGCTATCGCCAGTAGCCGGATTCGGACAGGTTCGCACTAGCGCGCGCACCCGATCTGCCGATAAGCGACGACGGGTCATCGGTCAGAGAGCTCGCCTACTCGCTCCAACGAAACCCAAGGCCATTCGCCATGCTGGCTCCTGTATCGGCTCGCCCACCGCGACTTGCCCCATCGCCGGGAGCGCTCGAGTCGTCGCCGTCCGACATCCTCATGCCAGCGGTTCAGCCGCTTGTCCCGCTCCGCCATGAGCTCCGCGAACAGCTCCGGGTGGCCGGAACGAATTCGACGGGAGGAGAAGGTCGGTTTCGCCCCAGTCTGCGTAGAGCTCGCGCAGCAGCGACTCGAGGTCCTCGCCATGCGTTCGGAAGATCGCGGCGAGGAAGCGACGCATCGGAGGGGTGACCTTCTCGGGAGAGCGGCCTGTCACTCGACCATAAGCGCGAGCCAAGGCGTCCGGGATTTTAGCGTCCCCGATATACCCGGCGACCTGGGAAGGAGCTTTTGCGATCCGCTCCCGCACCCCCTCTCTCGTAGCTCTAGCTTCTCCTCCTAGGTTGCTACGGCTATGGCTACGCTACAGCTAGGGCTAGCGCTACGCACGCGCGTAGCTACGACGTCGCCTCCGCTGGGGTCACGCTGCGGCATCGGATCGTCGCTTGCTCCGGACGATGCTCGACCGCAGGGCGAGTCGAGACATGTGCAGCCTGCGGGCAGCGAGGGCGCGCCTGGATCGTTCCTCCGGTGGCAGGGTTCGCATCGGGTCTACCTCGTCCTCGAACCGGCGAAGGAAGGCATCGTGCGAAGGCTGGACGTTGACGTGGCCGCGGGCAGCGGTGGATAGACCGCCGAGCCTCGCGCGCTGTCGTCGTTGTGCTTCGTTCATCTCGCCGCTCAGCGTGCGAGCGCGGCACTCAGCTTGGGACTTGGTACCTCGCGCCAGATTGCAGGTTCTTGGCGCGCCGGAGCAGCTGGTAGACGCGGCTCTCGCTCCGGTCGATCGCCTTCGCGATTTGCGCGCGGGTCAGGCCGGTCGCATCTAGCTCCTGGCAGCGAAGGGCTAGCGCATCGGTGCTTAGGACCGTTGTTCGCTCACTGCGGGCCCGCGCCGCCTTCTGCTCGGCTCGCCGCGCATCTGCCTCGCGTCGCTGCGAGGTGTACGCGAGAAGCTTGTCCCGAGCTTGCTCCTCGTATGAGGGCCACGGCCGCGGGTCGACGTTCCACAGCATCGTCCCGCAGTCGGGACACTCAATGGGGTCGACTGAGCTCGTGAAGGCCTTGTGACCGCACTCGGGGCACGTCCGGCGCGGCATCGGGCCGAGACTCGGAACGCTCAAAGCTCGTCCGCCGGGTCGAGCCGACTCTGCGCGGCGTTCGCGCGCTCAGAGGCGGCAGAAGCCGCGTAGCGGGTCAGCATCGTCCGGGACTGCCAGCCCATGATCTGCATGAGGTCGCCTTCCAACCCACCCTTGGCCAGCCATTCGTGGGCCTTGGAGTGGCGTAGCCGGTGGGCGTGAAAGTCCGCGATGCCGGCCTCGGCTGCTCGTCGACGCATCGCCTGGACAATCCCACGCGGCTCAAGACGGCCCCGCTTCCCGAGCCATAGCCATTCAGACCGTGCCGCCTTGTGGCGGCCTCTGGCGCGGTCGTACTGGTCGAGGGCGCGCTGCGTTGTGGATCCGAACCGGATGGTGCGGTGCGATCCGCCCTTGCCGAGCACCGTGAGCTCACCTCCACCGAGCGCGAGCTTGCGGACGTCGGCCGTCGTCAGGTTGGCAATCTCCGAGAGGCGCGCGCCGGTCGAGTAGTAGACGAGGATCAGGGCGGCGTCCCGGCGATCGTCGAAGGACTTGCCGCTGGTCGCTTTCAGCATCCGCCGCACGTCGTCCTTCTCCAGCACCGGGACCGGCTGGACCGGGGCGGACGGGGCGGACATCTTCGCCATCGGGGAGACGGGGATCACATCCTCATCGACCAGCCAGCCAAAGAACACGCGGAGCGATCGGTAGCGAAGGGCAGCCGTGGCGGGGGAGCGGCCGCGGGTTCCGAGGTCGACCAGGTAGGCCTCGACATGCTCCCGGCGGATCCCCGGTGCGAGGATCGGCATTCCGTTTGCCGCGAGGAAGGCCCCCAGCTGGCGCGCGCTGTCGGTGTAGCTCTCGATCGTGCGCGGCGACTTGTGCTCGGCCTGTAGGTGAGTCATGAAGCGGGGGATCTCGCCCCGCACGTCATCCGGGGCGAACGTCTCGACTGCTAGCACAGCCGTTCCCTTCCGGTGGACGGTTGCGCGCGGTACGTCCGTGCTCGAGCAACGTGTCCAGTTAGGGGATGATACGAGCGCGGCCTAACACCGCAAGGACCAATCGCCCCGAGGTTAGGGGATGAACCTGAGTTCAAAAGTGGGGAGTTGGCTGGCGAGGAAGGATTCGAACCTTCAATCCCCTGATCCAGAGTCAGGTGCCTTACCGTTTGGCCACTCGCCAGCGGCGCTGCGGGATTTTACCCCACCGCCGTCGGGCGGCCGTCAGCCGACGATGATCAGCTTCAGGCCGGCGATGAGGAGTACGACACTCAGCGCGCCGCGGAGCTGCAGCGTCCGCCCCTGGCGGCTTCCGATCTCGGACCCTACGACCGCCCCCACGACCACGACGCCGAACCACAGCGGCAGCTCGGCCGGCAGCGCGGCCAGCCTGGAGAGGTTGCCCGCCAGGCCGGAGATGGAGTTGGCCAGGATGAAGCCGGCGGCGAGCCCCGACGCGGCGCGGGTCTCGGCCCAGCCCGCGATGAGCAGAACGGGACTCAGGAAGATTCCGCCGCCCGTGCCCGTGAGGCCGGACAGGAAGCCTATGGCGCCCCCGATCGCGACCGCCGGCAGGGTGGGCACGCGCGGCTCCGCGTGGCCGGTGTCCGTCTGCGCAGCGCGGCGGGCCGTCCTGGCGAGCTGGACCGCCGCGACGATGAGGACCAGCCCAACAAGCTGCTTGTAGAGGGCCCCGGAGATCGGCAGGGAGCCGCCAATGAACGCGAGCGGCACCGATCCCAGGATGAACGGCACGAGCGCGCGCCAGGCGAAGTGGCCTCGTCGCCAGAACCGGAACGTCACGAAGCTCGCGACCACGATGTTCAGGGCCAGGGCCGTCGGGCGTGCAACGTCGGGTACGACGCCGAGGAGGGCCATGGCGGCGAGGTACGCGGACGCTCCGGCGTGGCCGACGGATGAATAGAGCACCGCGGCGCCGAAGAACATCGCTGCCAGGAGGAGCGGGTCGCCCACGCCCGAAAGAGTAGTTGCGCGGCTCGTTACTATTACAGCGTCATTGCATTGGGATGGTGATCGGAGCCGCACCCGTGAAACTCGAGCCGAACGAGGCACGACGGGCCCTCGTGCTCGATGATCGCCCTGTGGTCGTCGACCTGATCGAGCTCACCCTCAACCACGGCCTGTTCATCGTCCGTGCCGCCACGAGTCTCGCCGAAGCCGAGAAGATCGTGGCCGAGTGGCAGCCTGACCTGGCCGTCATCGACATGGATCACGATGACAGCGGCGGCCTCCTTCGACTGCTGGGGGCATCCAGGACGCTCAAGCGCAGCACCGTCCCGGCACTGGGCCTGACGCGCCGTGGCGATCTCAAGACGAAGCTGCGGGCTTTCGAACTTGGCGTCGACGACATCCTCACCCTGCCCTTCTCCCCGGAAGAGCTGCTCGCGCGGTCCATCGTCGTCACCCGCCGCGCGCTCGGCAGGGACTATCCCATCGTGCCCACCATCCGGCTCGGCGAGATGGAGATCGACATCGTCAATCGCGTGGTGCGCGCCGGTGAGTCTGTCGTCCACCTCAGCGGGATCGAGCAGTCCCTCCTGTACCTGCTCGCCAGTCGCAGCGGGCAGGTGGTGACTCGGGACGAGATCCTCGACGCGATCTGGGGCACCGATTTCGTGGCCGAGAGCAACATCGTGGATCGCCACGTCCGCAGCCTGCGCGTGAAGCTCCAGAACGACTATCGACGCCCTCGCTTCATCGCCACGGTGCCCGGCCGCGGGTATCGATTCGTGCCCACGTTCTCCAACGTCGGCTGGGCCGGTGGCGAGCCTCAGGAGCGCACCGCGACCCACTGATCGCGGCTCGCACTCCTGCGCAGACGATCCAACCCGGGCAGCGGCAGCTGCCCTGCGGCGGACGATCTACGCCTGGCGCGCTGCGGAGCGAGACCTCGACGCGTTGGAGATCGGCAGCCGCGCTCGGGCGCATCTCCAGGCCGAAGTGAACGTCCTCCGTGCGACGCACCATCGACTGTTCCTCGAGGTCAGCCTGCCGAGCCGCTCCAGGGTGGTCGAGACGGCGCTCAACTAGGTCTACGATACGGGGGCAGACGCCCCGCGCCTCGATGTGCCCAGGGGCACGGTGACCGGAGGAAGCGCCGTGGTCGGAGAGTTCCGCTCGTTCCTGCTGAATACGAACGCCCTCGCCCTCGCGGTCGGCGTGATCATCGGCACGGCGCTCGGCACGGTCGTCAACTCGCTGGTGAGCGACATCATCATGCCGCCGATAGGCATGCTCCTCGGGGGAGTGGACTTCACCTCGCTCCAGTTCGTGCTCAAGGAAGCGGTCAATGGCGACCCGGCGACAGAGGTCGCGATCCGCTACGGCCTCTTCCTCAACTCGATCATCGCCTTCGTGATCATCGCCTTGGTCGTCTGGCGGATCTCGAAGGCCCTCATCACGGAGGAGACAGCGGCCGAGACCAAGGGCTGCCCGTTCTGCTTCGAGGCTAACGCCACGGCCGCGACCAAGTGCCGGGCCTGCGGCAGCTCCATCTGAACCCACGCGGGCCGAGACGTACCGGCCCGCGCGCCGCGCCCACCCGG
>JBKKDM010000127.1:0-20514 GCA_046707905.1 Candidatus Limnocylindrales bacterium
TCGTCTCGAGGACCACCGTCATCCCCCTCGAGCTGCCGAAGGCCGGCGTGTTCGAAGCTCTCGTCCGTGCCCGCGCCTTCGCCTCGTCCCCGCTCCAGGACGCCCTGATCGCCGCGAGCGCCCGCGAATTTGGCGCAGTTCACGTCTACACCTTCGACGAACGCTTCGGTCGCCTCGGATCCCCTGTCGCCTCCCCGTAGCCAAGCCTGGATCTGAATCAAAGAGCCGAGGCGACCTCGCCTAGGCTCTGCGTGTTGGTGACGCGGTCAGTCGTTCGTGCCGACTCCGGGGCCGTCGCCGCCGGGATCCGCCTTACCCAAATGACCGCGGATCACTGACCGATTTCCCAGTCTGGGTGGCCCCTTGGTCACCTTGTGGCGAGGGGCCGGCCAAGCGACAACTGCATCTCCACCAATCGACGCAGGTGCAGCATGGTTACCCGTCGCTTCCCGGCCGCCCTTCTCGCTGCCCTCCTGCTGTCTTCGATGGCGCCCGTCGCCGGCGCTTCCGAGCCGGTCGGCACCACCATCGAGGGCACGCTCGAGGTCGAGATCAGCGAACAGGCCGACGCGAACGGTCGATTGACCACCGCCACCTACGACTACACCGTGCGCGACGAGCGCGGGAAGCGCACCAAGGTGACGTTCAAGGGCGAGCCGCCCGCGGGCATGGCCCCCGGGGCGAAGGTCCGGATCAAGGGCCATCGATCGGGCGACAGCCTCGTCGTCGATGGGGACGGGTCGGTACTCGCCGACGCCGGCTCGACGGCCACCGCGCTTGACGCGGCCGGCGTGGTCGCGGACGCTGGATCGCCCGTCACCAGGAAGCTGGCCGTGATCCTGGTCAACTTCGCGTCGAACCCCGTCCAGCCGTACACCGCGAGCTACGCCGCGGGCGTGCTCTTCACCAACACGAATTCAGTCGCGGCCTTTTACGCGGCGGAGTCGTACGGCGCGCTCACGCTCACCGGTGACGTCTCCGGCTGGCACACGATCACCTACGACACCAGCACCTGCGACACCGCCGCGATCCAGTCGCGGGCCGATGCCAAGGCCACCGCGGCCGGTGTGGTCCTCTCGGACTACACGCACGTCACCTACATCTTCCCGCACCTCAACGCCTGCAGCTTCGCGGGCCGGGCCCAGATCCCGGGTTCGCGGTCGTGGATCAACACGATCAGCGCGACCAGCCCGAAGATCCACGACTGGGTGGTCGCCCATGAGCTCGGCCACAACTTCGGCGTCCATCACGCCAACAGCTACTCGTGCACCACGGGCGGGACTCGGGTCCCGCTCTCGGCCACCGCCGCCGACTGCTCCTCTACCGAGTACGGCGACCCCCACACGGTCATGGGTGCGTGGAACCCGATCGCGAAGTACCCCCACGGCCACGCATGGCATCGGCTCCAGATGGGTTTCATCGACACCGCCGAGCGGCGCAACGTGACCGTCTCGGGGCTCTACACGCTCGGCTCGACGAAGTACGCCGACAGCGCGACCAAGTCCCTTCGAATCAATCGCACGGGCTCGTCCGCGACTCGCCACTGGTTCGACGTCGAGTTTCGCCAGCCTGGCACGCTCTTCGATGGGTTCGCACCGACCGCGCCCGTGGTCAACGGCGCCACGATCCGACTCGTCGGCGACGACACCGTGCGGACCCAGTCCTGGCTGATCGACACGACGCCGGCCACGACGGCGTTCTCCGATGCCCCGCTGGGCGTCGGGAAGACCTTCACCGACCCGCTCTCGGGGATTGCCATCACGACCCTTGGCATGGTCACCGACGCCGCCGGCCATCCAGCCGTCAAGATCAGAGTCCTCTTCCCGAACACGGCGCCCCCCGCGGCGCCTGGTGGCTTCACGGCGACCTCTTCGAACGACGGGCTGACGGCGTCCCTGTCGTGGAGCGCGGCGTCGACGGCCGTCGGCGTCGCCAGCTACCGCGTCTATCGCGACGACGTCCTCGTGGCCACGCTCGCCGCCTCCGCGAGAACCTTCTCGGACTCCGACCGCGTCCCCGGCACGACCTACGGCTACCGGATCCAGGCGATCGACTGGGTCGACCTGGTCGGCGCCTCCGCCTCGACCACGCTGCTCATGCGCGTGCCGGTGCTGGGGTCCACGACCGCCTCGTTCGCCGGTCCGGCCGCCAGCGGAGCCGACGGCACGACGGCCGACCAGGGTCCAATTCCGACTCGCGCCACGACCATCTCGTTCGGGCTCCGCTTCTCGGCGCCGGTCACGAACCTGACCAAGGCCAAGCTGGCGCTGTCCGGCAGCGCAACCGGCTGCGCGATCTCGAGCCTGACTGGCTCCGGCACCGACTACACCGTCACCGTCACGGGCTGTTCCGAGGGCACGCTCTCCGCGGCGATCGACGCGGGCGCCGTGTGGGACAACCTCGGCTACCTGGCGCCGGCCGTCGACGCGGCCTCCGACACGCTCCTCATCGACCGAACGGCGCCGGTCACGAAGACGCCGTCGATCAGCCTGCGCGAAGGTGCCCGGCTCGCCGGCTCGTCGCTGCCCGTGCGAATCACCCTGGGCGCATCCGAGGGCGGCTCGGGCGTCGCCTCATTCGATGTCGCACGCAGCGTCGATGGCGGCGCCTTCGCCACGCTCTCGACGGCGACGACGGCACCATCCCTCGACACCACCCTCTCGAATGGCCGGACATATCGCTTCCGCGTCCGCACCCGCGACCACGCCGGCAACGTCTCCGGCTGGGTCGAGGGGGCGCTCCTGAAGTCCGGGCTCACGCAGCAGACGTCGTCGGGCATCACGTATCGCGGGACTTGGTCGACCGGGAATGTCGACAGCTACTCCGGCGGCTCGGCCCGATACACCAAGAGCTCCACCGCCAGCGCGACGTACACGGTGACGGGTCGCGGGGTCGCCATCGTCACCACCAGGTCGACGGACCGGGGCAAGGTCAAGGTCTACATCGACGGCGACTACGTCCGAACCGTCGATCTCTACCGCTCGAGCGTGGAGTACCGCATCCTGGCCTTCGCGACGAAGTTCTCGTCGCGCGGCACCCACACGATCAAGCTCGTCGGCGTGGGGACGTCCGGCCGCCCGCGGGTCGACCTCGACGCCTTCGCGGTGATTCGCTGAACGCTAGGGCGTAGCGCTCGGCGACGGCTCCGGCGGGAAGACCGCGAGCGGAACCCTTTCTCCATCGCTCCAGAGCTCGTAGGTGGTGCCCGGGACCGTAGAGTGCCAGACGCCCGAGGTCGCACTCCAGCCGATGCACACCCGCTGGCCGAAGTACCGGAACGTGCGATCTGTGCCGGCCGGGTCAGGTCTCGGCCCGGTGAGCGCCGCGTCGGGCTCCGTCACCACGATGTAGACCCACCTCGGTGCATTGACCATCGTCAGCAGCTCAATCGTGCTGGGCTGCACATCCAGCTCCGCTGTTGCCACCCACTCGCTGCGGACGATGTCAAGCCGCTCGGGATCCCCGGGCCCTCCATCGGGCAGCGGCAGCCGGCACGTTTCACCAAGGGCCGGCACCGTGGCCGGGGGCGGGTCGTCCGCATCTGGGGCGGGCGCGGACGGATCCGGCGTCGCAAGGACCGGGGCCTCGACCTCGACCCAGATGATCTCGTCGATCACGAATCGATCGCGGCAGGCCTGCCGGAGCGCGACCGGACAGGTGTCGGCGATTGGGCTGTCGAACCGCCCGACGAGGCTGACGAACACGGGCGGGTGTGGGTTGCTGTCCTCGTCGACGAGGCCGATCAGGCTGCGACCGAGCCCGGGTGACGGCAGGTCCGGCGAAAGGTATGGCGTGATCGCTGGAACGTCCGTCGAGACAAACAGGCTGCCATCCCATGTGCCGATCGGCTCGTCCTCGTCCGTCACCCCGAACTGGCCGTCACCGCAGGCGATGATCAGGGGCGATGGCGTCGGCGTCCCGCAGGCTGCCTCTGGTCGGAGATCCGTCCACCAGCCGGTCAGGAAGACCTGCTCTGATCCGAGCTCACCGGCGGCGCGCGCGGCGAGCAGCGTGGCAACGGTATGTCCCGCCCACCCGATGGAGCCTGGCGTGGGGCTGGGCGCCACTGTTGCTGCGGGCGTGGGGGTCGGCGCAGGCGTGGGCGAGGGCGACGGCCCGAACCGCACGATGCCCAGCTGGTTGATCACGAACGCCACGGCCACCAGGACCGAAGCGGCTGCCGCCAGCACGGCGAGCCACGGGCTCGAGCTGCGGCGCTCGCTGCGGGCCGGCCCCCTGGCCCGGAGCGCCTCGAGGGTGTCGCGGAGCCGTGGATCGGCGGCCGGCAGGTCCAGCGACCGGAAGGCCGCGGACAGTCGGAGATCAAGCTCGTCGGTCATCGCTGCACCTCGTCTCGGCCGGTGCCGAGCTGTGTCCGGAGCACGGACTTCGCTCGATGCAGGCGTGACTTGACGGTTCCCGTGGGGCAGTCGAGCCGCGCCGCGATGTCCTCGAGGCGCAGGTCGGCCCAGTAGTGGAGGACGACGACCACGCGGTCGTCGGGCTGCAGCGCCTGGAGGCCGGCGAGGATCGCGTCGCGCTCGCCGATGGCGCCGAAGGCATCCCGGACCGGCACGGTGTCATGGGTCGCGTCGATCGGAATGAACCGCAGGACCTTCCGCCGGCGAAGACGATCCCGGCAGCCGTTGACGAGGATCCGATCGAACCAGGCCTCGAAACCGGCGGCATCACGAAGGCTGCCAGCGGAATTCCAGGCCCGTAGGAGCGCGTCCTGGACCGCGTCCTCGGCCTCGGACCCGTCGCCCAGGACGAGACCGGCAAGGCGGTAGGCGCGGTCCATCCCGCTCCCCGCGAGTCGCAGGAAGCGCTCGTGGACGTCCTCGAGCGCGGCCGGGGCGAGGCCCTGCGTCGCGCTGCTTCGGACCACGTGCTGCTCCATCAACCCGTCCAGACGAGTCAGCTCGACAGAAGGTTCGACCCCGGTCGGATTGAGCGTATGCCCGTCGGGGGCGGCATCATGCGCAGATGCGCGAGCCTCGAGTCGACGACTACCTGAACGGCGCTCCCGAGTGGCAGCGCGAGATCATGCAGCGGGTACGAGAGCTGCTCCATGAAGCCGACCCGGCGATCGAGGAGACGATCAAGCGGACCGTGCAGCCCTACTTCGTCCTCGAGGGCAACGTCGCGGCGTTCCTCAAGACCAAGGACCACGTGACGGTCTTCCTCTACGACGGCGGCCTGGCACCCGATCCCGAGGGCATCATCACGGGTGGCCACGGCAACGAGACGGGCCGGATGATCGCGATCAAGCAAGGCGAGCCGATCAACGACCGGGCGATGGTCGCGCTCTTCCGGGCGATCATCGCGAACAACCGCGCCGGCGGCTGGCGCAAGCTGAAGAAGGGCTGACACGGCGCGGGCGGAAGGCCGGATAGGTCCTTTCCCCTAGTGCCGAGATCAGGGACCCGTCTCTACAGTCCCGCGCCTGACCCGCCGAAGCGTCGCTGCTTCGAGGGTCGTTCGGTCTCGGGGTGTGGAGGGGCACTCTCGCGCCCTGCCGCCGAACGTCGACCGACGCCCGGAGAGGTCTTCCCCAGGCCCTCCGGGCGTCGGCTATTCAACCCGGGGCGCCGGGGGCGATTCGCTGACGATCTCGAGGATGTCCTCGCCGTAGCGATCGAGCTTCGCGGGGCCCATGCCCTTCACGCCGGCGAGGGCGCTGGGGCTGGACGGGCGCGCGTCTGCGATCGCGAACAGCATCGAGTCGTGTGCGACGACGTACGCGGGCACGCCGTCCGCGCGGGCGCGATCGCGCCGCCAGCGCTGCAGCCGCTCCAGGAGGAGCGCATCGACATCGGCGCCCACGCCGGCGCCGAGCGGCTCGAAAGCCCGGATCCGCGCCGCGACCCCGTTCGAGTCGCTCACCCGCCGCGGGCCTACGGATCGCGCGCGCGCCGGTTCCAGCGCCTCGAGGAAGCGCGAGGGCTTCCGAGCCCCGGTCTTGGCGCCCGCGGTGGCGGCCCGGCGAGCCGCCCACGACAGCGCGAGGTGCCGGCGAGCGCGCGTGATCCCGACGTAGAGGAGGCGGCGCTCCTCGTCGATCGCGGCCGTCTCCTTCGCCTGTCGGATCGGCAGGAGCCCCTCTTCCAGCGCGGGGAGGAAGACGGCGTCCCACTCGAGGCCCTTGGCGCGGTGGTAGGTCAGGAGGTTGACCCCGGCCTCCGAGCCGGAAGCCTCCGCGGCCTCGCGCCGATCGAGCTCGGCGATGATGTCATCGATCGTAACGCCGGTCCTCGACCCGACGACGTCCGCGACCATCCGGAGCATCAGCTGGAGTGACGCCTCGCGTTCCCGTGCCGCTTCGCCACCCTCGACGCCGGCGGCGCCAAGCCCGAGCCGCTGCTCGAACATGGTCCGGATCGTGCCCACGATCGCCGGTCCTGAGCCCCCGTTGCCGGCCACGCCCGCGAAGAGCCTCCGCGCCTCGCGCACCTCGCGCCGCTCGAAGAACCGCTGTCCGCGCACGCGGAACGCGATGCCCGCCCGCGTGAGCGCATCCTCGAGCTCGGGCAGCTGGGCATTCACCCGCACGAGGATCGCGATCTCCTGGGCCGCAACGCCCTGGTCGAGCAGCCCGCGGATCCCGGCAACGACCGCGTCGCGCTCCGCCGCATCGTCCGCGAACCGCCGGATCGTCGGCGCGGGCCCTGCGGGCTGCGTCGCGCGAAGTGCTCCCCGACCCCCGTCGACTCCGCGGCCTCCGTCAACGGCGCTCGGCTGGTCCCGACCGACGAGCCGGTTGGCGAGCTCCAGCACCTGCGGACTCGACCGGTAGTTCTCGACCAGCGCCACGACCCGGGCGCCCGGATGGCGCCGCTCGAAGGACAGCAGCAGCTCCGGCGTCGCGCCGGTGAACGTGTAAATCGTCTGGTCCGGGTCGCCGACGACCGCGATGTCGCGGGACTCCCCCAGCCACAGCTCCAGCAGGCGCTCCGAGAGCGGGCTGGTGTCCTGGTACTCGTCGACGCTGAACCACGTCTTCCGCGACCGCACGAGGGCCGCCGCGGCTTCATCCGTCTCGAGCAGGTCGACTGTGCCGACGAGCATGTCCTCGAAGTCGATCACCCCGGTACGCGCCTTCACTCGCTCGTAGTCGGCGTAGACCCGGGCGAAGAGCTCGGCCGGGATCGGCGCGCGATCGCCACCCTCGGCGAGCCACCGCTCGGGTGCGATCCGCCGCACCTTCGCCCAGCCGATCGCGTCGGCGAGGTCCTTGGCCTGCGTGAACGCGTAACCGCCCGGGAGCCGGCGCGCGAGCGGGTACAGCAGCCGGAGCGGGCTCTCGAGGATCCCCGGCAGCGGCGCGCCGTCGTGCCGGGCCGGCCAGAACGTCCGGAGCTGCGCCAGCGCGTGGGCGTGGAACGTCTTGGCCATCACGCCCCGGTGGCCTAGCGCCGCCATCCGCCCGACCATCTCGGTTGCCGCCTTGTCGGTGAAGGTGACCAGCAGGACCTTGTCCGGTGCCACGACGCCCGTCTCGATCGCGTACGCGGCGCGGCGGCTGATGACCCGCGTCTTGCCCGAGCCAGCGCCGGCGATGATTGCGAGCGGCCCGCTGCTCGACGTGACCGCCTCGCGCTGGGCGTCGTTCAGGTCATCGAGGAGGCGGTCAATCGGGCGAGCTGTCACCGCGGTGATTCTGGCCCCCGTGGCTCATCCGCGGGTCATCCGCCGGTTTCCGCGGGTCAGCCGGGCGTGTACCTCGCGACCAGGCCAGCGCTGACGAGGGCCCGGTCAATATCCAGATCCTCGCCCTCGTCCGCGGGCACCATGAGCGAGGCGTGCGAGCCGGGCCACGGCGCATTGGCCTTGGCCGAGAACCGGACGGCCAGCTCCGACCCATCGGGACGCTCGAGCATGTACGGCCCCGACATCGAGCCCGCCTCAACGAACTGATCCCAGGCCGCGGCCACGGCGTTGCGATCGCTGCCGCGCGTGAGGTCCTCGACGCGCATCGTCAGCAGGCGGGCCAGCGGCCGCCCCGCCAGGCGCGCCGCCGCGGGCGTTGCGTGCACGTAGCGGCGGCTGTTGTCGGCCAGGAGGATCGCGGGCGCATCCGCCTGGGCATCGACCGCGGTCAGCGCGTCGAAATGCTCGATGGCCGGCTCCGCCGCCCAGAACCGCGAAAGCTCGGCCCCGCCCATGGGCTTCCCGAGATCGGCGCCGGCGGCATCGCGCAGAGCCTCCTCGTCCTGCCAGACCTGGACCGCGACGATGTCGTCCTGCCGGCCCACCACTCGGCGTCCGAGGCTGAAGGCCACGAGCCCGTGCTCATCGAGGAGGCGCTCGGCCCATTGGCGAACCGCCTCGTAGTACGAGGCTTCCGTGTTCGGCCGGATCGGGATCCGGGTCAGCCGCAGCTTGGCCTTTCGGAGAGGCATCGCTCGTGACTCGCCGATCACGAGCTCGTAGTGCTCGGCGTTGCTGTCGGCGAGCATCGGGGCCGAGCCGGCGATTGCGAGCGGCGAGTCCAGATCTCGGCCTGCGGCTGCCACCGACTCGAATCCGGTCCAGGTCGAGACGATTACCAGCTCCGTGCCGCCGGGCGTTTCACGGACGGCAGGCTGGAATGACAGCAGCCCCGGAATCGTCAGCGCGTCCGCGACGGCCTCGTGGACGAACCGCGTCAGCCGCGCTTTCTCGCCCTCGACGACGCGCCCGCGGAGCACCCGAAGGATCATCGACGCCCTGCCCTCGTGCCTCTTCCCTGCCCTGGGACCTGCCCGGTCCACGCCCGGCCCCTACCGGAACTCGAACCATACGCATTTGCAGGAAAAACGCTACTGGCAATTTCGGGCCAGTGGAAGATCGTGGTAACGGCGGACTTCGAACATTTGTGCTATGGTGGTAACTCACCGCAGTTCGTGGTGAACTCGTGTGGCCGACCCCTTCTCGAACGGACCGTGCGCTTTCTTGCCCAGTTCGGGAAGCTTTGGAGGTCGATGTGACCACCGGCACCATCAAGAAGGTCATCGCCGATCGCGGTTTTGGCTTCATCACCGCCGAGGACGCGAAGGAATACTTCTTCCACCGCGGCGGCCTCGACAGCTCGCTTGACTTCGACCGCCTGAACGGCGGCGAGAAGGTCGAGTTCGAGATCGAGGAGGGCCCCAAGGGTCTCCGCGCCGCCAAGGTCCACGCCGCGGCCTAGCGAGCGATCCACGCGGCTCGTCCACCCGGACGGGCCGCGTTCTCTTTTTCCGAGGAGCATCACCGTTCGCACGGCATTCGTTTCCACCTACACGCCCCGCGTCTGCGGCCTCGCCAGCTACACCGCCGAGCTGAGCCGCGTCACCCCGAATCGCGAGATCGTCGCCCTCTACTCGGATGAGCCGGCCGACAAGCACGCGTTCGAGGTCCACCACCGCATCCGGCTCGACGAGCGACCGGACTATGCCCGGACGGCCGCCGCCCTCGCGCGCTGCGCCGACGTGGTGTCGATCCAGTTCGATGCCGCCGCGTGGGGCGGGGTGGATGGCGAATCCGTGCTCGACTTCGTGCATGGGCTGACCGTCCCAGCGGTCGCCACGATCCACTCGCTCCCCCGCCGGCCCACCGAGAACCAGCGCGAGATCCTCGAGGAGCTGATCCGCTCCGTCGAGGCAACCGTGGTGATGTCCAAGGGCGCGGCAGGCGTACTTGCCTCGACCTACAGCGCGGATCCCAAGCGAGTCGAAGTCATCCAATACGGCGCACCGGACCTGCCGAGCGTCGCTCCCGAGACCGTCGCCACCTCGATCGCACCGACGCTGGGCCTGGAGGGGGTCGACACGATCCTGAGCTTCGGGCTGCTGGGCCCGGGCAAGGGTTTCGAACGGGTCATCGAGGCGATGCCGGCGATCGTCGCCACGCACCCCAAGGCCCAGTACGTGATCCTCGGCGCGACCCACCCCGACGTGCTGGCCGAGCAGGGTCAGGCCTACCGGACCTCACTCGTCGCGTTGGCCGCGAAGCTTCGTGTCGGCGCCCACGTTCGACTCGTGGACGAGTTCGTCGGCCGGAACGTGCTCACGAAGTGGCTCCAGGCCGCGATGGTCTTCGTCACGCCGACGCCGGACCTCGACACGATGCTGTCCGGTCCCCTCGCCTACGCGATGGCGACCGGCAGAGCGATCGTCTCGACGCCGTACGCCTACGCCACCGAGCTCCTGGCCGACGGCCGCGGGCTGCTCGTCGACGCGACGCCCGAGGCCCTCGCCGACGGCATCAAGCAGCTACTGGGGGACCCGGAACGCCGGGCCGCCATGGGCGAGCTGGCCCACGACCACGCTCGGCCGATGGCCTGGGGTCGGGTCGGCGCGGCCTACCAGGACCTCTTCGCGCGGGTTATCATCGAGGCTAGCGCGCTAGAAGCTGCGCGCTAGAAGCCGACGGGCTCCTTGATGATCACGACCGTGAACCGACTCGGCCGGAACTCCTTCCGGATCACCAGGAGCTTCTTGATCTCACTGTCGACCCCGTAAAGCCCCTGCATCCGCTCGCTCTCGAGCGGCAGGATGTGCTCCTCGATCCGCTCGAACGCGGTGGCGAGATCCGGCACGAGCTTCTGCGAGCCGATCGCGAAGATCACCTCGCCCGCACCGAATGCCAGCGGCGCCAGCTGGCTGCCGGTGTTGGAGGCGATCACGATCGTCCCGTCCTCGGTCACCGCGTGGGCGCTGTTGACGTACCAGTCCGGCCCGACGCCGAGCTTCCGCATTGCCCGCAGGCCTTCGGCCGAGCTGTGGTCCATCGATCGGGTGTGCTTGCGGACCGCGTCGTACCGGCCTGACTCCTCGATCTCGCGGGTGACGCCGATCAGCTCGAGGGTCTGCGAAGCCCCCTGCCCGACCTCGGCGCCCTCCGGCAGGATCCCGAGGATGACGCTCCTCGCCTCCTCGCCGTCCTCGACGACGTGGACGGCGTAGCCCTTGGCGCGCAGTCCCTCGGCGGTCCGCTCGATGGTCGCGTCATCCGCGCGGTCGCCGAATGAAGAAGCCGGGGTGGCAGGGGCCGTGGGGTTCGGCTCGAGGGTGGTGGCGAGGGTCATGTCGGAGAGGCTCCTGGGGCGGGTCGGGTCTACGTAGATCGTTGACTCTGCAACTATCTTACACCGTTTGCGCCGATGCGCAAGTTCGCATCGCCTGTTCGCCCTCAGCCCGACGGAAAGCCCGCGGGGCGGGAAACGCACGAGCTCAGCGCCCGACACGAACTCCTCGCGGTGGCGATTCCAGGAGTCTGGCCTTGCCGCCCTCCACCCTCGCCCAGATGATTCCGCGCCCGGGCCAGGCAGCGGTTCCGGCGAGGGCAGCGAGCACGTCAGCCGCCCGGGCGGGGAATGCCGCCGCCAGGGTTGCCTCATACGCGGTGACGATCTCGCGAGTTGCTCGCGTCGATCGCAGCAGCAGCATGCTGGAGGCCGTGTGGGTCGCACCGGCGATGCCTCGAAGCGCTTCCTCCTTCTCCGCCAGCCGCCGGACCACCGCTTCGAGGCGTCGCAGCTCGGAGTGGCATTCGCATGCGATGGTCAGCCGGTCGAGCGCTCGGCGGGCGACCAGGTCGATGACGCCCCGTGCCGCGGGCACGACCACCTCGGGCTCGGGTCGCCACTGGGGACCGAGCCATCGCACCAGCGCGTCCACCATCGGCGCCTGGAAGCGATGGTGGAGCCGGGTGCCGGCGATGGGGAACATTCGAACGCCCAACTCCATCCCGAGGCAAGCTGAGAGTGAAACGAGGGCCTCGAGGCTCGGGTTCGCTCTGCCCGCCTCGATGCGAGCGACGTGTGCGGGATCGATCCCGGCGCAGCGGGCCAGGTGGGCGCGCGACGCCCCAGCGTCGGTCCGGGCGTCCGCAACCTGGCGGCCAATGCGATCACGAAGCGTCCGAACGAGGCGAGCCCGCTCTCGCGCGCCCACGGGCCTGCTGGTCATGACTGTCAGTCAACGACACGACGCTTACGCGCGGCTTCGCGGCGAATTTCCTCGCCTTGGTGGCCGATTCGTGACTGTAGGACATGAATCAAGCCAAAAACCCCTCCGATTCGGGGTCTTCGGGGCGAGAACGTGTCTGTGGGACACGAATTCGTCATGAAGACCCGGAATTCGGTGGCGCGGAGGCCGGCTCCGGTCGAATTCGTGTCTGTGAGTCACGGCGCCCGGGCGACCCGGCTTGAGGGGCTCCGGCGCGAGGGCGCCGGAGTCGCGAATCAGCCCTCGGCGCGGAGTTCCTCGAGGTCGAGGTCGCGCTCGACGAGCCGGAGCGTGCGGTCGTTGATGTGGCGGCGGTCGCGGAGGTCAATGACCGCGGCGCGCTGTGCGGCGATGACGGAGCGCTGGATCTGCTCGTGCTCGAGCCGCTCCTGTGCTCGGTCGGCGGTCTCGGTGACGTCCTCGGTCGCGAGGTGCTCGGTTCGATCGCGGAGCCCGCCCTCGAGGCGGTCCAGCAGCTCCTCGTGCCCGACACCGGACGCGCGAAGCCGGGCCAGCTCGTCCAGCCCGGCCTGGTACGCGGCCGTTCTCGCCACCGTGGCTTCGTCGCCGTCGAGGTCGACCCCCTCGATGCGCGCCCAGCGGACCAGCCACGGCAGCGTCAGCCCCTGCCCGACGAGGGTCACGACGATCACCGCGAACGTCACCAGCAGGATCAGGTTGCGCTCGGGGAAGTCCTGCGGCAGCGCGAGGGCGGCGGCGAGCGAGACCGCGCCGCGCAGCCCCGACCACCCGACGACCCACGTGAGCCGCCGCCCGAGCTCGGGGCTGATGCTGGCGATCTGCTGGCGGGTCGAGTTCGGGATGTGGCTCGCGATCTCCACGTACGCGAGCCGCGTGAGGACCACGGCGCCGACGACCAGCCCGACGATGAGGGCCACGTCCGCGATCGATCGACCGCCCAGTTCGCCGAGGACCACCGGCAGCTCGAGCCCGATGAGGACGAACGCGAAGCCGTTCAGCACGAACCCGACCATCTTCCAGGTCGAGATCCACAGGATCCGCGTCTGCGGCCCGAGGATCGTCCCGAGCCGGTTGCCGACGATCAGCCCGGCGGCCACCGCCGCGAGCACGCCAGAGAGGCCCAGCCTGTCCGCGGGCAGGTAGGCCACGAACGGGATGACGAGGGACAGCAGGACCTCGACCGGTGGGTTGTCGAGCCAGCGCAGGAGGAGGGCGGCGGCGATCCCCACGACCACGCCGATCGCGATGCCGCCGACAACGGCGACGGCGAATCCCGTCAGCGCGTCCGCCAGCACGAACGTCCCGCCGATCGCCACCGCGAGCGCGGTTCGGTAGGCGACGAGCGCCGTCGCGTCGTTGAAGAGCGACTCGCCCTCGATCAGGGTTGCCGCGCGGCGCGGGATGCCGAGACGCCGGAACACGGAGGTGGCGGCGATCGCGTCCGTGGGCGCGACGATCGCGCCGAGGGTGAACGCGGCCGCCCAATCGAGCCCGATCACGAACCGGCCCACGATCGCGACCGCCAGCATCGTCAGGAGCACGAGAACCACGGACAGCCGCGCGATCGGCCAGACGTCGGTCCGGAGGTCGCGCGCCGGCGTCTCCACGGCCGCCTCGAACAACAGCGGGGGCAGGAAAACGAGGAGCACCAGCTCCGGCTCCAGCGTGATTCGCGGCAGCCCGGGCACGAACCCGAGCGCCAGGCCACCGAGCACGAACAGGCTCGGATACGGCACGCCGATGCGGCGGGCCACCTCGAAGAGCAGCGCGATCGCGACGACGATCGCGAGGATCGCGCTCAGGGCATCCACGGTCAGCCGACCAGGTCCGACTCCGGTGGCGGGGTTGGTTCCTTGCCCTCGAGGCGCTCGCCGAGCTCCGCGCTCGGCGCGACGCCCTTCGGAGGCGGCGGTGCGGCTGCTCGCTCCTTGGGGCGCTGGCGATAGCGCCGCAGGATCAGCTCGTGGAGGGCCCCGGCCTCATCGCGGACCGGCGCGGGATCGCCCTGGTGGACGTCGCGGATGCCGGCCTTCGAGGTGACCACGAACCGCTCATCCCCACGGTAACGAGCTTTGATCACGGACTGTTCGTAGGGCTGGAGCGTGGCGAACCAGCCGTCCTCACCGCGATCCAGGCGGATGCCGATCTCGGGTCCCCAGCCGAGCGGGGTATTCGCACCGCCGTCCACCTGGGCCGTGACCCAGACGCGATTCCGGCGCTTGTAGCGGTTGAAGGCGTAGATCCCGATCGCCAGCGCCGCGGCAACCACGCCGCCGATGAGGGCGAACCTGGTCCACGGCTGGCAATCGAACAGGCCACCGCATGGCGAGAATCGCGCGGACGCCACCGACGCGGCGCTCTTGCCGATCCGGTTCTGGGCGTAGGCGACGCAGTCGAACGTCTGGCCGTTGGTCAGCCCGACCACCACACCGCTCGGCTCCTCTGAGAGCGCATTCCCGACCACTGCGCCCGCCGTATCCCGGCACTCGAAGATGTACTCCTCGGCTGGGGCTCCGCCGGCAACGGCATCGACGGACACGCGCGCCGCGTTGTCGCCGGGGTCCACTCGTGGCTGGTTCGGCGCGATCGGCAGCCCGAGGACCACGACGGTCTGCGACGCTTGGCTCGCCGGCCCCTCGACGTCGCCGACCAGCCCGACAACGACGCAGCTGATGCGCGTGCCGGGGGCGAGATCGGAGAGCTCCGTCTCGAGTGCGCCGGTCGCCGGCACCTCGACCTCGATCGGCTCCCCGCCCTCGGGGGTGCAGCGAACCCGGTAGGCGGTGATCGCGTCGGCGCCTTCGGTCGGCGCGAGCCACTGGACGGTCAGCGATTCGTCGCCTCCGAGGAGCTGGACGTTGAGCGGCGTGCCCGGCGGTGGGGGCGCCGTCGGCGTGGGTGCCGGCGTCGGCGGGGCGGTCGGGGGCGGCGCGAAGTTGAAGCTGCAGGTGATCTCCTGGAGCGCCTGCGCGACGGCGATGCCGGCGGCCTCCGCCTCGGGGAAGACGACCGTCGGCCATGCGAACTCCGCGCGACCCTCGCACGGCTCCATGTCTCGGATGAACGTGTCGTAGATGCCTCGGAGCTCGGTCTCGAACCCACCGGCAGCCGCACCGAGGCCGACCGGCAGGATCGCGAGCGGCGTCTGGCCCTCGTAGAACGGCGTCACGAGGTTGATGACGTTCTCGTCGTCGCGGGCCGTGCCGGGTGGGTCGTGCTGGCCGTCGGTGAAGAAGATGACCGCGGAGCGGGTGGTCTCGTCAGGGAGCAGCTCCGAGGCCACGCGAAGTGCCGCGACATGGTCCGTGTTCTGCGTGTTGATCCGATTCCGGATCGGCGCATCGGCGCCGGCGCGGTACTCGCCGGCGATGTCCCGGAGGCACCGCTCGAGCGCGGCGATCGCCGTCGGATCTTCGTTCAGCGCCAATCCGACGCAGCGGTTGCGGTACGTGATCGCCGTTGTACCGAAGACCACGAACGAGATCTCGGCATTGCCGATCGCGAGGTCCGTCGCGTTCGCCTGGACGCGGTCGGCTATGTCGTCGAGTGCCTCTGCGAATTCCGTGTTCGTGCCGTCCTCGGACAGCAGGATCGAGTTCGAGACGTCGAAGACGAGGACGACGTTCGAAGGATCCTCCGCGGTCTGGGCGGCGACGAGCGCCGGGCCGGCGACGAGCGCGGCGGCAACGAGGGCAAGCGACGCGGGGAGCGACGTTCGTCTGCGCACGACTGGCGCGGAGTCTAATCGCTCGGCGGGGCCACGCAGCGACCGGCCTCGATCAAGTGGGTCCGGGGATCGGCCGGTTCCAGTCGTCGTGGACCAGGATGCCGAAGCGCTCGCGGCAGGACTCCTCGATCGGGATGAACAGCAGTCCGCCCCTGATCGTGACGCTGTAGGTCGCCTTGCCGCACGGCGCCGGCGCGTCCAGCTCGACGGTCCAGGTCCCGCGCGGGTCCGACCACTCGACCTTGGTGAGACCCCCGGCCCACGTCAGCGGCTCGCCGTCTTCGTCAGTCACGAGCACGGACCGGCCAAAGTCGAGGAAGTAGCGCAGCGGCTCCTGCTGCGGGCCGGGAACCGCGGCCACGAGCGACCAGGTGCCGCCGAGCCACTGCGCGTCCAGGGGATCGGGCCACTGGGCCGGGTTGTACGTCAGGCGGGGCGCGGGCGGGGATGCGCTGGGCGTGGGAGCGATCGTCTCGCCGGCTGCCTGGGGGGCAGGCGGCGTTGGGCGGGGGGCCGTGCAGGCCGCCGCCCAGACGGCCGCGACCAACGCCCCAGCGATCGGCCCGGCGACTCGCGCGCGCATAGCCGGCGCAGTATGCCCTGCGGCCGGCGTCTGCCCTGCAACCGGCGTCTGCTGTGCGGCCCGCGTCAGCCCTGCCGGGCCCGACGATCCTGAAACCCACCGAACCGCACCGAACCGCAGCAATGCCCCCCAGATGCAACCCCAACCTCGGTTCGCGTTCTCCGACCGCAACCCGAACGTGGGCAGGATGGCTTGGTGCCCGTCGACTCCCGTCGACGACCCGTGCGAACCATCTTGCGTTCCCGATGGAGGGCGATAGTCCTCCTGCTTGTCGTCGAAACACTGACCATCGCGGCAACGGCCGCTGCCGGCTCCCAGCCGAGCGAACCAAGTCCGATCCCTGAATCGGCGTTCCACCGTGTCCAGGTGCCGGCCGGCCCCGATTCGGTGGCGCTTCCGGACGCGTCCGGGGCCGAGACCGGCTCGTCGGGCGCGCGGATGTCGTCGCCCGCGCCGATCTCCTCCCCCGCCCCGATGCGCTCCGGGGATGGCGCCGAGCTCGGCGACCTCGCCTACGAGACGACGCCACCGCCACGAGCCCAGCCCTCACTGAACCCGGCCAAGCCGATCGTCGTCCCGATCCCGACGCCGACACCCCGCCCGACGCCGACGCCCCGCTTGACGCACTTCCTCCGCGGATACGCCTCGTACTACTGCCGCGCCGGCGTCTCTCCGTGCACCGTCGACCACCCCGACAGCGGCGGGTTCCAGGCCTACGCCGCGGCCGGCCCGAAGCTGCGGGATGCCCTGGGCTCGGACTGGCGCGGCTCGGTCGTCTACGTCGACGGCATCCGCGTGAAGCTCATCGACTGGTGCCAGTGCTACAAGGGCGAGTACAACGAGAAGCTGCTGGACCTGTACTACGACGTCTTTTCGCGAACGGGCTCGCCGGTCGTCATTCGCTGGTAGATCGGCGCCAGTGGCGCTAGCCGCGCAGGATGCGGTGCCAGGCCTCCCCGAGGCGCGCGCGGGCTGACTCCACGGGCGCCAGCGGCGCGAACGCCTCGGCCTCGACGACCACCCGGATCCCGCGACGAATGTCGTTCTCGATGCGGCTGGACCAGCTCCGGCTGAGCTTCTCCGCATGGATGTTGAGGCCGAGCGTCAGCGCGAACGCCACCAGTGGCCCGAGCACCAGCACGAATGGCGCCCCGGGCACGTTGCGGAAGAACGGCAGGTGGATGCTCCAGACGGGCATCGCGCCCGTCATCCCACCGACCAGCGAGACGATCGCGAAGGCATAGAGGGCAAGGTTCAGCCACTGGAGTCGCCCGACGAGGCGCCAGATCCGATGGGTCGGTGTTTCGGCCGCCGCGGGAGCGGAGTCCGTCACGAGGCGGTCGATGCCGGCCTCCAGCCGCAGCTCGAGGTCGCCCTTCCCTGCGGCGGTGTACCGCGGCCGGAGACCCTCGGGGATCTCGGGGAGGGCCTCGGTGATCGCCGTCCGAACCCGATCACCGGCTCGCGTCAGCACGCCGCGCGTCTTCCAGGCGAGTAGATGCGCCGCTGGGTCCGCGGCCGCCGTGGGGCGGGGCGATCGTCGTTCGCGCAGGGCGACCAGCGCCTTGACCGGGCCGAGGCCCTTGGCGCGCGCCAACGTGCGGACGCGGGCGAGGGCCTGATCCTCGAAGGTGTCCATGTCGAGGATCAGCGCGATCTCCGCGATCGCGCCGTCGATGCCGCGGCGCTGCGCCGGGTCCGGGATCAGGTCGCGGACGCCCTGGGGCTTGAGGCCCGCCGCTCCCGCGAGATTCGTGAGGGCCGCTCGGGCCGCCGCTGACTGGCTGTCGACCGACGAAGGGGACTTGCCATTCCCGCCGCTCCCGACTCGCCGATGGCCGAGGACGGCCTCCGCGGCGGCGACATCGAGCCCGAGGGCGCGCGCCGGCCCGAGCCCGTCCGCAAGGGCGTCGAGCGCTGCATCGTCCGGGACCGACGCGACCAGCTCCTTCGTCACGCCGCCAAGATGTTCGATTTCGGCGCACCGCGCTACATGGCCGGGTCGCAGGGCCCGCGCCTTGTCTCCGGGAGTCCCGATCAGGTTTGGCTGTGACGCGCCGCGGCCGCGTTGGAGCGGCGGGTGACGGGCTGGGCCGGGGGCTGGCCACGGGCATGCCTCCTTGGCAGGCGCACGCGGCGGGCACCCTGGCGAGGCGCCAACCGGAAATTTCCGGTCCCAGATCACGTTCAGCTTCGGCGGGCACTCCGCCCTCCGGGCGGGAATCGAGTTGGTTCACCTAAAGCGGAACTACCTGGGTCGGACCGGCCGTGCGCTGAGCCCCCACCCGGCCTGCTCTCGCGCTGTCTTCGAGGGCGCCCTCAAGCTAGGCTCCACCACAAGCCAGGCTCTACTACAAGCCAGGCTCTACCGGGTAATTCCGCTTCATTGGAACCATCTCCATTCGGGGGCTGCGGGCGACCACCGAACGGCGTTGAGATCAAACGCCGGCGTGAAATCATCCTGGAAGCCTGAGGGATTGGCGCCATGGCTCGGGCCTCGGCGGCGGCCCTTCGGTTCGCCCGCGACCTGTCGATCGGTTGCCTCCACGCGTCGGACGACCCCCGCGGGCAGTGCGGCGCCCTCGTCGCCCCCCGATCACGCTGTTGGCCGAGATTCAGCTAACTCTCACCCGCGGACAGGTAACGAGTGGCTTTTGCCCTTCGCGGGCCAAGCTCTGCCTCGCTCGGGTCGACCGGATCGTGGAACGGGGGGTCGTGACTTTGCGGCGCAGACGTAGACGGCTTGCCGCCGTTAGGTGTCCGGGGGTGACAGATAGAGCGACATTCCAGGGAGGCCGGTGTCGGCCCCGTGTCGGGCCCGTGTCGGGCCGGTGTCGGGCCCGTGTCCGGCCGGCGTCCGGCCCGGTGTCGGGCCGGTGCGCCTACGTCCCGTCGACCATGGGGCGGACCTCGTTGATCCAGCGCTCGAGCGTCTCGTCGTCGAACGGCGCCGCCAACTCGCCGAGGAACGTGTTGAAGCCGAGGGCCTTGATATCGGACATCTTCGCCGCGATGTCCTCCGGGGTCCCGACCCAGAAGGTGGCGTCGTCGAGGACGTCCGCCATCGGCGTCCGGTTGTGGGCCATCTGGGCCTCCCAGACCCGGCGCGCCTCCTCGGCGGTCGATCGAATGATCGGCTTGCAGCCGCCGGTGAACTCGATCTCGGCGATGTCGCGGCCGGCATCGTCACAGTGGCGCTGCAGGACCTCGACCTTGTGCCGCAGGAACTCGGGCGTGCCCATTGCGTTCCACATATCGGCGTGACGCGCGACCGTTCGCAACGTCTTCTTCTCGCCCGAGCCGCCGATCATGATCGGCAGGCGCTTCTGGATGGGCGCGGGCAGCAGCACGAGGTCGTCGAGCTGGTAGCGACCGCCCGGGGGTGAGGTGACGCGGTCGCCCGCGAAAAGCTGCTCGAGGGCCGCCACCGACTCCTCCAGCCAGTCGAGGCGCTGGCCGAACCCGGACCCGAAGTCGATCCCGGTGGCCGTGTGCTCGGGCTCCATCCAGGCCCCGCCCAGGCCCGCGATGGCGCGCCCGCCCGAGATGTGGTCGATCGTCGTCAGCATCTTCGCGACGACGCCGGGGTTCCGGAACGTGTTCGCGCCCACGAGCAGGCCAAGGCGGACGTTGGTGGTGGCCTTTGACCACGCCGCGAGGGTCGTGTAGCCCTCGAAGATCGGCTGGTTCGGATCGCCGAAGATCGCGTAGAGGTGGTCCCAGGCCCACAGACTGTGATACCCGAGGCCGTCAACTCGTTTGGCCGCCGCCTCGTACGCCGGCCAGTCCGTGGCTTGATTCCAGAGCAGGATCCCGAGCTTCGTTGTCATGTCACAAGGGTAGACGTGGCCCCTCCGGCCCGGCTGGCACGTCGTCGTCACCCCGCGACGGGGACACCCGGGCGACCTCGGCCGCCGCGAGTCCGCGCTCGCGCTGTCGCGAGCCGGGAAGGACGGCCGCCGCGATCACGAGGACGGCGCCCAGGCCCACCGCCGTGGCGACACCGAACATCCCGGCAATGCCGATCGCGCCTGCCAGCAACCCGGCCGACGCTGCCGCGACGACGCCGCTCAGTCCGGACGCCACGCTCTGGAAGATTCCCTGGCCCGTCGCCGCGAGGTGCGGCGGGACGTGCTCGGCCACGTAGGTCACGCCGCCGACGAAGAGCAGGGCGTAGCCCACGCCGCCGATCGTCGACGCGGCGACGAGGAAAGCGGGATCCGCGGCCAACGCCGCCAGTCCCGATCGCG
>JBKKDM010000128.1:0-5793 GCA_046707905.1 Candidatus Limnocylindrales bacterium
CCTCCGAGCCGCTCGTCCCACGTTCCTGGAGCGTTCACGCGCTTTCCGGGCCCGTCCGCGCTCGCGGTCTCGGTCCAGGTATCGCCGTCCCAGCGCCAGGTGTCGGCCAGGAAGTCGCCATCGTTGCCGTCGACCCAGTGTCCACTCTGCACGAGAACATCACCGGTGGCGCGATCCTCGGTCATGAGACTGACGAAACGAGGTCTCGGGCCGGTTTGGGTGACGAGGGACCAGGTCTCGCCGTCCCACGCCCACGTGTCGGCCCGTTGTTCGAACCCGACCGCGCCACCGAAGAGGAGCATCCGTCCCGCGTCGGGTTCGTAGGCGAGTCCAGCCCCTTCTCGGGCACCCGGCCCAGTGCCGCCGGCGACATGGACGGTCCAATCGCGGCCGTCCCACTCGAGCGTCTCGTCGAACGCCGTCCCGGAGCTCGAGATCCCGCCATGCACGACGACGACATTGCGGACCGGATCCCGGCCGATCGCCGCAAATCCGCGTGACTCTGGACCGGCCGCATCGAGCAGCTCCCAGGCGGTGCCTGTCCAGCTCCACAGCTCGGTCGGCATGGCAGCACCGGTTTCCTTGGCGCCATTGACGAGGACCACGCGCTCGATCTGCGGGTCGTAGTAGAGCCCGAATGTCTGGCCGAGGGTGAGCTCGGTGGGGAGGGGTCCTGGGCTTTCCTCGGGACGTTCGGTCGGCGCCGATGCCGATGGGGACGTGGTCGCTGCGGGAACGCTCGCCGTTGGGGCGGTCGGGCCGCCGCATGCGACGATCAGGAGCAGGCCGGCTGTAGTCAGGAACGTAAGAGCTCGCATCGGACCTCCGGGGGTTGGCGTGGTGCTACTACTACGCCCGAAGGTCGCGCGGTGTTCCGCAGCTAAGCCATCTGATCAGGCCGCAATGTCGCGGACGCCGCTGCGTTCCGCGCCGCTCCAGCGTCGGAAGGGTGTGGAGGTTGCGCTGGAACGCTCCGATTCGCGATGTGGCCAATCGGCTACGCACGGGGGCCCATGTGGCCCCATGGAATCGCCAGCGACCTAGCGATCGTGGGCGCTGCGCTCGAGGCCGCGAGGCCGCGAGGCCGCGCCAATTGTCTGTCCGCATGGCTCGACCTGTGGGGGAGTGGAGATGCTCGAGATGGGTAAGCGTTTCGGTGGCAAGCGTCGTCGGCTGACGGTCGGTCTGCTTGCCCTCTCGATGCTCGCGAGCGGGATCACGCTCGTCGATCCGGGGCCTGCGTACGCGGGGCTGTTCAATCCGATTCCAGCGGACTTCAGCGGCGACCCGCAGGACCAGTTCGTCGATGACGACGGCCTGTTTGCGTACACAACGTCGGACATTCAGGGTGGTCGGATCTGCATCGTCAACGACGAGGTCACCCTGGCGACGGCGGGCGACTTCCCGTGCAACTCCCCGGCATGGGGTAGCGCGAACACGGTCGTCGGTATCGGGACGCAGTACACCCTCGTTGAGGGTCCGACGCTCCATCTCGGCACGTGGCGGCTGATCACCGAGAACACCATCGGCGACGCGACGGGCCTTAGCATCCCGTTCACCGTCCGTGCCTGTCCCGATTGCGACGGGAGCATCGCTGGCAGCGCCGTCCAGGCATTCAAAGCCAGCTTCGGCGAGATGGCCTTCGCGACGGATCTCGTGTGCACCGTCTGGCAGACCTACGACGTCGTCAGCGACATCGAGGGTGCGGCTGGCGAAATCTCCGTTGCGCACGGCAAGGTCATGGACCTCACCAAGCGAGCCGACGCCTATGAATCCGGCGCCGCGGACTTTCTCGGCACGGTCTTTCCGATCGCCGGCGGCGCCGTTGCCGGCGGCATCGCATTTCCAAGCGCGAGCACCGCCATCACCATCGGCGAGGAGAAGGCGAAAGCCATCCTCCAGCAGCTTGTCTGTGCCCTCGAAAAGATGTACTCGGACATCGAGGCGGATCCACCCGATCTCGGCTACATCGAGGTCGACGAGCCGTCCTTCCGGCCGATCGACCCGCTCGGGACGGACGTCGATGACGTGCTCGCCGAGTCACTGGATCGCCAGATGGCCTTCTCCACGTCGATCCTCCACGCGCTCGAGCGATACCAGGGCGCACTTCAGGACAGCAACGTGCCGGGCGTGCATCGCCAGACGGCCGCGCTCGCCGCGAACACGACCGCCCTGATCCAGGAGCTGCGCGACGGCGCGGACGCCTTCCGCGCGTACGCCGACCAGATCGAGTTGGGGACGGAGCTCACGGGCCCGATCGTTGCGAGTGCCGACGTCCGCCTGTCGCTCGCCAACGTCTATGCCCGTGTTCGCACGTCCGGGTTTACCGCCGCCGAGCTGCAGGAGCTCGACGACCTCGGCTTCGACGCCGGTGACATCGAGGCCATCCGCAGCCACTTCGCGCTGGACCCGGGGATCATCCCGCTTGACGCGACGATTCCGAGCGTCGCGCGTGATACCGCCGACGCGCTGGAGGCGGCGATTCCCGCCCTTGACATGCTGGCTCGAGAGGCAGCAGCCGTCGCCGGGCGAACGAACTCCGCCCCGACGGCCGCGTTCACCCCGTCAGCCCAGACAGGCGTCGTCCCGCTGACCGTCGACTTCATCAACGACTCGACCGATGCCGATGGCGACGACCTGACCTACGAATGGACATTCGGCGACGGCGACACGTCGACCGACGAGTCGCCGCAGCACACCTACACAGGGACCGGTGGATACGTCGCGCGCTTGACGGTCTCCGATGGGACGTCGACCGCGACCGCCCAGCAGACCGTGATCGTGTCCGACGGTCGCCCGGAAGCGTTCTACGTGGCGCATCCGCTGAAGGGTTTCGTCCCGTTCCCGGTGGCATTCGATGCGTCCGGGTCAACGACGCCCGAAGCGCCGATCACCAGCTGGGAATGGGACTTCGGCGACGGGACGACCGCGTCGGGCGAAGAGGTTGGCCACACCTACACGCAGCCGGGCAACTATCTCGCGGTCGTTACCGTGACCAACGACGTCGGCTCGCGTGCCTATGGCGCCTTCGTCCGGGTGCTCGACGAAGCGGACCTGGATCTGCCGCTCTGTGGCGATCAGGACGATCCCGAGGACCCGATTGTCATCAACTGCCCGGATTACGCCTCCCTTCCGGGCATCCAGGCGTTCACGCTGGCCGGCACCGGTCCCGTCGACGTGACGTTCGACTACGTCTTCCAGGGAGCGATCTTCGAGAGCGGGCTCAACGTATTCCCGGCCGACGACCAGCTCGGGACCGTCGATGGCCTCGCTCCAGAGGATTCCGGTTATTACCACGCCGCAATGCTCCGGGCGACGACCATCTTCCCGCGGGGCTCGAACGCATCGGTCCCGGACAGGACCATCGAGTTCGACGGCGGAGATGTCCTCGTCTTCTTCATCAACCCCGGCTACGACCTGGATATCCTCCGAGAGAGTCCCGATGAGTTCGTCCGGAACAACGCCTTCTTCTCGATGGATCGGCTGAACGGCGACGACACTCGACATGTCTTCGGCTTCCGGAGCCTCGTCGACGATGGCATCGAGTTCGGCTTTGAGGACCTCACGGGTGGCGGCGATTTCGACTATGACGATGTCGTCTTCACCGCAAGTGCCCCATTCACCGCGCTGAGCCCCGTCTCGACGTCAAAGGTTGCAGATGCAGCGGAGTCAGAGCCGGGCGGATCCAATGGCTACGAGATCACGCTCACGAACGCGCTGCCCGTGGACGTCGAGATCGACGCGATCACGGACACGCTTCCGGCCGGGTTCACATACGTGACCGGCTCCACGTCGGGGATCACCGGCGACGATCCACAGATCGCCGGCCAGGTCCTGACCTGGGACGGACCGTTCGCCCTGGGCGGGCTTGACTCCGTGGTCCTTCATTTCGAGGTCACCGTGGCGACGGCGCCGGGCACCTACTGGAACGAGGCGACGGGCGAGGCAAGCCTGCCGGTAGCGGCCACTGGACGGACTGCACCGGTCGTCATCTCCGGCGGTGGCGGAGAGGGCAATCATGCCCCGACGCTGGAGCTCATCACCGACCAGGTGGTAGACGAGCTCGTCCAGCTCCAGGTCCAGGCGAATGCCGACGACGAGGACGCTGACGCGCTCGGGTTCTCGCTTGGCGCGACCTGCCCGACCGGGTCGTCGATCAATGCGACCTCCGGGGCCTTCACCTGGACCCCGACGGAGGCGCAAGGGCCGGGCACGTTCACCTGCACCGTCGTCGTGACCGACGATGGCGCCCCGGTGATGACGGCGTCACGCTCGTTCTCGATCCAGGTTGCCGAGATCAATCGCGATCCTTCGCTCGACGCGATCACCGACGCCACGGTTCACCCCGGCGACGCCGTCAGCCGCACCGCGGTTGCGACCGATCCGGACCTGCCCGCGAACACCCTCGGCTACTCCAAGACCAGCGGGCCGGGGACACTCAACTCCACCACTGGCGCCTTCGCCTGGACGCCGACGCTCGCCGATCTTGGCGACCACACGGTCACGATCGGCGTCTCGGATGGCCGCGGCGGCACCGATTCGGTGGCCTTCGTCATCCACGTCGTCCGGGAACCCACGTCGTTGATCGTTGGCGGGGCGAGCGGCGGCCAGTACAGCGACGGCGCGACGATCTCGGCGACGCTGACAAGCAACGGCAGCCCGGTCTCGGACAAGTCCCTGACGCTGTCACTCGGCTCTTCGAGCCAGTCGGCGACGACGAACGCGTCAGGCGTAGCCCAGGCAACATTCTCGACCCCGGGACCGGCCGGCTCGATCTCGCGTGGCGCCACGTTCGCCGGAACGGGTACGTACGCCCCGGCGTCGGCTTCCGGGACGTTCGTGGTGGCTCGGGAGGACGCATGGCTCGAGTACGCCGGTGACACCACGGCGACCGCCGGCGCCAATGTGACCCTGCGAGCGACCGCGTACGACTCGGCCGCCGCGTTGTACACCGGCCCGCAACCCGAACCAGGCGGGACGATCGGCGACATCACACGGATGCGCGTCGCGTTCGACATCTACGCCGCGGCAACGTGCCTCACCGGGTCGCCCGTGGCGACCATCGCGGCAGCGGTGGTCGATACCGGGACGGCCGGGGATGGCGTCGGCTCTGCGACCGCGACGTGGAACAACGTCGGCGAGGGCAGCTACTGCGTCGTCCCGCGCCTGATCGGTGCGACGACGTCCAACCCCAACGGCTACTACGCAGCACCTCCGGCGCTGCCCGGTGGCCTCGGGGTCTATCGGCCGGCATCCGGTCACGCCACGGGCGGCGGCTGGATCCAACTGGACACGGGTCGCGCCGCGTTCGGCTTCAACGCCAAGGTGGACAGGAACGGGGCGAAGGGCCAGCTGGTCCTGATGCTTCGGACGACGTACGGCGGTCGGCCGGCGATCCTCATGTTCAAGTCGAACGTGTTCGAGTCGTTCACCGTCGATGGGCGCTCATTCCCGATCGCCGGTGTGCTCAAGGGACGTGGGACGATCCGGTACATCGCCGCAGACTCCGGTGCGACGCTGTTTGAGTCCGGCAACGCTGCGTGGACAGTTTCGATCGTCGACGGCGGCTCCAATCGAACGGACTCCTTCGGGACCCGAATCTTGGACAAGGTGGGCGCCATCGTCGCCGACCTTGCACTCACCGCCCTTGCCGGCGGGAGCGTCGTGATCCACGAGAAATAGCCCCGCCAGCTCTGGCGCTGTTCGGGCGGCCCCGTCACCGGGGGCCGCCGCACATTTCGTTTCCGGGCGCGCTTGGCACGCCGACGCGGCCCCCCGCCGCCCCGCCCACCG
>JBKKDM010000129.1:0-7325 GCA_046707905.1 Candidatus Limnocylindrales bacterium
ACTGTGCACAGGGAGTTGGGCAGAGGTAGACCCGTCCACGTCGTTGTTGGGGTTGGGCACCTTCTTGTTGGGGTTGGCGGCGATCATCTCCGCGGCCTTGGTCATCTTCTCCGGGTCCGGGTAACCATGGTTGGCTGCAACGTCGATGACCTGGTGGGGCGTCATGTCGAAACGGGCGCCGACCTGGTCAGGAGTCTCGTATCTGCCCAGGAACCTCAGGACCTGGATCTTCAGCGCCGTGTCGACACGACGGCGGGCCATCAGGTTGCCTGCCCCAGCAGCTCGACCTCAGCGGGGCTCCACTCGTAACCCAAGGCGCCACTAAGGTGCTCGCGCCATCCGCTGGTGTAGTCCTGACGCCACGCAGACGCGGACTGGGCCAGGTTGGCGTCGCGGCTCAGGCCGGCCAGGACGTCCAGGGCGATGACGGCCTGGGCCATGGTCATCGCCTTGATCGTCCGGTCATGGTCCGGGCCCAAGACCCGGGTGACGACCTCCTGGTCGTAGAACGCGTCCTTGGCGGCCTGGGCGACTCGGGTCCGGGCGATCGCCAACGCGATCGCGGTATCACCGGTGGCGATGACACGGGCCAGGTGGGCATGGCGAACCCGGGCGGCAGTGTCCAGGGTCCGAATCAGCGCGGCGCGGGTGGTCCGGCCCTCCGGAATGACCTTGGTGTCCCGGCTGGCTCGGTCGGCCGGTTCTGCTGCAGCAGCAGGCGGGTCGCTGATGGTCTCGACCGGGTCTGGGGGAGCAGGTGGTGGGTTCTCCCGTGCGGCCTGCGCGCGTGCCAGGTCGCCCTTGGCCTGGTTCAGCCGCCAGGACCAGTCCCGGGTTCCCACATACTCGCTCAGCTCGGCCACGATGGCCGGGTCGGTGAACGCGGCGAGCTCCAGGGCGTCGGTGATGCTCAGCTGCCCGCCGTCAACGCACTCACGTGCCCGCTCGGGCAGGCCTGCAAGGGACAGTCGGCCCGTCACGAACGCCTTGGACCGGCCCAGCTTTTTGGCGATCACGGCCGGGGTGTAACCATCGAAGCTCATCAGCTCCTGATAGCCGTCGGCCTCCTCGGTGACGGTCAGGTCCTTGCGGTGGCTGTTCTCGACCAGCATCGCCTCGGCCTGTTTGGCCGGGGTGTCCAGGTCGTGGCGCACGATGCACGGCACGCTGCTGCGGCCGGCGTCCAGGGCGCCAACCAGGCGGCGGTGACCGGTGATCAGGGTGTACCGCCAGTCCTTGGGCGGGCCATTGCCCTTGGCCGAGGTGCGGAAGGGGTTGCCGACGATCAGGGGTTCGATGATCCCGTTGGCCCGGATCGAGTCTGCCAGCTCGGCCATCTCGGCTTCGGTGCCCAGGTGGCGGCGCACGTTGCGGGGGTGCGGGGCGATCGAGGTGAGCGGGATCTCCTCCAGGGTGGTGGGCGTTGACGCGGCCTTGGGCATGGGCGGCTCCTTGGTCATGCGCCGTCGGCGCTGGGGGACAGGGTCTGCGCGCAGCGGGCGCACGCCAGGTGGCCGGCGGCGATGTCGGTGGCCCGCTGCTGGCAGCCGCGGGTGGAGCAGGTCAAGGCGGTGCCGGCCGGGGTGCCCCTGGCCTGCTGGGCGGCGCGGATCAACGGCCGGACCGCCTCGAGCCAACGGCGCGCGGGCAGCACCCAGCAGCCCAGCGTGGCCCCGGCCTGACTGGCGCACACCGTCACGACGCCTTCGCCGGCGGTTTCGCGAGCGACGACCCGGACCCAGCCCACGCAGGTGGTCAGGGTGCGGGTCGCCGCTGCTGCGACTGAACGGCTCACGGCCTAGTCGCCCGCATTTCCGACCGGATCCACGGCCTGGTCTTCGATGAGCGGGATCGGTGCCCAGAATGCGGCTACCGTCCTGCGCACTCGCTCCGCCAGTGGCGCAGCCATCTCGAGAGCGTCGCGCTCGGGCATCTCTTGGGGTGGGTTCCAAAGGGTGGTCACTGCTGCTGCTCCGCCAGCCACGCCTCGTCCGCTTCCTTGGCGGCCTCGTCATCAGCGGGAGCGTTGATGACCTCACCGGTGCCTGTGTTCACCGGACCGGCCTCGGTGTCGGCGACGACCTCCCCGAGGACCTCGTGGCGGCTGACGTGGTTGATGTCGGCCGTGGGGTCGACGTCTAGGCGGACCGTGTTGTCAGCGTCGATGGCGGTGGCCAGCTCGGTGGACTTGGGCATCCACTTGGACAGCTGGCGCACGCACGTCTTGTGCGCCATCGCCTCGAAGTTGTCCTTCCAGGGCCCAACGATCACGCCCTGTTTGGTCTTGGCAGTGGCGTACTCCTTGGAGTAGGACAGCATCTCCTCGTGGGTCATCCAGATGAACGCATGCCCGCCGGTGGTGAACTTCGCGATCGCGTAGTACCCCCTTGGGTCGCCGCGGCCCCCGTCCATCGCCGGCCGGTGGACCAACGAGTCGGCCAGGCCGTAGTCGATGTCCAGGTGGTCGTTGGTGAACACGGTGCGCGCGATCAGTGACGAGATCCGCCCGGAGCGGTGCGCGAGCTCGATCAGGCCCTGGTAGCCGACGACCAGCTGCGCCTGCAGCGCGCCACGGCCCTCGTTGGCCTTGCTGTTCCAGAACGGCAGGAGCCAGGCGTGGCCCAGCACCCCGGGGCGCAGCCCGAGCTGCGCGCAGGTCATGAGCGAGCCCAGCACCGAGCGGCTTTCACACTCGGGGAGCTTGGGTGTCATCCGCAGCGCGGTGATCGCGTCCCGGACCAGCTGGGCGGCCTCTGAGCCTTTGGGCATCGCGAGCTCGAACTGCTTGGTCATGGACGCGATGTCCTGCTCGAGGGTGTTGGGCCCCGCGCTACGGGTGGCCACGGCGTTCTTGGCCACCCGGGCGGCCAGGTTGGCGCCCATCTCAGAGCGCCTTCGGGGTGGCCAGCGGGCGCAGCACACGCGCCCGGTACTGGGCGTACAGCTCGGGGTGCTCGATCTTGATCCGGTCCAGGTCGAAGCTGAGCTTGGTGCTCAGCTCTGCTGCCAGGTCGGGGTGGTCAGTGGCGAAGCGCTTGCTGGCGAAGGTGCCGTTAGCCACGCAGGTCGCGTACGCCTTGCCGTCGGCGACCAGCACCTCACCGTCGCCCTGGAGCTCGCGCACCTGGGCCTCGAGCAGGTCCGCCCACTGCTCTGCTGCCTTGATCGCCGCCTTAGCGGCTCTGAAGTCGGCCATCAGCGGAGCGACGACCTCCTGGTCGACGACGGTGAGCTTCTTCTCCACCAGCGACCAGCGGGTCTTGACCGCACCCAACGCCGCCGCCTCCACCGGAGGAGCGGTATCGCCGACCACGTACTTGGTCCAGAACTCCTCCTCCATCTCGATCAGCAACGAGATGAAGGAATCGTCGCGCTCGACCCGGCGGACCTGGAAGTTACTCCCGTCGATCAGGGCAACCACGTGGCCGTGGGTGCGACCAGTCACGGCCAGGGCGTGCTGAACCTGGACTTCGGCGTGGTCGGCGATCTGGTCGTCGTCCCACTGCTCCGCCAGGCGCCAGTTCGTGGTCTTGCACTCGAGGATCCCGCCGTCGGAGACGTTCCCGTCGAGGCTGACTCCCATAAACGGGTGAGACTTGGAACGCATCAGGCCCCGGCGGTGCACCACCAGGCCGGTGTCCTCGGTGAACGCCTGGCGCAGGATCGGCTCCATCAGGGTGCCCCAGCGCATCTGGGCGGTCTGGTGCTGCTCGGGCAGGCGCCCGGTCTTGTCCAACCACAGCTCGTAGCGGGATCCGTAGCCGACGCCGGCGATGACGGACGCGTCCGAGCCGCCGATGGCCTTGCGGCGCTCGGCGAGCCAGCGCTCGCGCGGCGTATCGCAGGGCAGAACAAGCTCGGCGTTGGGGTTAGACCAGGCGCCAGCGGGCGGGCTGGCCGAGGTAATTGTGCTCATTTCGGGTACTCTCATTTCGGTTGGTTGAGCGGCGGTTCTCTTGTCGGGGGGCCGTCGCTCGGCTTGTCTTGCAGGGGGATTAGGCGGCAGTGCGATCACGCAGGTAGGCGTCGATCGCTGCCCGGGTGACGAGCCGGACGCGGCGGAACTTGATCGAGGACAGCTCACCGGCCCTGATCAGCTCGTAGACCGTGGACTGTCCGACGCCGAGCAGGACTGCGGCATCGGGGACCCGGTAGGCGAGGGGTTCGATGGGGGTGCTGGGTGGTGCGTGAGCTGTCATGCGGCGGTCCGTTCGCGTAGGAATCTGTCGATAGCTGCTTGGGTAATTCGGCGACCGCGGCGGACCTTGATTGAAGGCAGCTCACCGGTCCTCATCAGCTCGTAGACCGTGGTCCTGCCGATGCCCAGTAGGACTGCGGCATCGGGGACCCGGTAGGCGAGGGGCTCGATGGGGGTTTCGCGTGGCTTACGAGCTGTCATGCGGCGGTCGTCTCCTTGGGGGTTGTGGTGGTGATCCGGCAGAGCAGAACGCGGGGGTCGGCGATGTCCAGGACCTGGGCGATGGCCATCAGGGCCTTCTCGGATGGCTGCCGGCGGCCATGGACGACGTCGCCGACCATGGATTTGGAGAGGTGTGTACCTCTGGCGATGTCGACCTGACGTTTGCCGGCGCGGACCATGGCCTCGCGCAGAATCCGGGTGTCGACCTGGTAGGCGACCCGGCCGAACTGGGTGTGCACCCAGAGGATCTGGCGGGTCGTTAGTGGGCGGGCGGTGCCGTCGGTGGCGCTCACTGCTGGCCCTCGAGGGCTTTCTTGATGTCTTCCTCCAGGGCTTGGACGGTCTCGTGGGGCGTGGCCAGGACTGCGTTGAGTGCGTCAATCAGGGCTAGGCGGGCCCGTCTCTCACGGTCCGCGCGCCGGACCGCTGTCTTGCGTTCTTCGTTCTCACTCACGTCGGTCTCCATTCAGGACGCCGCTGGAAGGTGGACTCTGGACCCCTGCACCTTCCCGGGCTGCGGCGTGTCTGCAAACCATAGCGCATTGGTGCATCCCTAAACGGATTTTCCGAAAGGGAACCATCCCGACCCCCAAACAAGGTCCTGACCTGCGGAAAGACACTGATGTAACCCTTGGCCTGAAGCGCGAACCGGAGCAAAACGCGCGCTATTGCGGACTCATCCTGAACGAGGCCACTACAGATTGGTGGTGCAACCACGGATCATGGGGGACATGACCGACCCACCCCCGACACCGCCGGATTCACCCGCCTGGTCCAAGCTGCTGGCCGAGCAGCGTGCCTCCCGCGGCTACTCCGTGCGCAAGGCGGCCAGGCTGGCCGGGATGAGCGACTCGTTCTGGGGGATGGCCGAACGGGGTTACAAGCCGGTACGTGGCAAGGAGCCGCGGCCGATGCGGCCGGCGCGCAGGACGTTGCTGGCCATGACCGAGGCGCTGCGGCTTTCGTCCGACACCACAAACGCCATCCTGACCTCGGCCGGCTACCGGCCGGTGACCGTCGGCGAGGCCCCCGACCCACGGGCCGAGGTCGACCTGAGCGGACTGACCCAGGGAGACATTGTTCTGCTCAGTGCTCTGGCGCGGCATCTTCGAGATCTGCGACGAAACGGCGGATCCCACACGATGCGAAGTGAGTCATCTCACGGCCGGTACTCCCAGGCCAAGGAAGGGACATGATCAGCAGAAGCATCACTAACACTCAGGGGGCTCTCACCGATGAATCAGCACAGCGCACAAGCCGATCCGTGGATGACGCACACGGTGGCTCCCTGCACGAGCATGGGTTCCTGCGCAGGCACTGGGTTGGTCTCTGCATGTCAGCTGCTCGCCATCGGGGTGTTCTGCTGCAACGTGGACGAGCTGACCGAAGAGCTCAGCGTCAGCAAGCAGACCGTGCTGGACTCGATCGAAGCGCTGACCTTGGTGCAGGCCGACGCGCTGGGGGAGATGTTCCGGCTGCGCGAGCGGGCAGGCTGAGCCCGACTACGGCCGGCCGCCTCGAGTTAGCCGGTTGAGGTGGCCGCCCGCAAGCAGCTGCGTCGCTCCAACGGGGAGGGCACGGTCTTCCAGCGCGGCTCCGATGACCGTTGGGTGGCCAGGGTCCGCTACGTCGACGAGTCGGGCCGGGAGCGCTCCAGGCTGAGGTATGCCGCCACAGAGGGAGCCGCCCACGAGCTGCTGCTGGATCTGAAGGAGACGGTCCGGACCAAAGGGCTACCAGAGGGCCGGACTCCGACGGTGGGGGAGTGGCTGACCCACTGGCTGGCCACCTCGGCCAAGGGTCGGGTCAGCGAGAACAGCTTCGACGCCTACACCTCGATCGTGACCCACCACCTCATCCCGCTGCTCGGCCGGCGCAAGCTCGACACGAGCCTGCGCGCCCACCACGTCGAGAGCGCCTACGCCCTGATGGCCATCGGCCGCCCATGCGAGCGCTTCGACTGCCCGACCCTGAAGGACAAGCACTGCGGCGTGTGCCGGCCAGCCCTGGCCCCTTCCTCGGTGCTCAAGGCGCACAGGATCCTGTCCCGGGCGCTGCGGGTGGCGGCCCGGGACTTCGCCACCCTCAACCCCGACGTCGTTGACGCCCCGCCGCTCCGGCGCAACCGCGGCGACTCCTACACCCTGGCCGAGGTCACCAAGATCGTCGCCGAGCTCGCCTCTCGCCGCAGCGGCGTTCGGTGGCTGATCGGGTTGCTGCTGGGCATGCGCCAAGGCGAGGTCCTTGGCCTGTGGTGGACCGACATCGACCTGCTCACCGGGGTGGTCACCGTCCAGGCCCGGGCACAGAGAGCCAAGGGCGGGGGGATGGTCCGCCGGCCGCTGAAGAACGACGACTCGATCCGTGACATCGCCCTGCCCGCCGAGCTGGTCACCGCTCTGAAGGAGCACCGCAAGGCACAGATCGCCGAGCGACTCGCGGCCGGGCCAACCTGGGAGGAAGGCGGCTGGGTCTTCACCTCGGCCACCGGCGCGGGGGTCCGGCCCGAGCATGACCTGGACGACTGGTACGCCCTGACCGCCAAGGCAGGGGTGCGCCGCGTGCGCCAGCATTCGGGAACAAGGCACACCGTGGCGACCCTGCTGCTCGAGGCCGGGATCAACCCTCGCATCGTGATGGAGCTCTACGGCCACAGCCAGATCTCGGTGACGCTGAACACCTACAGCCACGTGCGCGCCGGCATCGTTCGCCAGGCGGTCGACGGGCTCGCGTCGGCGATCTTCCAGATCCCCGTTTTGACACCCGTTTTGACACCCTCGCCGGCAATTGGGAGCGAACAACCGCGCAACGCAGCGGATTAGTTACGTGCTCAAAACCTGCATTTCCGCAGGTCAGAGTCCGCTCCAAAAGCCCCGAATATTCACTCGTAATGAATAGGTCATCG
>JBKKDM010000130.1:0-12932 GCA_046707905.1 Candidatus Limnocylindrales bacterium
GGCCCGCTCCGGGCGCGGCCTCGGCCGCCTTCGAGCCGCAGTGGCCGGACGTCGCGGTCGCTGCGCAGCAGGACGCTCCCGTCGCCCAGGCTCAGGACACGGAGGTCCCGCGCGGGCCGGGCGCGCACCTCCCGTCGATGGCCCAGCCCGCGCTGCCACTCTCGGCGCGGGCTTGCCCCTCGTGTGGTCTCTCGCTCTCTGCGAGCGCCCGCTTCTGCCGCCGCTGCGGCACGCCCCAGCAGGCCGCCGTCTAGGTCTGGATCGGCTGCGCTCCCGACGGCATCTGGCGGTCCGCACGATCGCGGACCCACGCGGCGCCGATGAGCAGCGCGTGGAACGACAGCCCGAGCCACGCCAGCCCGGCGAATGCCGTCGCCAGCGTGCCGAGGAGTGCCGCGGCCCCGATCAGCTGCGGCGCCAGGAAGGCGAACACCCGAGCGAGGATCGTCAGGGCGAGCCCGACCACGATCCCCGGGATCACCACCGCTCGCCATGGCGGCGCCGGCACCGGCACGACGCGATATACGAGGACCGTGGCCGCCATCGTGGCCAGGACCGGCAGCACCCCGAGCCCGATCGAGAAGGCGACGCCCAGGAACGGGATGACGCCCGCCGACGTCGCGGCCTCCAGGAACGCGAGCACCCCGGACAGCACCGTGCTCAGCAGGATCGCGCCGATCATCAGCCCGACCGCCCCGAGCGCGCCAAGGTTCCGCCGGAGCAGGCCCCTGGATCGGGTGCCGCCCATGACGCGGGCCAGCCCGTCGTCGAAGGCGACCGCGAACCGGCTGGTGCCCCAGATCAGGACGACGGCGCCCACGATCGAAACGGGGCCGGCTTCCGCGGCGACCTCGTCGAGCACGGCCGTGATGAGCTCTCGCAGTGGCGGCAGGACGCCGGCGAGGACCTCGACGACGCGAGCGCGCTCTGCTGGATCCGCGACGAACAGGCCGGCCACGCCCGCGAGCAGCAGGACGCCGGGCACGATGGCGAACAGCGCTGCGTAAGCCAGCCCGCCGGCGAGCAAGCCGCCGCCCGCCGCCCCGAAGCGATCGAGGATCCTGCGTCCGGCGGCAACCGCCGGCTGCGCCAGCAGCGACTCCGCGCGACGGCGAAGGCCGTCGAGCGCCCCGGCCTTCTGCGGAGCCGCCGGGGCGTCTTGCGGCTCGGCTGGCGGCGGCGCAGCCGGCCCCTGGTCGCTCAGTCCTGGAGATCCTCGAACAGCCCGGGCTGGAGGTCCGAGGCTCGGACCCGTCGCGGCGCCGCGATCAGCGCCCTGATCTCGCCGCGGCGGACGAAGCGGCGGCCCCCGAGCTTGATGCTCTGGACCTTGCCCGCCCGCGCCCAGCCGCCGATGGTCGAAGGCAGGAAGCGCACGTTCGCGGCCCCGAGGATGTCGGCGGCCTCCGCGAGGCTGATCCAGTCGTTCGCTGATGGCGCCACGTCAGTCCTCGCTCGAGGCGGAGCTGGCTGCGCGCTTCGACCCGCCCGAGTCGGCGGATTTCGTCGAACCCGCGTCGCCGGCGGCCTTGGTCGCGCCGTCGCCGGACGAGCCCGACGACGAGCTGTCACCCGACGAGCTGTCGCCCGACGACGCGCCGTCCCCAGGTGAGCTGCTCGACCCATCGCCGGAGCCGGCCGCAGCGGCAGCCTTGGTCTTCGACGTCGAGCTGGTCGATCGATCCTTCTTCGCCCAGCCCGAGCCCTTGAAGTGGACGGATGGCGCGACGACCGCCTTTCGGAGCGTTCCCTCGGCCCCGCAGCTCGGGCAGAACCGTGGTGTCGGCGCGTCGATCCCGTGGATGAACTCGGTCCGCGTCGTGCAGTTCGAGCAGACGTAGTCGTAGATCGGCATCTCAGTCGAGGCGCGGCGCGTTCAGGAGTGGAGCATCCGCATGCCGCACTTGGGGCAGTAGACAGCCCGTGGGTGGACGTTCGGGTAACCGCAGTGCTGGCACGTGACGCCGGTCCCGGCCGGGCCAGCGCCGGGGCGCTCGACACCGGTCAGTCCAAGCGAATCACCGCTCTCGAGGATGCTGTTGAGGAGCCGCCCGAGGAGGCGCGTCGCGATCCGGTCCGTGTCGCCGCGGGTCCCGCGGCCGCCCCAGCCGACGACGCCCCGAACGATCAGGTCACCGGTCGATTCGTCCCAGTGGGCCGCGACGCCGCCGACCACCGAGGCGTACTCCGGATAGCCCCGGGGATCGACCTCGCCATCGAGGAGGGCGCAGGCGAACGTGTCGTACGCCGGATCGATGGCGTCGAGCGACTCGAGGACGAACAGGGCGTGACGGGTGATCGGGTTGTTGGCACCGTGGGCCCGAAGCCACTCCGATGCCTCCTCGGTCCGGATGATGCTGGGCGACGCGACGGCGAGCGTGGTGTCGCGCGGGTCCACGACCTCGGGGTCGGTCATCGAGATCCCGTCGAGCATCCGCGGCAGCGCCGCGAGGACCTGGGGGCCGCCCTGGAGGCGCACGCCAACGCTGGTCTTGGCCCCGAAGGTCAGCCGGAGCTGGTGGTCCTGCGCGACCGCCTCCTCCGGCACGGGCGGCGGGCCGGCGGGCTCGGGCACGGCGGCATTGGACGCGGGGCTCCCCGAACCTTTTCGTCGCAGGAACTCGAGCGGCACCAGCAATCTCCCCGAACACCACGATCCTGAGAAGGCCCAATCGTATCGCGCCACTTCTCTCGTGCGGGGGCGCATGCGCCCGACGAGCGAAAGGCCGCAGCTTCAGCCGGCGACGGCCACGAACGCCTCATTCGGCTCGAGGACGAGCGTTGCGCCGACGGGCTCCTCGCGGGGCATCCGGTGCGTCGACAGGCCGAGACGCCACGGATCACCGGGCGGCGGCGGGACCGCGATGGTCGGGCGCCGATCTCCGAAGTTCAGGGCCACGAAGGCCTGCGAGCCGCCCGCGTCGCGAACGTAGGCCAGCACGTCGGCGTCAGCCGTGTCCAGCAGCCGCTGTGTCCCCCGCTGGAGCGCCGGGGTGCGACGACGGAGCGCGAGCAGGGATCGATAGAACGACAGCACGGATTCCGAATCCCCGGCCTGGACCTCGACGTTGCGGGTCTCGGCGTCCGGCGGGAGCGGCAGCCACGGCTTGCCCGTGGTGAACCCGGCACCGGAGCCACGTCGCCATGGCATGGGCCCCCGGGCCTGGTCGCGATTCCACCACGGGAACAGGAAGCTCGAGCGACGAGCCGGCGGATCGAGGGCCTCGGCGTTGGGGACCGAGAGGTCGCGCTGGGCGATCTCCTCGCCGTAGTAGAGGAACGGCGTTCCCCGGAGCGTGAGCAGCAACGCCGCGGCGACCTTCGCGCGGGCATCGCCGACCTTCGGCGGGAGGCCGAAGCCGTAGCGGCTCGCGTGGCGCGGCTGATCGTGGTTGGAGAGGACGTTGGCGGGCCACCGATCGGGCCCGAAGGCCGCCTCCCGCTCCTCGGTCGATCGTCGGAACGCCGCCGCGCTCCAGGGCAGGAAGACGAACGCCCAGTCGAACACCAGGTGGCGCGGCGCGATCAACGCCGCGGCCTCCCCGAACCGGCCGTCGAACAGCTCGCCGACCGTCATCCGGCCCGGCCGCTCGTCGACGATCGCCCGGAGGTCCTGCAGCAGCCCGGCCATGTCGGGCTGGTCGCGGTCGTGGATGTGGCGCTGCCAGGACCACAGCCCGCGGCGCCCGAGGCGCAACGGATTGGAGCGTAGCTGGGCGTCCTTGAAGAAGACGTTGAAGACGTCCAGGCGGAACCCGTCGACGCCGCGGTCGAGCCAGGTTCGGACCACGTCGAGCAGCGCTGCGCGCACCTCCGGATTCCGCCAGTTGAGGTCGGGCTGCTCCGCCAGGAACGTATGCATGTAGAACTGCTGACGGGATTCGACCCACGTCCAGGCCGGTCCGCCGAAGAACGATCGCCAGTTGTTCGGCGCCCGGCGACCACCGAGCAGCGACCGGCCGGGCGAGTCGCGCCAGATGTACCAATCGGCAAACGGCCCGTCGCGGCTCGCGCGCGAGGCCTCGAACCACGGATGGAGATGGCTGCTGTGGTTCAGGACGAGGTCCATCACGATCCGGATGCCGCGCCGATGGGCCGCCTCGACGAGCCGATCGAAGTCGGCCATCGACCCGTACTTCGCATCGACGCCCTCATAGTCCGAGACGTCGTAGCCGAAATCGAAGTCGGGGGACGGGTAGATCGGCGACAGCCAGATCGCGTCGATCCCGAGCGCGTCCGGCCCGCTCCCGAAGTGCTCCAGGCGGTCCGCGATCCCCGCGAGGTCGCCGATGCCGTCGCCGTTGGCGTCCGCGAAGCTGCGCGGGTAGATCTGGTAGACGACCCCGGTCTGCCACCAGTCCGGCCCGATGTCGCCCGACGACGGTTCGAGGCGGGGTTCCGATGCCATCGGGTCGATTCTGCGACGCCTAGCCGAGCGAGGCCCGGAGCCTGGCGACCCGATCCGCGAGCTCCGCCTCGCGGGCCCTGGCGCCGTCGACGATGTGGGCCGGGGCCTTCGCGAGGAAGGTCTCGTCCGCGAGCCGGCCACGCGCAGCCGCCAGCGCGGCCTCGGCCTGGGCGAGCTCCTTCTCGACCCGGGCCCGATCGCCGGCATCCGCGCCGGTCGCGGATCCCCCGGCGTGGTCGGTCAGCACCACCGCACCTTCGAGCTGCCCTGCCACGACCGACAGGACGCGGCCGCGGCCGCCCCCGGCCGCCGGCAGGTCGCCAGCCTCGAGCTCCAACGGCTCGGCCCGGGCCAGCCGCTCGATCGCGGGTCGGAGGGCCTGGACGTTCGCCAGCAGCGCCGCGGGAACGCGGACGGTCAGGGGAAGGCGCGCCGACGCGGGGACGCCGGCCGACGCGCGGGCATTGCGGACGGCCCGGATGAGCTCGAGCACCTGCTCGAGGTCGGCCTCGAGGGACTCGTCGGTCGCGCCGGCCTTCGGCCAGCGGGCGACGATGAGGAGCTCCGGGTCGTCGCCGGCGTGCGGGATCGAGCCCCACAGCGCCTCCGTCACGAACGGCATGATCGGGTGGAGCAGGCGGAGGTAGGTGTCGAGCGCCTCGACGAGCACCCACCAGGTCGTCTCGCGCTCCGCGTCGGTCAATGCCTGATCGGTGAGCCGGACCTTCGCGAGCTCGATTCCCCAGTCGCAGAACTCGGCCCAGATCGCGTCGTACAGGACCCGCGAGACCTCGCCGTAGTTGTCGTCGGCGTAGGCCCGGTCGACGGCCGCGACCGTGGCGGCCGCGCGGGAACGGATCCAACGCTCGGTCGGGCCGAGCGTCGAGCCGTCCGCGGTGGGACGCGCGGCGAGGGGGCCCGGGTCGATGGAGGCCGGCCGGGCCCCGATTACGAAGCGCGTCGCGTTCCAGAGCTTGTTGGCGAAGTTCCGGCCGTCCTCCAGGCGCTCGCTCGAGAACTTCTGGTTGTTGCCCGGCGAGGTGCCGTTGATCAGCGCGAACCGCAGGGCGTCGGCACCCGCCGTATCGATCGCCTCCAATGGGTCGACCACGTTGCCCTTGGTCTTCGACATCCGCTGGCCGTACGGGTCCTTCACGAGCCCGTGGAGGTAGACCCGCTGGAACGGCGCCGAGTCGATCAGGTGGATGCCGAGCATCATCATCCGGGCCACCCAGAAGAAGATGATGTCGTAGCCGGTCTCCATGATCGCGCCGGGGTAGTAGCGCCGGAGGTCCTCGGTCCGGTCGGGCCAACCCAGGGTCGAGAACGGCCACAGGCCCGAGCTGTACCAGGTGTCGAAGATGTCAGGGTCCTGGACCAGCTCGCTCGCGCCGCGGCCGCAGGTATCGCAGCGTTCCGGGCCGGTGGCGTCCGCCGAGACCGTCGCGTGGCCGTCCGGGCAGTACCACGCGGGGATCCGGTGGCCCCACCACAGCTGGCGGCTGACGTTCCAGTCATGGATGTTGGTGAGCCAGTTCTCCCAGACCTTCTCGAAGCGCGCCGGCACGATCCGGGTCTCGCCGGAGCGAGTCGCGGACAGCGCGGCATCGGCGAGCGGCCCGGTCTTCACGAACCACTGCGTCTTGAGCCGGGGCTCGATGACGTCGTTCGAGCGCTGGCAGCGCCCGATCAGCATCTCGTGGGGCTTCTCGCCTTCGAGGTCGCCACGCTGGCGGAGGTCAGCGAGAATCCGCTCGCGAGCTTCGTAGCGATCCAGCCCGGCGTAGGCCGCGCCGGCCTCGTTGATCGAGGCATCGTCGGCGAGGACGCTGATCATCGGGAGGCCGTGGCGCTGGCCGGTGGCGTGGTCGTCGCGATCGTGGGCCGGCGTGATCTTGACCGCGCCGGTCCCGAACGCTCGGTCGACGACCTCGTCCGCGATGATCGGGACGTCGCGCTCGACGAACGGGATGCGCACCTGGCGGCCGACCAGCCCACCGTACCGGTCGTCGTCGGGATGCACGGCCACGGCGGTATCGCCGAGGATCGTCTCGGGACGGGTGGTGGCGACCGTGATCGTCTCGTCCGGGAGCGGCTGGCCGGTCGCCGCGTCCAGGAGGTGGTAGCGGATCGACCAGAGCGTGCCGGTCTCCGGCGTCGGGATGACCTCGAGGTCCGAGACGCTCGTCCGGCAGCCGGGGCACCAGTTGATCAGGCCCTCGGCGCGGTAGGCCAGCCCGTCGTCGTAGAGCTGCTTGAAGCTGGACCGGACCGCGCGCGCGGAGCCCTCGTCCATCGTGAACCGGAGCCGGCTCCAGTCCGCGGAGGCCCCGAGCCGCCGCTCCTGCCCGAGCATCACCTCGCGGGTCGCGTTGATGAACTGCCACATCCGCTCGAGGTAGCGCTCCCGCCCGAGCGACTCGCGGGTCTCGCCGTCGGCCGCGATGATCTTGTCGAGGACGTACTGGGCGGCGATGGAGGCATGGTCGAGGCCGGGAAGCCAGAGGGTCTCGTGGCCGAGCATCCGGGCGTGCCGGACCATCGTGTCCTCGAGGGCGAACGTGAGCGCGTGGCCGAGGTGGAGCGCGCCGGTGATGTTGGGCGGCGGTTGGATGATCACGAACGGGGGCAGGCTCGGATCAGGCCGCGCCCCCTTGCCGTCGGGGGCGAAGACGTCCGCGGCCAGCCAGCGCTCGTAGATCCCGGCCTCGAAGTCCGCAGGGACCCAGGCCTTCGGCAGCTCCGTGGCCGGGCCGATGCTGGTCTGCGGACTTCCCTGCTCCGTCATCGTCGTGCTCGCCTCCAGGAATCGAACGACCCGCTCGTCCAGCGGACGAACGGGGTCGTGGTACCACCTGCTGGTTCGAGGTCCCGCCGGTGGGCTCATCGCCCGCCGGTCCGGCTGGCTGCCGGCGCTGGTTCCTCCTCGTGGCGCGCTATCGGGCGCCGGCCGCATGGCTCGCGAGTGACGTTCACGCCCTTGTGCCTGCGCGGCTCGCACCGTCCCGCGCTCGCTTCGTGGCCGTTGAAGCGCTACTCCTCTCGGTCGTTGCCGTGAGGGCGGGAGTGTACAACGCGCATCCGGCGCGCTGACAACACCGGCCAGAGCTGCCACGTCCGGCGGCCTATGCCGAATGGCGGATGGGACCTTTGGGCGATGCTCCCGGACCTCGGGCCTTCGTAGCGTTCGGTGCTGGCGGGCACCAGAACCACAAGACGGGGGTCACAACGCTGCCGCTCGACGCTTTGACATCGGAGGTCGTGCTTCTCGCGGTGGGGTTCATCCTCGGCGCCCTGACGTTCTCGTACGTCGTCGGCCGGCGGCGCGCGCGCATGGTCGCGAAGGTCGCCGATCAGCTCGCTCGTGCGGGACTTGCCTCGAGAGTCGAGGCGGTCCGCTACCCGGACGAGGTCCTGCGGAAGTCGCTCGAGGGGCTCGCGGAGCGCATCGCCGACGTCGAGGCGCTCGCGACCACCGACCCCCAGACACGCCTCCTGAACCGGATGGCGGTCCTCGGCCTCCTCGCGGGCGAGATCGATCGGGCGAATCGCTACGAGCGGCCGCTGAGCGTCGCGATGTTCGACATCGACCACTTCAAGCGCGTCAACGACACCCACGGCCACGCCATCGGGGACGAGGTGCTGCGGCACGTGGCCACCGTCCTGCGCGACAACGTTCGCTCGGTAGACAGCATCGGGCGCTACGGCGGCGAGGAGTTCCTTCTCGTGATGCCCGAGACCGACCTCGACGGCGGCATGGCCAGCGCCGAGAACCTTCGCCGGATCCTGGGTCGAACGCCGGCCACCGTGGAGACGTCGAACGGCGAGCTGGTCTTCCAGGTCGCGATCAGCGCCGGCGTCACCGGCCACGCGGGCGAGAAGAGCCTCGACGTCGACCAGCTCCTGCGCGAGGCCGACAGCGCCCTCTACGGCGCGAAGGAGTCCGGGCGCGACCAGGTCCACCGGTTCCGGACGCTCGATGATGGGGCGAGCCTGGCCCACGCAACGATCGACCCGGTGGCGCGCGAGAAGGCTGCCCAGATCGGGCGGGCCGCCTTTGACGCTTCGAACCTCCACCTGCTGAGCGCGCTTGCCGACCGGCCCGGTTGGGCGGGCGGCGCCTCACAGCTCATCGCCGACCTGGCCGCGGACATCGGCCGGGCCATCGGCCTGCCCGAGGGCGACATCGATCGCATCAGGACCGCCAGCCTCCTGCACGACCTCGGCAAGCTGGCCATCCCCGACGAGATCCTGTCGAAGCCGGCTGCGCTCGACGCCCACGAGTGGCGCTCCATCGTGGAGCACCCCAAGATCGGGCAGGTGGTCCTCGAGCAGGCTGGCGCGATCCGCGACGCGGCCCAGATCGTGCTCCACCATCACGAATGGTTCGACGGCCGCGGCTACCCCCACGGCCTTGCCGGCGCCGAGATCCCGATGGGCTCCAGAATCGTGGCGATCGCCGACGCCTACGAGGCGATGATCTCCGCCAGGCCCTACAAGGCCGCGATGACCCACGAGCAGGCGATCCGGGAGCTCCGCCGCCAGGCCGGCGTCCAGTTCGACCCCGAGCTTGTGGCGGTGTTCGTCTCGCTCGTCGGCGAGGGTGGCCCGCCTCGCACCCACAACACGCCGATCCCACCGTCCCGCCGGCCGCGCACCCAGAGCGGCTCCGCCCCCGCGCCGGCAACCAGCCGTCAGCGGCGCGATTGATCCTCGGGTCGCCGCCAAGGGCGCATCCCTGAATCTTCGCTGTCGAGCACCCACGCGTTTGACCGCACGCGGTTGATCGGCAGGTAACCGGACGACCCGATACTTCCGGTGTGGATGATCGAACTGTCGGGCTCGTTCTCCGGGCGCTGCGTCGACGCCGCCGCTGGCGCCAGTCCGATCTCGCCGAACGGGCCGGTTGCTCCCAGGCGCTCATCTCGAGCGTTGAGCGTGGCCACGTCGACAGCATCGCAGTGCGGACACTGCGTTCGATCTTCAGCGCGCTGGATGCCCGCGTCCTTATCGAGCCGCGCTGGCGAGGCGCCGAGCTAGATCGGCTCATCGACTCCGAGCACGCCCGGATCGTCAACCACCTCGCCGGCCGGCTCGAGTCCGCCGGCTTTGCAGCGACCATCGAGGTGACCTACGCGATCGGCGGCGAGCGCGGTTCGATCGACATCCTGGGGCTCGATCCCGCGCGGTTGGCGGCTCTCGTCGGCGAGGTCAAGACGGACATCGCGGCGGCCGAGGCGGTGGGGCGCAAGCTCGATGAGAAGCAACGGCTGGCTGCGAGCGTCGTCCGTGACCGGTTCGGATGGACGCCCCAGGTCGTTGCCGTCGTCCTCGTGATGCCGGAGTCGCCCCGTTTACGGCGGCTCCTTGCCGGCCCCGCGGCGTCGCTCGCGCGGATGTACCCGGTCGCGTCGCGGGGCGTCGCCTCGTGGCTGCGAAACCCCACGCGACCACTTGCCGCGACCTGGTTCCTATCGGATATCAGTCCCCGCAATGCACGACGAGTCAAAGGGCAGAATTCGGCCCGGCGACGGGTTCCGCCACCGTCGGCCGGGGCCATCCCACGCTCGGATTTGCATCATTCGGAGCCGCCAAGTCGCATCCTGCGGTGAATGATTCGCTCTAAATCGCCGGGACTGATCAGCGTTGGGAACTCGAACGGAAACGAGGGGCGCAAACGTCCCCGGGTGATATTTGAGGATCGGCGGCTGGGACTCGAGCCCGACGGCCGCGAAACGGGTACCCGAGCGCCGCCGATTAGGCCGTGGCGCCTTGGTCGGCGAGCCAGTCCTCGTAGTTCGTCTCGTCGACGCCCTTCTCGACCTCGGTCTTGGTCAGGAGGAGGGGCAGGCGGCCGGAACGAATCGTCTCCTCGGTGATGATGCATTTGCGAACGTCGGCGCGTTCGGGAATGTCGTACATCACCTCGAGGAGCGCCTCCTCGACGATGGAGCGCAGCGCCCGCGCCCCCGTCTTGCGGTCGAGGGCCACGTCCGCGGCGGCCCTGAGCGCGCCGGGCGTGAAGACCAGCTCGACCTTGTCGAGCGAGAGGAACCGCTGGAACTGCCGGGCGATCGCGTTCTTCGGCTCGGTCAGCACCCGGACGAGGTCCTCGGCGGTGAGCGCGGTGAGCGTCACGATCACCGGCAGCCGGCCCACGAACTCGGGGATGAGCCCGAACTTCAGGAGATCCTCCGGCATCAGCTTCTCGAGGATCCTGCCCCGCTCCATCGGTGAAGCCACGCTCTCGGACCCGAACCCGATCGTCCGCTTCCCCACCCGCTCCTCGACGATCTTCTCGAGCCCGTCAAAGGCGCCGCCGCAGATGAACAGCACGTTCGTGGTGTCGATCTGGATGAAGTCCTGGTGGGGATGCTTGCGCCCGCCCTGTGGCGGCACGTTCGCGACCGTGCCCTCGAGGATCTTGAGGAGCGCCTGCTGGACGCCCTCGCCGGAGACGTCGCGGGTGATCGAGGGGTTGTCGGCCTTGCGGGCGATCTTGTCGATCTCGTCGATGTAGATGATCCCGCGCTGCGCCCGGGCGACATCGAAGTCGGCGGCCTGGATGAGGCGCAGCAAAATGTTCTCGACGTCCTCGCCGACGTAGCCGGCCTCGGTCAGGGATGTCGCGTCGGCGATGCAGAACGGCACGTCCAGGACTCGAGCCAGGGTCTGCGCCAGCAGCGTCTTCCCAGATCCCGTGGGTCCGACGAGCATCACGTTCGACTTCTGGAGCTCCACCTCGTCGACCGCGTGGCCGGCGTTGACCCGCTTGTAGTGGTTGTAGACAGCCACCGAGAGGACCTTCTTGGCCTTCTCCTGGCTGATCACGTACTGGTCGAGCGCGAACTTGATCTGGCGGGGATTCGGGAGCTTCGCGGCCGCCGGCTTCGCCTTCGGCTGCTCCAGCATCTCCTCTTCGATGATCTCCTGGCAGAGGTTGATGCACTCGTCGCAGATGTAGACGCCCTGGCCCGCGATCAGCTTTCGGACCTGCTCCTGGCTCTTGCCGCAGAACGAGCAGCGATACGGAACCTTGGTTCCCTTGCTCCCGCTCGACGTGCTCACCCGCTGCCCTCGATCCCCGGTCGCCGCCCCGACCGGCTGGACCTCCGGATCAGGACTTCGACTTCTTCTCTTTCTCCGCCTCCGGAGCCTGGTCCGGCTCCGTCGCCTCGGACGGCTCCGTCACGCTGGAGCCCTCGCCGCCGGCGAGACCGGCATCGTGGGCGGCTGCGATCAGGGACGACCCCGCGAGGTTGTAGACCGCATCGATGATGCCATAGTCCTTCGCCTCATCGGGGCTCATGAACCGGTCGCGCTCCGTGTCGCGAACCACCTTCTCGATCGGCTGGCCGGTATGCCGCGCGAGAATCCGGTGGTTCAGGTCAACAAGCGTCTCCCATTCCTTCATCTGGATGATGGCGTCCTGCGGCGCACCGCGGAACCCGCCCGAGCCCTGGTGGATCATGATCCGGCTGTGCGGCAGGCCGTAGCGCTTGCCCTCAGCGCCCGCCGCCAGCAGCACCGACGCCATCGACGCGGCCTGCCCGATGCAGATCGTCGAGACCGGCGCCCGGAGGTACTGCATCGTGTCGTAGATGGCGAGGCCGGCCGTGACCACGCCACCCGGCGAGTTGATGTAGAGGCTGATGTCCTTCTCCGGGTCCTCGGACTCGAGGAACAGGAGCTGGGCGATGATCAAATTCGCGAGGTGATCCTCGATCACGTCGCCAAGGAAGATGATCCGCTCCTTCAGCAGTCGGGAGTAGATGTCGTAGGCGCGCTCCCCCCGGCTGGAGGACTCGATGACCATCGGCACGAGCATTCGGGGCGTCTCCTGTCGCGACTGGGGGCGGTTGAAGGTGGGCTGCCGGATCAGCGACGGCCTGCCGCAGCGGCGGCTCGACCGCCCCTGCGGGGCTCGGATTCGGACTCGGCGGTGACGTCTGGCTGCAGCTCCACCTCGTCGCCGCCCTCGGCATGGGGCAGCGCAGGATGCTCGGGATGGGCGGCCAGCCACTCGTCCACGAGCTTCTCGACCAGCCGGCTGCGACGCAGGGTGGAGCGGATGAAGCTCCGGCCGCGCTCCGATTCGAAGTAGGCCAGGGTCTTCTTGTCGTTGCCGTACTGGGCGCGGGCCTTCCGGACCTCGTCCTCGACGTCGCGGTCGGAGATCTCGAGGCCCTCGGCCTCCGCGACCTTCGTCAGCACGAGCAGGACCTTGACCCGCTTTTCGGCGCGCGGGTGGAACTCGGCGTGGAGTTCGGCATCGGTCTTGCCCGAGACCTTGAGGTAGGCCGCCTCGTCGATCCCCTGCCGGGCGAGAGAGCCACGCAGCTCGTCGTGCATGATCTCGACCTCCTGGTCGACGAGCACGTCGGGCAGTTCGAGGGTGGCGTTCGCAGCGGCGTATTCGATGATCTTGTCGGCGAACTCGTGGCGGGCGCGATCCAGGGCATTGGCCTCCAGCCGTTGCTTGATGTCCGCCCGAAGGTCGCCGACCGATTCGAAGTCACCCAGC
>JBKKDM010000131.1:0-2894 GCA_046707905.1 Candidatus Limnocylindrales bacterium
TGCACCGGCGGCCGGCACCGCTCGATCGTCCTCTCGGAGGAGCTGGCGCGGCGACTCCGCGACGCCGGACACGGTCCCGTCGCGGTCTTCCACCGCGAGCTCGAGCGAAGCTGACGGAGCGCGACACGGGTTGATCGCGAGGATGCGCTTCCGCCGCTGGCTGCAACCCGGGATGGGGGTCAAGCGCTGGCTGCTCCTGGTCTTCGCGGGCATGCTCCTGCTGGCCCTGGGCTCGGCCCACGTCATCCGGCAGGTCACCCAGGACTTCCACCCGGGCGGCGCCATCCAGGCCCTCGTCGACGTCGTGAGCCTCCAGTTCCTGCCGTTCCCGCTGCGCGGCTTCATCGCGGCGTTGGCGGGCCTGACGCTGATCGTCGTTGGGGCGTGGCGGCTGGCCGTCGCGCTGACGCGGCCGCTCCGGACGGACGGGGAGACGCCCCTGGCCGACGTGATCTACCAGAAGAAGTTCCTCGCCCGCGGGCCGCGGATCGTCGCGATCGGCGGCGGAACGGGGCTCTCGAACCTGCTTCGGGGGCTGAAGCAGCACACCAGCAACCTCACGGCGATCGTGACGGTCGCGGACGATGGCGGTTCCTCGGGGGCGTTGCGCGAGTCGCTCGGAATCCCGCCGGTCGGCGACATCCGGAACTGCATCGCGGCGCTTGCCGACGCCGAGCCCCTGATGAGCGACCTGCTCGGATATCGGTTTCCGGGCTTCACCCGCGGCGAGAGCGGCTTGGTGGAGACCGAGCCGGGCGGGCTGGGGGGCCACGCCGTCGGGAATCTCCTGCTCGCGGCGATGACGGCGCTCGAGGGCGGCGACTTCGAGGAGGGCGTGCGGCGGATGAACCGCGTCCTCGCCGTGCGCGGGAAGGTCGTGCCCGCGTCGGCGACGCCCGTGAACCTGGTCGCGCGCACCAAAGACGGCGCCACGGTCAGCGGGCAGTCGACGATCATGCGGACGACGGATATCGAACGCGTCTGGATCGAACCCGGCGACGTCCGGGCGGCCCAGGACGCCGTCACGGCCATCGCGGAGGCCGAGATCGTCGTCCTCGGGCCGGGCAGTCTCTTCACGAGCGTGCTGCCGGTGCTCCTGATCCCGGAGATCCGACGCGCCATCGCCGACGCCCCGGGCGTGCGCGTGTACGCCTGCAACGTCGCGACCCAGCTTGGCGAGACCGAGGGCTTCGACCTCGCGGACCACGTCGAAGCGCTCCTCGCCCACACGGGCCCGGACCTCGTCGACCTGGTGCTGGCGAACGACCGGTTCAACGGCGAGGACAAGCCCTGGCCGAACGACGCGGTCAAGCTGCGCTGGCCGCCGGCGGTCGATGCCGTGCCACACCTCGCGACCGACGCCGTCGTGAGCCTTCACGACCCCCATCACCACGACTCGGAACGGCTGGCGGCGGCCATCCTTCGGGCCATCGAGCGAGATGGCCCGGAGCTCCGTCGCGAGCGCTCCGCCCGGGTGGCGTGAGCCGCAGCGCCCCGCCCACGCGCTGATGGCGGCCCCCGACCGCGATCTCGTCGTCGCCCTCCGTGCCGAGCTCGCGGCGATCGACCCGTCGCGCGACTGCGACCGCGAGGCCGAGCAGGCCGGGCTCGAGCCGGGCACGCGCTGGCGCGATGCGACGCTCGCCCGGCTGGCGGTTCGACTGGCACGTCGCGATGGGGGTCGCGACCCGGATGCCGACCCACCGGTGCCGTTCGACTGGGAAACGCGGCCAGACCACTGCCGCCTGGCCTGGCTCCGGGGGCGCTTCCTCGCCCGCGGATCGCTCAGCCTCGCGAACGGCCAGACGCACCTCGAGATCGTCGTGCCGGCCGACGAGGCGCCGGCGCTGGCCGCGAACCTCGCCGCCGCCGGGATGCCCGGTAGCTGGCGGATCCGACGGGGCATGGGCGTGGTGACCTGGAAGAGCGCCGAGCTGGTCGGGCTGGCCCTGCGGCGGATGGGCGCCGGGCCCAGCCTCCTGGAGCTGGAGGTCCGGCAGGTGGCGCGAGCCCTCCGCGGCGAGCTCAACCGCGTCATCAACGCCGAATCGGCAAACCTCTCGCGGACCGTCGCGGCCGCGGGCCGGCAGCTCGACGCGATCGCCGCGCTCAGCGCCGATGGCCGCCTGGCCGAGGAGCCCCGGACCGTCCGCGAGGTCGCCACCGCGCGGCGGGAGACGCCCGAGGCGACGCTCTCGGAGCTCGCGGAGCGCCTGGCGATCCATCGATCCGCGGTCCAGCGCGCGCTCGACCGCATCGAGCGGCTCGCGCTGACATGATTCCACCGATGCGACCGGTGATCGTTGCGGGCAACTGGAAGATGCACACCACCCCGGCGGACGCCGGCGAGCTGGCGCGGACGATCGCGGCCCGGACCCTCGTGGCGGGGGTGACGCGGGTCCTGTGCCCGCCGTTCCTGTGCCTCGACGCGGTTGGTGCGGCCACGCGCGGCGGCGACGCCGTCGCACCGGACGGCCGGGGCGTGGAGATCGGTGCGCAGGATGTCCATCACGAGCCGTTCGGGGCGTTCACCGGGTCCACCTCGGCGCCGATGCTCACGGGTCTCGCGACCTGGACGATCGTCGGCCACTCCGAGCGGCGCCGGGATAACGGCGAGACGGACGAGCTGATCGGCCGGAAGGTCCAGGCCGCGCGATCGGCGGGGCTGGCCGTGATCCTGTGCGTGGGCGAGCAGCTTGCGGATAGCGACGTGGGGCGGGCGCTGGAGGTCGTCGACCGCCAGCTTCGCGGGTGTCTGGACGGCGCGGATCCCGCGCCGCTGACCGGCGAGGCCTGGGCCGGGGCGGGGGAGTGGCGACCCGCGCTCACGATCGCCTACGAGCCTGTCTGGGCGATCGGCACCGGGCGGAATGCACGCGGCGCCGATGCCGCAG
>JBKKDM010000132.1:0-3041 GCA_046707905.1 Candidatus Limnocylindrales bacterium
GTCCCGCCGGGCGGTCCGCTGAGGCCTTCGCGGCCCGCCTCGTTGAATCGAGCGGCGTGCTGCTCCTGCCGTCGACGACCTTCGGCTTCGACGACACCCACTTCCGGATCGGCCTCGGGCGGACGGACCTGCCGGACGCGCTCGAGAAGCTCGAGGCGTTCCTCGACAGCTAGGGATGCGCCGGGGCAAATCGCGCCTCTACGAAGGGATCGTGACTGCCAGACACCAGCATCTCTGGAAGCCGGCTTGAGGCGGGCCCGAATCGGCCCTTCCTTGACCATCGTTGACTGTGAGACACGAACGGGGGCGCGAAGCCGCCAATCGGATGATTGAGGGCCGGCTTCGTGCGTGACAGTCAACGAAACGCGTCGAGGAGCCCGATCGGCGGCCCGGAAGCCCGACCTCCGGCCGATTCGTGTCTACCAGTCACGCCGGGCAGGGGTCCGAGCGCCGCAGTCCCGCTAGCCGGCCTCGACGGGACCCGCGGCGTCGGGAACCGGTGGATGTCGGAAGCGGAAGTACAGCCACGTCCCGATCGAGATGGCGCCAAAGGCCGCGAACACGCCGAGTGCCGCCATGAATGACGCCGGCGACCGTTCCGAGACGTAGCCCGACGTCGGGCCGATGAGGATGTGGAAGAACGCGAACAGGCTGGCGGCCCAGAGGACCGCCCAGACAGCGCGGTTCCACGAGACGATGTTGTAGACGGGTGGCGCGATCGAGCCGCCGTACATCCCCCCGACGAAGCTACAGGTGCCGATGTTGGCCTGCAGCTCGGCGTTCTTCGTCAGCGCCCCGACGTTGTGGACGAAGGTGTTGACCGCCTTCGGCGCGCCGCATGCCGTCTGGTGCATGTCGGCCATCCAGATCATCGTTGGCTCGTCGAGGGGCGGCGTCCAGAAGCCGGAGCTCGTTGCCAGGGACTTCTCCTGGCCGGTCCCGGGCTTGATCGCTGCCGTCCAGGCGCGGGTTCGGTGCTCGCAGTCGACCTGGGTGGCGTTCCCCGCGCAGCCCATCTTGTAGGTGATCTCGGCGACGTCGACGATCGCCTGGACCGGCACCGCCATCGCCCGGCCCGGGAGCGCCAGGAACAGCGCGACGACAAGGGTCGTCGCGAACGTGGCGCGGGCGATCGAGCCGGCGCGGTTTCGCATCGGCGCGAAGTATGCCGTCCGGCCGGGCCACGATCGAGCAAACCGGTGACGCGGCGCGACGCAACCCGACGGCGTCCGGTCCCTACCGACGCCGGGCGCTGAACCCCTGGTCTCGAGCGTCGATCAGCTCCAGCCGGTTGCCGAAGGGATCGAACGCGTAGAACCGCCGAACGCCGATCTCGGCGTCGTCATCCCGGACGTCGGCGCCGGCGGCCTCGAGCGCTGCGCGAAGGCCGGGCAGGTCGTCGATGAGCAGTGCGACATGCGCCTTGCGGGCAGGCACGAACGGGTCCTCGACACCGAGGTGGATGGACATCGCCTCGTTGCCCGGGTCGACGAACCAGCACCCGCCGTGCGTGTCGAGCGGCGGCGGCTTCGGGACCTCGCGCAGGCCCAGGACGCCGACGTAGAAGTCGCGAGCAGTCGCTTCGCCGTCCCGTGGCATAGACAACAGGACGTGATCCATCCCGACGATCGACGGGCGGCTCATCTCGCCCAGGCGGTCATTCCCGCTTTCGCGGCAGGTCGAGGAACGGCATCGGGACCACCGTGGCGTCGACGCGGCCGCGGTGGCCCTCGACCGTCCACTCGACCGCCAGACGCGTCCCGATCGCCTCGTACGCCGGCGGCACGGAGGCGAGACCGATGGCCTGCTTGAGGATCGGGCTCCAGCCGTGGCTCGTGACCTTGCCGATCTGGCGATCGCCGTTCCGCGCGAAGACCGGCACCGCCGAGCGGTCGATCGAGGCCGAGATGGCCGGCGGCAAACCTTGTCGGGAGAACGCCGACTCGATGCCATGCCAGTCGAGCTGGACCCCGACCAGCCGCCTCGCGGGGCCGCCGCGGGCCTGCTCGCGCTGGAGTGCCAGCCGCCCCACGAAGTCGCCCGCCTCGAGATCGACCAGCCGGCCCATCCCCAGCTCGTAGGGCGAGTAGTTCTGCTCCGGGTTGAGCGCGTGCCGCGCCGAGGTGTAGTCGACCTCGAGGAGGACCAGGCCCGCTTCAAGGCGCACGACGTCGAGCGCCAGCATCCCCGCTGGACGGATGCCATACGCGCGACCCGCGGCGACGAGGGCATCCCAGGCATCGCCCGCGCGCTCCGCCGGGATCCAGACCTCGTAGCCGAGGTCGCCGGTGTAGCCCGTGCGGGAGACCTCGATCGGGAGGTCCGTGGGACGGATGCCACCCTCCAGGCCAGCGCCACGAAGCACGGAGGCCCGGCGGCGGAAGTAGCGCAGGTCGCCGAACGGCTCCTCGGTGGCGTCCTCGAGCACGGCCCGCGCGAGCGGCCCCTGGAGGGCGACCGCCGCGAGCGACTCCGTGACGTCCTCGATCTGGACGTCGAGGCCCCTCGCGTTGAGGGTCAGCCAGCGGAGCTGCGGATCGGCGGCGGTCCAGAAGAACTCGTCCTCCGCGAGGCGGTGGACCGTGCCGTCGTCGATGACCTTGCCGTGCTCGTCGCACCACGGCGTGTAGAAGACCTTGCCGACGTCCAGCTTGTTGGCGTCGCGGGTGATCACCCGATTGACGAGCTCGAACGCGTCGCGACCGCCGACCCGGTACTTGTAGAGCGGCGAGACGTCGATGAGCGCGGCCGCCTCGCGGATCGCGTTGTACTCGATGTCGTGGGCATCGGCGTACGTGGACGAGGCCCAATAGCCGGACCACTCGCGCCACTGCTGCTTTCGATTCAGGAGCGCGGTGCGGGGATGGAACGGGCTGCCGATGCTCAAGCTTCCGACTCCTCGGGATGGACTCGGATTCTGCAGGATTGCCCGGACATGATGAAGCGCCCCCCCGGGGAAACGCGGGGGCGTGGGGAGGGGGGATTACAATCGGTTACCCCCCAGGCCCCGGCCCCCCCCCGCCCCGCCCCCCAGGCCCCAG
>JBKKDM010000133.1:0-8450 GCA_046707905.1 Candidatus Limnocylindrales bacterium
GTTCAACGCCGGCCAGCGTCCGGCGCTGAACGTCGGCATCTCGGTCAGCCGGGTCGGATCGGCGGCCCAGACCAAGGCGATGAAGAAGGTCGCCGGCCCGCTCAACCTCGACCACGCCCAGTACCGCTCGCTGGCGGCCTTCGCCCAGTTCGCCTCCGACCTGGACAAGGCGACGCGCGACCAGCTGACCCGCGGCGAGAAGCTGTCCGAGGTCGTCAAGCAGCCGCAGTACCAGCCGCTCGCCGTCGAGAAGCAGGTCGCGATCCTGTACACCGCCACGACCGGCAAGCTGGACGACGTCCCCACGCCGCGGGTCAAGGACTTCGAGATCGGGTTCTACCGGTTCCTGGAAGCCGAGCGCCCCAAGATTCTCCAGGAGATCGCCGCCAGCGGCGCCCTCTCGGACGAGAACGCCACCGCGCTGACCGAGGCGATCGACGCGTTCCGCGAGACGTTCCTTGTTGACGATCGGCCGGCGAAGCCAGCGGCGCCCGCCTCCGACACCCCTGCGTTGGGCGCCGCCGGCTCTGGCACTCCTGCCTCGCCCACGGCCAACATCGATGAGCCTGCAGCCGATGCGTAGCGGCTCGATGGTCTGCGCCCATGGCTAGCCCGCGCGATATTCGACGCCGCATCAACGCGGCGAAGAACATCAAGCAGATCACGCGGGCGATGCAGTTCGTCGCGGCATCGAAGCTTCGGCGCGCCCAGGAATCGACCCTCGCCGCTCGCCCCTACAGCGAGAAGATCGACGAGGTCCTCGCCGACGTGGCCGCCGTGCTCAGCGCTGAGGATCACCCGCTCCTCGCGGATCCCGAGGGCAAGAAGCGACTCCTGATCCTGATCACCACGGACCGCGGCCTCGCGGGCCCGCTGAACACCAACGCGATCCGGTTCGTGGCCCGGGAGATCATGGAGCACCCCGGTGACCTGGCGGTCGTGAGCGTCGGGCGCAAGGGTCGCGACGCGATGCGCCGCTCGCGCGTCCCGATCGAGGCCCACTTCGCTGGCTTCGGCGACAAGCCCACGTTCGCCGACGTCCTGCCGCTCGCCCGCCTCATCACCGACGACTTCCTCTCGGGCGAGTACGGCAAGATCGATCTGGTGTACAGCCGCTTCATCTCGACCCTTTCCCAGAAGCCGATCCTGGACACGCTCCTGCCGATCGAGCCCAGCGACGACACCGAGGGCATCCCCGGCAACCAGTTCATCTTCGAGCCGAGCCCCGCGGCGGTGCTGGAGCAGCTCCTGCCACGCTACGTGGCGACGCGCCTCTTCCACGCCGTCCTCGAGGCCAAGGCCTCGGAGGAGTCGAGCCGCATGGTCGCGATGAAGAACGCGACCGAGAACGCGGGCGAGCTGATCGACGACCTGACGCTGGCCTACAACAAGGTCCGCCAGTCGAACATCACCCGCGAGATGATCGAGATCGCCACCGGCGCCCGAGCCAACTGAGCTCGAGCGCACCAAGGAGGAACACCACACCATGGCGAGCGCACCGCCCACCACCAGCGGCCGGGTCATCCAGATCACCGGGCCGGTGGTCGACATCGAGTTCCCGGCCGGCCAGCTGCCGCACATCCTCAACGCGGTCGAGATCATCCGCGAGGGCCAGGAGCCGCTGACGTGCGAGGTCGCCCAGCACCTGGGCAACAACTGGGTCCGCTCGGTGGCGATGACCTCGACGGATGGGCTGGCTCGTGGCACGGAGGTCCGTGACACGGGCGCCCCGATCACGGTGCCGGTCGGCGAGGCGACCCTCGGGCGCGTCTTCGACGTCCTCGGCAAGCCGATCGACCTGAAGGGCGACGTCGAATCGCCGACGCACCTGCCGATCCACCGGGCCCCGCCGCCGTTCGAGGACCTGACCACCGAGGTCGAGGTCTTCGAGACCGGCCTCAAGATCATCGACCTCATCTGCCCGTTCAAGAAGGGCGGCAAGGTCGGCATCTTCGGTGGCGCCGGCGTCGGCAAGACGGTCATCATCCAGGAGCTGATCCGGAACGTCGCCCAGGAGCACGCCGGCGTGTCGGTGTTCGCCGGCGTCGGCGAGCGGAGCCGCGAGGGCAACGACCTCATCCACGAGATGACCGAGTCGGGCGTCATCGCGAAGACCGCGTTCGTGTTCGGCCAGATGAACGAGCCCCCTGGCGCGCGCCAGCGGGTGGGCCTGACCGGCCTGACGATGGCCGAGTACTTCCGCGACGAGGAGGGCCGCGACGTCCTCCTGTTCATCGACAACATCTTCCGGTTCACCCAGGCCGGGGCGGAGGTCTCGGCACTCCTCGGCCGAATGCCGTCCGCCGTCGGCTACCAGCCGAACCTCGCCACCGAGATGGCCGGCCTCCAGGAGCGCATCACCTCGACCAAGAAGGGCTCGATCACCTCGCTCCAGGCGGTCTTCGTCCCCGCGGACGACTACACCGACCCGGCGCCGGCCACGACCTTCGCCCACCTCGACTCCACGATCCGCCTCGAGCGCAACATCGCCGAGCTCGGCATCTACCCCGCGGTCGATCCGCTCACGTCGACGTCGACGATCCTCGATCCGCTGGTCGTCGGACAGGAGCACTACGACGTCGCCCAGGAGACGAAGCGCGTCCTGCAGCGCTATCGCGACCTCCAGGACATCATCGCGATCCTCGGGATCGACGAGCTGTCCGAGGAGGACAAGGCGACCGTCGCGCGAGCACGGCGGCTCCAGCGGTTCGCATCGCAGCCGTTCTTCGTCGGCGAGGTCTTCACGGGCCGACCTGGCCAGTACGTCTCGATCAAGGAGACCGTCGCGTCGTTCAAGGAGATCCTCGAGGGCAAGGCCGACGACCTGCCCGAACAGGCGTTCTTCCTCGCCGGGACGCTCGATGACGTCCGGGCCAACGCCGCGAAGCTGAGCACGTAGTCGTGCCCCTCGAGCTCGAGATCGTCACGCCCGAGCGCCTCGCCTATAGCGACACGGTCGATTCTGTCGTGCTGCCCGGCGCCGAGGGCGAGATGGGCATCCTGCCCCATCACGCTCCGCTGCTGGCGACGCTCGGCGTCGGCGAGCTGCGGATCCGGAAGGGTGGCGAGGAGGAGTTCTTCGCGATCGCCGGCGGCTTCGTCCAGGTCCGGCCCGACAAGGTCGTGGTGATGGCCGAGACGGCCGACATGGCGTCGGAGATCGACGTCGAGAAGGCCCAGGAGGCCCGCCGCGAGGCCGAGCGCGCGCTCGAGTCCGGCTACAGCGAGGGTGCCGACCTGTCAGCCGCTCGCGCCCAGCTGCAAACCGCGCTCCTGCGCATCCGGCTCGCGGAGCGGCGCCATCGCGAGGGCCGTCGCCGCGTCTAGTTCTGGCGGGACGATCGTCAGGGTCCGGTGCGAGCGACAATCGAGTCACACTCGAGGTCAACCAACCGTTGAGAGTGACTGATGGCTGACGCTCGCCCGTTCCACTGGGAGTACGAACCGCCGCGAATCCCGCGCGAGCGCTTCCTCGTCACCGGCGGCAAGCCGCTCGAGGGCACCATCCGGGTCAGCGGCGCCAAGAACGCGGCCCTGAAGATGCTGGCCGCCGCGACCCTGACCGGCGAGCGCTGCCGGTTCAGCAACGTCCCCGAGATCGAAGACGTGCGGGCGATGGCGGACACGCTCTCGGACCTGGGCGTCGTGGTCGACCATCCCGGTCCGAACACCTACGAGGTGTCCGCGGGCGACGTCGACTGGCTCTTCGTGCCGCTCGAGGCGGCCGCGAAGATGCGCGCCAGCTTCATGCTCCTGGGCCCGCTCCTTGCCAGGTTCGGCGAGGTCGTGATCAGCAACCCCGGCGGCGACCGGATCGGGCGCCGGCCCGTGGACCTCCACGTCGACGCGATGCGGGCGATGGGCGCCGAGATCGAGTACCGCTACGGCTACTACTACGCCAAGGCGCCCGGCCGGCTGCGCGGCACCGAGATCCGGTTTCCATTCGTGTCCGTCATGGGCACGGAGAACACGATGCTTGCGGCCACGCTCGCGGAGGGGCACACGGTGATCCGGCCGGCCGCCCAGGAGCCCGAGATCGACGATCTCATCGCGTTCCTGCAGAAGATGGGCGCGGAGATCGAGCGAACCTATCCGGACACGATCGAGATCTCGGGCAAGCGCCGCCTCCGCGGCGCCGACCACGCCGTCATGCCCGATCGGATCGAGGCCGGGACGTTCGCGATCGCCGCGGGGGTGACCGGCGGCCACGTGATCCTCGAGGGCGCCGACTGCGGCTCCATGGACGCGCTCGTCGAGATCATGGGCAAGGCCGGGCTGGCGGTGACCTGCGGACCCGACCGGATGGAGGTCGACGCCCGAGAGGCTGGCCCCGGCGGCCTGACCCCGGTCAACGTGACCACGGGCCCGTACCCGGAGCTCGCGACCGACATCCAGCCCCCCACGACCGTGCTCCTGACCCAGGCCAAAGGCGATTCGAAGGTCCACGAGGCGATCTTCGAGGACCGCCTCGAGTGGACCGGGGAGCTCGCCAAGATGGGCGCGAAGATCGAGCTGAAGGGCCCGCAGCGGGCGATCGTCCACGGCCCGGCGAAGCTCCACGCGGCTGACGTCGAGATCTCCGACCTTCGGGCCGGCGCGTCGTTGATTCTCGGGGCCTTGGCGGCGGATGGGACTTCGTCGATCGGCGGTGCGCACCACGTCCGGCGCGGGTATGAGAACATCGAACGGAAATTCCTGGACCTCGGCGCCAGGATCGAGCGCGTCCAGGAAGTGGAGCCCGACACGCCCCAATGAACATCGGCATTGATCTCGGCACGGCCAACGTGCTCGTCCACGTGGAGGGCAAGGGCGTCGTCATCCAGGAGCCGTCCGTGGTCGCCGTCGATGACGATGGCCGCATCCGGGCCGTCGGCGAGGACGCCCGCGAGATGATCGGGCGCACGCCCGGGAACATCCACGCGATCCGTCCGATGAAGGACGGCGTCATCGCCGACTACGTCATCACCGAGGCGATGCTCCGGTTCTTCATCAACAAGGCCATGAGCGGCCGGATGAAGATCCGGCTTTCCGGCCCCGCGGTGATGATCTCGGTGCCGGCCGGCGTGACCTCGGTCGAGAAGCGAGCCGTCAAGGACGCCGCGCTCAAGGCCGGTGCCCGCGAGGCCTACCTGATCGAGGAGCCGCTCGCCGCGGCGATCGGCGCCAACGTGCCGATCTCGGGGCCGTCCGGGAACATGGTGATCGACATCGGCGGCGGGACGAGCGAGGTCGCGGTGATCGCTCTCGGCGGGATCGTCGTCTCGACGTCGCTGCGCGTCGGCGGCAACCGGATCGACGAGGCGATCGCCTCGTACATCCGCAAGAAGTACAACCTGATGATCGGCGAGCGGACCGCGGAAGAGGTCAAGATCACGATCGGGACCGCGCTGCCGCTCGAGCGGGAGCTGTCGATGGAGGTTCGCGGCCGCGACCTCATCGCCGGCCTGCCCCGAACCATCCCGATCACCTCGTCCGAGGTCATGGAAGCCATCGAGATGCCGCTCCAGCAGCTGGTCGCAGCAGTCCGCCACGTGCTCGAGCAGACGCCGCCGGAGCTCTCGAGCGACATCATCGACAAGGGCATGGTCATGTCCGGCGGCGGCGCACTGCTCCGAAACATCGACAAGCTCCTGACCCAGGTCACCGGCGTGCCCTGCCACGTTGCGGAGAACCCGCTCAACTGCGTCGCCCTGGGCACCGGGGAGGCGCTGAAGCACTACGACTTCTTCAAGAAGTCGCTCGTCCAGTCGATCTAGGGCGGGCTCGACCGTAGCCAGCGCTCCGGCGCACGACCCGGGTACCGACGCGTCACCTTCCGGCGCGAGTCGGTTCTTCCTCGACCTCCACTGCCACACCTCGGCGAGCTTCGACTCGCTGGCCGCGCCCGGCGCCGTGCTCCGAGCCGCCGCGACCCGCGGGCTGACCCACCTCGCGATTACCGATCACGACCGGATCGACGGCGCGCACGAGGCCCTCGAGGTCGTCGCGACCGAGGCGCCGGGCCTGACCGTCATCGTGGGCCAGGAGATCCGGACGTCCGCTGGCGACATGATCGGCGTCTTCCTGCACGAGTCGATCCCGGTCGGGCTGTCGCCCGTCGATGCAATCGCCGCCGTGCACGAGCAGGGTGGGCTCGTTGGAATCGCGCATCCGTTTGATCGCTTTCGCGGCTCCGTGGGCCGCGGTGAGGCCGCTGCGCTCGACGAGGTTGCCGCGCAGGTCGACTGGATCGAGGCCTGGAATGCTCGGCTCCTTGTCGGCGACGGCAATGCGCTCGCCGCCGAGCTGGCGAAGCGCCACGGCGTTGCGGGCGTGGCCGTCTCCGATGCCCACACGACCCTCGAGGTCGGGATCGCCTCCACGATCGTGAGCGGCGGCGATCCCTCGACGGCCGACGGCCTTCGCGCGGCCCTCGCCGGCCCGATCGAGCTGGTGACGGGTCGCGCATCGCGCCTCGTCCGACTCGTCGGTCCCGCGGCGAAGCTCGTGCAGCGCGCTCGCGGGCGTGGCCGCGGCGGCACCCGGGCCGGGGTCAGATGAGCGGCCCACTCCCGCCGGACCCCGCGGGGCCGCCGCCCGCCTCGACCCTTGAGGCCGATGGCGAGGTCCGTCCTGATCAGCTGTCGCTCTCGAATCGGCTGCGCCAGCCGCGGACCCTGATCTCGCTGATCCTCCCGATCCTGCTCCTGGCGCTGTTCCTGGTGGCCCTCCCGGGCTTCGAGCTCGAGCAGCTGCCCGGCAAGATCGCCGCCGCCAACCCCGTGCTGCTGCTCGCGGCGTTCGTCGTCTTCTACATCGGGTTCCCGCTCCGGGCCCTGCGCTGGGCCTTCCTGGTCCGCCAGACCGGGTTCCCGCTGAAGGTCCGCGACAGCATGGAGATCATCTTCCTGTCGTGGCTGGTGAACTGCCTCGTGCCGGCGAAGCTCGGGGACGTCTACCGGGCCTACCTGCTGAAGATCAACAGCTCGGTCTCACTGTCGCGGACGTTCGGGACCGTCTTCATCGAGCGGATCCTCGACCTGTTCGCGATCGTGACCCTCGGGCTCGCGGCCGGGTTCGTGTCCTTCCGAAGCGGCCTGCCCGCCGACGTCCAGATCGTCTTTGCGGTCGGGGTGGTGGTGGTCCTGCTGCTGGCCGGTGGGCTGCTGACGATGCGGAACTTCGGGCGCCGGATCATCACGAAGCTGCCGCTGCCGCAGAAGGTCCTGGAGTTCTACGACCGGTTCGAGGAGGGCGTGTTCGCCTCGATCGGCCTCCGCGCCCTGCCGCGGCTCGTGATCCTGACCGGGCTGATCTGGGCGACCGAGGCGATGCGCCTCTACCTGGTCGTCCAGGCGCTCGGTCTCCCGACGGTCCACCTCGGGATCAGCGGAGCCTTCTTCGTGGCCCTCGCGGCGTCGCTGCTGACCGCCGTCCCGCTGACCCCCGCGGGAATCGGGTTCGTGGAGGGCGGCGTCGTCGGGCTGCTGACGATCGTCTACGCGGTGGCGCCGAACGACGCGCTCGCGATCACGCTCGTCGACCGGACGATCAGCGTGCTGTCGATCATCGTCTTCGGGTCGATCGTCTACGCGATCTCGCCGAAGCGACGCGGGCTCGGGGTGAGCACCGCGCCCGCCACCTAGGCCCAGGTACCCCGACAGTCCGGGGTGCGCTCCGCACTCATCGTCCACGAACCCGACCGGACCGCACCGGTGCCTTCGGGAACCGTCCGGCAACTGGATCGAAGGGCTGTACGAACGGGTGATATGGGCTGAATCAGCCCCCTTGGATCATCCGGGCATGACCCGCTCCAACGGCCGAGCCTTCAACGAATGGCTCCGAGCACAGCTCAAGGCCAAGAAGATGTCCCAGCGGCAGCTCGCGCAGCAGTCGGGCGTCGATCATTCGACGATCTCGCGATTGGTTCGCGGCGACCGCATGCCGTCGCTCGGGACGGCCACGAAGCTCGCTCGCGGGCTGCGTGAGCTCGGCGAGAACGACGACGGGCCGCAGTACCTCGGGCTCATGGGCGGTGGCGTCCAGAACCCGACGGCGCGGGTCGAGTACGCGCTCCGATCCGATGAGGCGCTGGGCGAGGCCCAGGTCCGCCAGGTCATGGAGTACTACCTCGCGGTGCGAATGCGCCGCGTCGGCACCTCTTACGGCCAGGATGCCGGGCACATGCAGCGCGTCGAGCCAAACCGGGATTCCGGCCGCCCGACGATGTCCATGAACAGCCCGATCGTCCCCCGCCCGGCGCTCGTCGCCGGCGGCAGCAGAACCGCCGTCCAGGACAGTCGCACGGCGATGCAGAACCGCTCGCCGATGGCGCCTCGCCTTCGACCCGTACGCTCAACGGACGGCTACTGACCCGAAATTCACATCGACCGCAGGACGGCCTCCACGTCCTCCGGTCCAGGGGCTGACGAACGCCGGCGCTCGGGGCGCCGGCGTTCGTCGTTGTTAGC
>JBKKDM010000134.1:0-4994 GCA_046707905.1 Candidatus Limnocylindrales bacterium
ATGACCAGGTTCGCGAGGTGATCCTCGATCACGTCGCCGAGGAAGATGATCCGCTCCTTCAGCAGCCGCGAGTAGATGTCGTACGCGCGCTCCCCCCGACTGGAGGACTCGATGACCATGGGCACGAGCATGTGGGCGATCTCCTGCTGGGGGCGGGTGCTGGCGGTTCGAGGGCCGGTCAGCCGGGGCTGCCGGCCGTGGTCAGGATGGCTGATTCGGGTTGGTTGTCGCCGGGCTCGGCCAGTCCTCCGGGCTCGTCGTCTTCGAGGTGCGGGAGGGGTGGGTGCTCGGGGTGAGCCGCGAGCCACTCGTCGACCAGCTTCTCGACCAGCCGGCTGCGCCGAAGGGTGCTGCGGATGAAGCTGCGCCCGCGCTCGGAGTCGAAGTAGGCCATCGTCCGCTTGTCGCTGCCATAGCGCTCACGCGCCCGCGCGACCTCCTCCTCGACCTGACGATCGGCGATCTCGAGGCCCTCCGCCTCGGCGACCTTGGAGAGCACGAGCAGCACCTTGACGCGCTTCTCGGCGCGGGGCTTGAAGTCCGCGTGCAGGTCCGACTCGGCCTTCCCGGTGACCTTCAGGTACGAGGCCTCATCGATGCCCTGGCGGGCGAGGGAACCGCGGAGCTCGTCGTGCATGATCTCGACCTCCTGGTCGACCAGCACGTCGGGCAGCTCCACGTTCGCGTTGGCGGTCGCGTACTCGATGATCTTGTCGGCGAACTCGTGGCGGGCGCGGTCCAGCGCGTTGCGCTCGAGGCGGGCCTTGACCTCGGTGCGGAGGCCGGCTAGGTCCTCGAACGCGCCGAGCGACTTCGCGAAGTCGTCGTCCTCCGGCGGAACGATCTTCTCGCGCAGCTCCTTCAGCTCGACCTCGAACTTGGCCGTCTGGCTGGCGAGCGTCGCCTCGGGGTAGTCGTCGGGGAAGGTGATGTCGAAGCTGGTCGACTCGCCGGGCTTGAGGCCCACGACGTTGGCCTCGAATCCTGGGATGAGCCGCTCCTCGCCGAGGATCAGCGGCATCCGCTCGCTCGAGCCGCCCTCGAACGCGACCCCGTCGCGGCTGCCCGTGTAGCTGATGACCACGAAGTCGCCGTTCTTCGCGCCGCGGTCGATGACCGGGCCGAGGCTGGCATTCTGGTCGCGCAGCTCATCGACGACCTTCTGGACCTTGGGATCGTCGATCGTCTCGATCTCGGGCTTGAAGTTGAAGCCGCGGTAGTCGCCGAGCGTCACCTCCGGTCGAACCTGGACGTTCGCGGTGAAGATGACGGGCTTGCCCTCCTCGCCCTGTTCGACGTTCACCTCGGCCTGGGTGAGCGGGAGGATCTCCTTCTCGAGCATCGCGTCGCGATAGGCCCGCTGGACGAGGTGGTCCATCGCCTCCTCGATGACCGCGTCCTTGCCGAGGACGGCCTCGAGGACGCCGCGCGGCGCCTTGCCCGGTCGGAAGCCGGGGATCCGGTTGCGCTGTGAGAGGTGCCGAACCGCTTCGGTGATGGCGGCGTCGAGGCGCTCTGGCGGCAGCTCCACCCGGACGGTGAGGGCGCTCTTCGGCGCCGGCGTGATCGTGACGTTCATCGGGTCGAGTATAGGTTGGGCAGTCGGTCGAACCCGCGGAGCGGCGCCGAGTCCTGCCGCCGCCCGCGCGGAATAGCCCGGGAATCAGCGAATCGGGCCCCGTCGGAACCCGCCTCTCGCCTGGAGCTGTCGTGTTCCCGCGAAGCCGCTACTCGGCGTCTTCCTCAGTGCCCTTCGCGGGCTTGTCCTTGCACTGGCCGGGCGGAAAGCAATCGCCGAACTTCGCCTTCATGCGGTCGGCCTTGTCCTGCGACCACCCGGGGTGCTTCTCGCCGACTCGCTTCCAGCCCCCGGCCCAGGGCGGCTTGCCCGCCTCGCGGAGCGCAGTGCCGTTGATGGAGATGACCTCGACGTCGGTCGAGCCTTCGGCGATTTCGCCCTCCACCGTGACCGACTTCCCGACGTAGGGATCAAGCGGGTAGGAGCCCGCATCGAAGAACCACTTCGGGCCGGCCTCGAGGGTGTAGGTCCTGCCGCCATCAGTCAGCGTGTAGTCGCTCTTGCCGTTCTCGCCGGCGGCCGCCTCGATCGTCCCGTTGAGGGTGATTGGCGCCTTCGGCGTCTTCTCCTTCTGCTGGCCGGGGGCGTTCTCCTTGCCGTTGCCCGTCCCGGCCAGAACCGGAACGCTGACGAGCAGCAAGAGCACGATCCCCAGGAGCAGGGTCATCGATCGTCGCGACATGCGCGGACTGTACGCCTCCCAACCTTGCGATGGGAATGGCAATCCGCGCCGGTCTGGTGCACGTGGACACCACCGACCGCACGGCACGGATCGCGAGCGCACGCGACCGTGCGTGAGCGACCGCGCGCAGGCGCCAACGCCGCGATGGGGCCGGATCACGGCGCGAGGGTGTGGGCAAGGAGGGGGTCGAACCCTCACGCCGCTCACGCGGCACCGGCTCCTAAGGCCGGCGCGTCTGCCATTCCGCCACTCGCCCGCGGGGAGGATACTCGCCGCCATGGACGAGGCCGTGTACACCGGACCGCCACCGGTCATCGCGATGGGCGGGGCGTGCGCGCTCTTCGACGACGAGGGCCGCGTGCTCCTGGTCCGACACACCTACGGGCGCCTGAACTGGGAGATCCCCGGCGGGGGCGCCGAACCGGGCGAGTCGCCCGACGAGACGGCGATTCGCGAAATGCGCGAGGAGACCGGTCTCCATGTCGCGGTCGAACGCCTGACCGGCGTCTACTACGAGGTCGGCCCCAGCCCCGATCACGACCACGGGCCGATCGTCCATTTCGTCTTCCTGGCGCGGTCGCTGGATGCCCGGGCGCCCGAGGCGCGGCCACCCGAGATCGGCGAGGTGGGCTGGTTTCGGCTCGACGCGCTGCCGACCCCGATCTCGGACTTCACCGAGCGGCGGATTCGCGACGCCGCGTCCGGTGCCGAGGCGTCCGCGATCCGATTCCAGGAGCGGGTCTGGCGCCACTGAGCCGGTCGGGGGCGGGCGGCCGACCTATTGCCAGCGGAAGTAGCGGGCCGAGATCGCGAGGGTCACGACGAGCCAGCCGGCGAGGACGAGGGCGTCCACCCCGAGCGGCGCGAATGGCGTCCCGCCGACCATCGTCTGGCGAAGCGCGTCGCCGAGGTACGTCAGGGGCATGAAGGTGGCGAAGCCGCGCAGCCACTCGGGCATGATCTCGAGCGGGAAGAAGATCCCGGAGAGGAACATCAGCGGGAACTGGATGATCTGGGTCATGCCGTTGGCCGCCTCCTCGGTCCGCGCGAACGAGGCGATGACGTAGCCGATCGAGGTGAACGCGAGCGCGCCCAGCACGACGAAGCCCGCGATCACCAGCGGGTTGCCGGTGATCTCGACGTCCAGGCCGACGATCCCGATCCCCAGGATGATCACCGTCTGGGCGGCCGCGATGATCAGCCGCACGATCACGTTCGAGCCGACGAGCGTCCAGCGCGGCAGTGGCGTCGCGTTCAGCCGCTTCAGGATGAGCTTCTCGCGCTGCTGGACGAGCGGGATGGCCGCGAAGATGCCGAGCTGCATCAGGGCCATGGCGAGGATGCTCGGCACGAAGAACGAGACGCTGTTGAGCCGGCCGGTCAGGAGCGACTCCGAGGCGACGGTCAGCACCGGCGTGGTGCCGGTCAGCTGGAGGTTGGCCGCCATCACCAGGCCGGTCGCGATCTGCTGGACCGCTTGCGACGTGCTCGATCGGCTGGGATCCGTGATCACCGTGACCGCGACCGGGGCGGTCGGCGTTCCGGCCTGGCCGGCGGCGATCGCGTCAGCGAGGCCCTTCGGGATGACGATGATCCCGTCGACGTCGCCCGTGGCCATCTCGGCCTTCATGGCTTCGAGCGTTCCGTCCGTGAGCTCGACTGGCGCGTTGTCGACGAAGGACTGGCGGAGCGTCGCCGCGGGCGCTGAGCCGTCCTCGTCGACCCAGCCGAGCTGGAAGTCGGAGCTGCCGCCGGCGAAGATCGTGCCGAACAGGATCACGAAGACGACCGGGAAGGCGAGCGTCCAGAACAGCGCCGCGCGGTCGCGGACGAAGCTCCGAAGGTTGGCGGCGGTGAGCGCGATGAGGGCCCGCATCGGCGTCAGTCGCGCAGCGCCCGGCCGGTGAGCTCCAGGAACACGTCCTCGAGGCTCGCGCGGCGGATCATCAGCCCGGCAAGCTCGGTGCCGGTGCGGGTCGTTCGCTCGAGGAGGGCTCCGATCGTCGCCGGGACGTCCTTCGTGAAGACCACGATCTCGTCGTCCTCCTCGACGACGCGTGAGACGCCGGCGAGGCCCTGGAGCACGTCTTGCGGCGGTGCACCCTCCTTGCCGAAACGAACGGACCGCTCCTTGAACCGCCGCCCGATCAGCTCCTCCACCGTCCCGGTGTCGAGGATCCGACCGTGATCCATGATCGCGAGCCGATCGCAGAGCGCCTCGGCCTCTTCCATGTAGTGCGTCGTCATCAGAATCGTCCGGTTCTCGCCCTGCATCCGCCGGATGACCTGCCAGAGGCTCTGGCGCGCCGCCGGGTCCAGGCCCGTCGTGGGCTCGTCGAGGAAGACCACCTCAGGGTCGCTGACCAGGGCGAGCGCCACCGACAGACGCTGCTGCTGGCCGCCGGAGAGCGTCTTCGTCTGCGCGTTCCGCTTCTCCCCGAGCTCGAGGTCGTCGAGGACCCGCTCGACCGGCTGGCCGTGGTCGTAGAAGGTCGCGAACAGGCGCAGCAGCTCGATCACCTGGAGCTGCGGATAGAGGGCCGCCGTCTGGAGCTGGACGCCGATGCGGTTCTTGATCGCCGCGGCATGCCGCCGGACGTCGAGGCCGAGGACGGAGATCGCGCCCGAGTCCGGCAGGTGGAGGCCCTCGATCATCTCCATCGTGGTCGTCTTGCCGGCGCCATTCGGGCCCAGCAGGCCGAAGATCTCGCCCTTCCGGACGTGGAACGAGAC
>JBKKDM010000135.1:0-6968 GCA_046707905.1 Candidatus Limnocylindrales bacterium
TCTCGTCGCCGACCTCGACCATCCGGCCGGCAGACCGCGCCGAAGCGAGGAGCCGCAGCTCCCCGATCGGGAAGCCGCGCTCGCGCAGCACCTGGACCATGGTTCGACCGACGACGCCGGTGGCGCCGACGACGGCAACGGTGAGGGGGGTCGACTGGTTCATGAGGGACATGGCTCCGCGGCGAGGTGGATCAGGCGGGCACCCGGGCGAGTATATCGGGGCACCCCGGTCGAACCGGCGACGAGGCGCCCCGGGGAATCAAGAGGGCCCGCCGGCGGTGCCGGCGGGCCTGCTGAACGACGCGCTACTTGATGATCAGGATGCTCACCGAGAGCGTCGTCCTGACCGAGCTGCCCGGGTAGGAAACCGAGACCGCGAGCGTGTCCGCACCGAGCGGTGACTTCCTGAGCTTCCAGTTGAACTGGAGCTGGTCCATTCCCGCGTCGTACTTCAGGCAGTTGCCCGAGGTCGACTGGACCCCGGTGGCTGCGAAGGTCACCCGACACGCGGCCACGAGGGCCGCTGCTGCCGCGTCAGAGATCGGGTTGCCCGCAGCGTCACCGAGGGCGATCTTGATCGGCACCGTCTGGCCCGCGCGCCACTTCGACTGCGGTGTTGGCGAGAAGAAGCCGAGGATCCGGTACTCAACGACATAGGTGAGGAGAGTCGTCGCGGTGTTGCCGGCGTTGTCCGCGGCGTTGCACGAAACCGTGTTCACGCCCACGGCCGAGGTGTCCACAGGGTCGCAGCTGGAGCTGGCAACACCGGATGTCGCGTCGCTGGCGTTGGGCGATGCCACCACGCCCGTCTGGCCGACCCGGACGACCGCCACGTTGAGCGTGGGTTGCAGGGCCGGGGCGGTGCCATCGAGCTTGAAGGTCGCCGAGACGACCGGCGTCTCGGCGTTGCCGGCAAGGTCCGTGCTGGCGGCGTGGATCGCGTGCTCGCCATCGGCGCCGACGCTTGTGAGGGCGCAGGCCAGGTCCGGGAGGTCCACGAAGGAGGCCGGCGTCGCCGCCGGGTCGAGCGCGCAGCGCGTCTGGGCGAGATCACCGTCGAAGTCGAAGGCGGTGACCGAGACGCCGACGGGACTCGTGTACCAGCCGTTCGAACCGTTCGGGGCGGCAGGCGTCAGCGTGATCGAGGAGACCGGGGCGAGGGCCGCCGGCGCTTCGTACTCGTAGGCACCGATGTCTGCGCCGGCCCCCTGCGGGCGGGCCACGCCGCGCTGGTCGTCGAGCGGCACCGTGCCCACCGCGGCGTTGATCGCCAGGCTGGTCGGGCCAATCGCCATCGTCGGCGTGCGGCCGGGAGCGTTCAGCGCAAGCGCTCCGAGCCCAGGGTTGCTTGAAGCGTCCACGCCGACACAGGCGACCGCATCCGGCGTGCTGCTGACCCCGTTGTGCGTGATGATGTTGCCGTCGGATCCGCCGGTATCGACCCCGTTGCGCGTGTAGCACTCCGAAAGGCCGTTGCCTGCGATGATGGTGTTCCGAAGGACGAGCGTGGCCTCGTCGGTGCCGATCGGGTCGTAGACCACGATTCCGCCGCCGCCGCCACCGGTAACCGTGACGGCTTCGTTCAATGCGAGGGTCGAGCTCTCGACGGTCAGGTCGCCTGCGACGGTGAAAATCGCCCCGCCCGCGCCTCGCCCGTTGTTGGCGCCCGCGTCGGCCGTCAGGCCCCACTTGGCCATATTCCCGGCGAACGTGCTGTTCGAGATCTCGATGTCGGCTAGGTAGCCGAAGATGGCCCCGCCGAGCCCGGCGCCGCCACCCCCAGCGAAAGAGCCGGCGTCACCGGCGAAGGTTCCGCCCTGTCCGAAATTCTCGAACGGGCCGCAGCTGAGATAGGCGCCGCCACCGCCGCCGAAGCCGCCGTTGCCGCCCCAGCCCCCGGCGCCACCGCCGAAGCCGCCGTTGCCGCCGCTGCCGCTGGTGCCCCCGCCACCGCCGCCCCCGCCGTAGCCACCTTGACCGCCTTCGCCACCGCAGAATGCATCGAATGGCACCTGGCGGTCCGTACCCCCGCCGCCCCCGCCGCCCGGGCAGCCGGTAGCGTCTTCCCCGTCGTCCGCGCCCGTGAGCGATTCGTTGCGTCCGCCGTCGGCGCCGCACGCATCCCCGCCGGCGTTGCCGACGGCCGAGGTGAGCGTGCCGCCGCCACCACCGCCGAGGTCTCCGCCTCCGCTGTCACCGCGGTCGCCATCGCCGCGCGAGCCGCCGCCACCGCCGCCTTGGTTGATACCCGGGCCGCCGTCGCCGGACAGGCCGCCACCGCCGCCGCCTGCGGATGTGTCCTTGAATCCGCCATTCCCCCCCGTCGCGGCGTTGCCCTCGAACGTGCTCCACTGGACAAGAAGCTGACCGCCCTGGACGTAGATGGCCCCACCGGCACCCATGCCGCCGCCGCCACCATCGTTGCCGTGGCCGCCGCGGACCGCAAAGCCCTTCAGGTGGACCTCCCGGAGGTCCAGGAAACCCGTCTGCCCTACTGCGAACGCGCGCGTAAGCCGGCCGGCCGCGAGCCGTTCGAGTCGCGCACCGCGTCCCTCGATCGTGATGTCCGAGGTGATGATCGGCGTCACCGTTGGGCCCATGAAGTTGGCGATGTCGTCGATCGGATCCGCAAATTGGAACACGCCCAGGGGCGGAAGCTCGATCACGTCGTGCCCGGAACCGGCCGGACAAGCCGTGTCGACGAACAGCGTGGGATCCGAGGGATCCGGCGCGATGTTGTCGTCGAGGTTCGCAGCGTAAATGGCCTCCTGCAGTGAGCAAAGGCCATCGCCGTTGATCTGCTGATCTCCGGTGTTCACGAGAATTGTCGTCGCGCCCACCGCGACCGGGGCACCTATCGAGAGGCCCGCCAGCAGCGCGAGCGAACTCGCTCCGGCGAGAAGCCCACGCCGGATCCCTGATTTCGTTCGCGTCATCGCTGGTTCCTCCGTCGCCGATTTGGGTTGGTATGGACTCCTGCACGAAGTTCGACTGCTCCCACGATGCGATCCACCCGTAAACCGGCTTGGGCACATGCGATGGCCACGGCCTCCGCGGACGGCGCCGCCACGAGCCAGTACGCGGCCTGGTCGCCGGGCACCAGCGTTGCGGCCACTGCACGGATCGCGACGCCCTCACCCCGCATCTCCGCCAAACGATCGTCGAGCCGAGCGGCAGCGGCGCTGAACGTCTCGGTCCCCGGGTCGGGCCAGTAACCCTCGACGAGGTACGTCGCCACCACGCCATCGGTTCGTGCTTGTGTGTGCATCGAGCGCACGCTATCGGGCGCCCACCCGAGAAGAAATCCCGGGAAAACCTCAAACCTTCGCCGGCAACGACCCCGAATTGAGGGCGTCGAGCGCGCGCGCGAGCTCGGATCTCGAGCGGATGCCCAGCTTCGGGTAGGCGTGACCAAGGTGCACTTCGACGGTGTGCTCGCTCACGAACAGGGCCGCCGCTATCTCCTTGTTCGAATGGCCCCGACTCGCCAGGTCCGCGACACGACTCTCGCTCGCCGTGAGAATCCCGTTCGACGGCCGGCGGCCCGGCAATCCATCCAGGAGCAGCCGGGCCTGGGCAGCCCAGCCCTCACACCCGAGCGTACCGAGGATGCCCGCGCTGCGGGAGAGGGCGTCGCGGGCGACGGCCCACTTCCGGGCTCGCCGCGCCTCCCGACCCAGCGCAAGGAGCGTCCGCGCCGCATCGAACTGACAACCGAGGGCGGCGTAGTCGGCTGCGGCACCTGCCATTTCCGCCGCTGCGATGTCTACCCAGCCGCCGCTGTGGGTCAGGAGCGCAAGCCCTCGACACCGCCGAAGCGAGGCATTGCCCCACGGGTGACGCTGTTCGGCGCTGAGGCGGCCGAGGCGCTCGATCACCTGGCCGGCGAGCTCCCGCTGGCCAGCCGCAAGGGCCGCCTCGGCCAGCTCCGGAGCGACCGGGAAGGCGCCGAGCTCGTCCACCCCCTCGCGCTCGCAGTGCCGCCATACGTCGAGGAATCGATCGACCGCTGCTGCAGGATTGCCCTCAAGGACCGCCGCCAGCCCGAGCACGCGATCGATTTCCAGCAGATCCCAGCGCTGGCCGATGACGAGCGCGCGCGACTGCTCGGCCAGGAGCCGGGCTTCTGTTACGTCACCACGCAGGCAGGCCAATGTCGCGCGAAGTCGCGGAACGTGGGCCTGTGTCCCGACCCGAACGCTGTCGTCCTCCGTCTCGAGCTCTTCGATGAGGTTTCTCACTGCGTGAAGGTCGCCTGCGCGGAGCTCGACCTCGCATCGCAGGTGCTGAAAGCCGCCCCAGGCCTCTTCATCTCCGAGCTCCGCCCCTTCCTGGGCGAGCGAGGCGAGCAACGACCGCGCGGCGCCGAGCTCCCCCCGGAATTCGTGGCGGATGGCCACGAGTTCCCGATGGTCGTACTCCATCGCGACCGATTCGCCCGCTGGTGCCGGGGTCGGTCCATCGAGGTCATCGATGTCCTGTCCGCGAAGTACGCGGATCCACGCGCTCGCGTACCGGGCACGCCGCAGTCCCGAGCCCCGCCCAATGAATGCCATGGCACGACGTGCCATCTCATCGGCTGCGTCGAGCCGCTCCAGATGGGAGGCCGCCGCGTCAAGCGATAGCTCCGCGAACGCGCGGCCATGCGTCTCGCGGTCAGCCGGTTCGGCAAGCACTGCCGCGAGAGACGCCTGGTAATGCTCCTGCGACTTCGCAACGTGTGCCGCCAGGAGGTGGCCCCGAGCTCGCGGCGTCCCCGGCCGCAGACCGTCCAGCTCGCGCCCGATCATGTCGGCAAGCGCCTCGTGCTCCATGGCGCGGTACAGAAGCTCTCCGAGATCGATGACTCGTTGGTCGCGGCTAGCATCGCCGGGCGGCGTCAATCTGAGTGCGTCGTTCGACAGCTCGATCGCTTCGTTGATCGCCCCTCGGAGCGTGGCCTCGTGAGCCCCCAGAGCCACCACGAGGGCCAGGCCCGCGTCGGGCCCTGCCGCGGCGGCGGCCAAGTGCCGGGCCCGCCGAACCGGATCGTTCGCGGCCTCTGCGAGCAGCGCGTGCATCGCGCGCCGCTGGGTCGCCCGAGTCCGCCGGATCGCCGCACTCGCAAGCAGCGGATGGGCGGCGGACAGGCGCTCACCGACCTCGACCAGTAATCCGGACTCAAGCGCCGCTTCGATGGCCTCGTCGCCCACCAGCGGCATCAGGGTGGCCCGGGGCAGCGGCCCACCAAGGGCGACAGGCAGGAGGGCCGCCTCACCCAGCGGCGAGTCGGCGACATGGCGTCGGATCACCTCGTCCAGGGAATCCGGCACTGGAAGGTCGTCACCGATCGCCGGTCGGCCGTTCACCAAGAGGGTCCGGCCGATTTCGAGGACGTGCAGAGGAATGCCGAGCGTCGCTTCGAATACCTGGCGCGCCACGCGACGCGGAACGGACAGCCGCAGCCTCGAGAGCAGCAGCCGATGTGTCGCACCGAGGCTCAGCCCGTCGACGGACACTTGGTGTATCCGGTCGGTCCCGACCGCCCGCTCAACCCTCCCGCTCGGCCCCGGGCGTCGGGATGCCAGCAGCATCACCGGCTCGCTCGAGAGCCTCCGCAAGCTGAAGGCCAGGGCATCACCAGTGGCCGGATCCAGCCATTGCAGGTCGTCGATCGCGAGGATGACGTTCCGCTCGCGCCCGAGCGCCTGAAGGACGTGAACGAGGGCCAGCGAAAGGGCATGTCGCTCGGGCGCCGAGCCGGTTGCGTCCACACGCTGCAGCGCGACCTCAAGGGCCCGGCGCTGGGGCACGGGAAGCTCCAGCGCGGCCAGGTCAACCGCCGAGAGCAGGTCGGAAAGCCCGGCGAACGGCAGTGCCCCTTCCGCCTCAGCTGCTCGGCCGATGAGGACCATGGCCGAAGTGGCCCGCGCCAGCGCGACCCCCGCTTCCCACAGCGTTGTCTTGCCTGCACCCGGCGGCCCGACGAAGATCAGCCCACGATCGGTCGTCTCCCCTGCCATGAACGCATGGAGCCCGGCGAGCTCGTCCTCGCGCCCGATGGTCTCGAACGTGGGCGAAGACATGCGCTGCACCGCGCATGGATAGCATGCCGCCAGCGCCCGGGGAGCGCTTCCGCGAATCGCGAGACCCGCCGTTCGCCCGGCGGGTCTCGCTCCAGTGTCTCAGTGCCTTGGTCACCCGAAGGCGCGGGTCAGGCTCAGCCCTCGGCGGCGCCGACCGGCTCCTTGGCCAGGTGACGCTGCATCGCAGCCTTGCGCGAGAGGTTGATGCGGCCCTGGCGATCGACCTCGATCACCACGACCATTACCTCATCGCCCACGGACACGACGTCTTCGACGGTCGGGACGTGGTAGTCCGCGAGCTCGCCGATGCGAACGAGGCCCTCCTTACCCGGCAGGATCTCGACGAACGCGCCGAAGCCCATGATCCGGGTGACCTTGCCCAGGTACAGCGCGCCGATCTCGACATCGCGGGTCAGGCTCTCGATCCAGGCGATCGCCTTGCGCGAGTTCTCGCCGCTCACCGCGGCGATCTCGACGGAGCCGTCGTCCTCGACGTTGATCTCGGTCTGGGTCTCCTCCTGGATCTTGCGGATCATCGACCCACCCTTGCCGATGATCTCGCGGATCTTCTCGGGGTTGATCTTGATCGTGGTGATCCGGGGAGCGAAGTCGCTCATGACTTCGCGGGCCTCGGGGAGGACCTCGGCCATCTTGTCCAGGATCGTGAGGCGGGCGGCGAGCGCCTGCTTCAGGCCCTCGCGAATGATCGCCTCACTGATGCCCTGGACCTTGATGTCCATCTGCAGCGCGGTGACGCCATCGCGCGTGCCCGTGACCTTGAAATCCATGTCACCGATCGCGTCTTCCTTGCCGAGAATGTCGGTCAGGACGACGAACGAGCCGTCGGGCTCGGTGATCAGGCCCATGGCCGCACCGGCAACCGGCGCGGTGATCGGCACGCCC
>JBKKDM010000136.1:0-7046 GCA_046707905.1 Candidatus Limnocylindrales bacterium
GCCAGCCGGCGCTGTCGGCATACGCACACACGCCGGGCCTGGGAGCGCCCGGGAAGGAGCTGGCAGGTGCCTGAGGTCGCGACCTCGACACCCGCCGGCGCGCCGACGCCGATCGGGCCGTACAGCCACGTCGCGCGGGTCGGCCAGCACATCACGATCGGTGGCACGGCGGGCTTCGATCCGGCCACCGGAGCGCTCGCCGGCGACGACGTGGCGAGCCAGACGGGCCGGATCCTCGACAGCTTCCGGGTGATGCTGGAGTCGGTCGGCTCCGATCTCGGCCACGTGGTCCACGTGAACGTGTTCCTGAAGGAGATGGCCGACTTCGAGTCGATGAACGCCGCGTACGTGGCGAAGATGGGCGCGCATCGACCGGCGCGCACGGTGATCGGGGTTCGCGAGCTCCCGAAGCCGGGCATCCTCGTGACGATGAACCTCACGGCGGTCACGCGGGACTGAGCCGGCTCCCGGCCGCGATTTGGGTAGGCTGCCCCGATGCGCTGGCAGCCGATCGCCGCTCTCGCCGACGCGCTGCGAGCCAACCCGTGGGTCGCGGCGGACGCCGGTGGCTCGCGCATAGTGGTCGCCGCGCTCGACGGCCAGTGGTACGCGGTTGCCGACGCCTGCACCCACGCGGGCTGCGCGTTCAGCGAGGAGGCGACCCTCGAAGACGGCGTGATCGTCTGCAACTGCCACGGCTCCGAGTTCGACCTGCGGACGGGCGAGGTCCTGCGCGGGCCGGCGGAATACCCGGTCCGCACGTACGCGGTCCGCGTGGTCGACGACCAGCTCGAAGTCGAGGTGTGATCAACCTCGCGAGCGTCACGGTCGAGGAGCTCGAGCGCGACCCGTACCCGGTCTACGAGAATCTCCGCGAGCGTGCCCCCGTGGCGTACATGCCCTGCCTCGACGTATGGATGGTCACGTCGTGGGCCACGGTCGAGGCGGCCTGCACCGATCCCGTGGCGTTTCCCGCCCACGTCGAGCACTCGCCGACGGACCGCGCCCTCGGCGGGATCTCGATGATGACCACCGACGGCGAGCCCGCGAAGCGCCGGCGACGGCCGTTCGACGCGACGCTCCGGCCGCGCGCCGTGGAGGCGACGATGGCGGCCGTCTTCGAGCGGCTCTGTCGGGAGCAGCTGGACGCCATCGCGGAGCGGACGTCCGTCGACCTGGTGCCGGAGTACTTCGAGCCCGTGTCCGTCCTGTCGCTGGCCCACGGCATGGGGATCGCCGACGCCGTCGACGCGCCGACGCTCGTGCGGTGGTTCGGCGGGCTCGCCGCGGGCGTCTCGAACTACGAGGGTGATCCGGCCAAGGCGGCCCACTGCGACGCGATCTCCGCCGAGATCGACGAGGCGGTGACCCCGATCTTCGCGAAGCGGGCCGAGGAACCGGTGGACGATCTCATCGGCCATCTGGTCTCGGCGTTCGACGGCCCGCTCGAGGCCCGCCTCGACGCGCTACTGCCGTCGTTCAAGCTCGTGCTGCTGGGCGGGCTCCAGGAGCCGGCCCACGGCGGCGCGACCGTGACCGAGCGGCTCCTGCGACACCCGGAGCAGCTCTCGGCGGTCCGCGCCGACGCGTCGCTCGTCCCGGCGGCCGTCGAGGAGGGGCTGCGGTGGACGGCTCCAATCGGCAATCTCCTCCGCGGCATTGCGCCCGGCACGTCGCTCGGCGGCGTGGACCTGCCGGCCGGCGAGCGCGCGATCCTCGTCGTGTCGTCGGCCAACCGCGATCGCGACATCTGGGGACCGACGGCCGACGAGTTCGACATCCGTCGACCGAAGCGCGCCAACCTGTCGTTCGCGACGGGGCCGCACTACTGCATCGGCCATCACTTCGCGCGCGTCCAGCTCGCGACGGCCGTCGGGATGCTGGTCGAGCGGTTCCCACGGCTGCGCCTCGATCCGGAGGACGAGGCGGTCTACCGCGGGCATGAGTACCGCTCGCCGAAGTCGCTGCGGGTCCTGCTCTCATAGCCCCTCACTCCACTTCGCGGAAGCGAACGGTCGCGAGGAGGCTGTCACTGAGCTGGTAGAGGCTCTCCAGCTCCTGGACCGACGGTGTCTCCGTCCAGTCCGTGCTGACGAGGATCGTGACCGCCTCGTCCCCGACGACCAGGGAGATGAGGCGGAACTGCTCGCCGGACGTGGCACCCCAGACCTCGTCGCCAAGCACGAAGAGCGAGACATCGCCCCCAACCAGCCCGCCGCACGCCGCAAGCGCGCCGTCGGCGACGGTGACCTCCATCTGCTGACCCGTGTAGCCGCCGATGCGGACGGTCTTCTGTTCGGACAGGGTCAGATAGTCGTCGAGGTGCCCCAGCTGGGCAACGAGATCGGCCGCTCCCAAGCCCGTCGCCGTTCCCTCGCCGTCATCGCCACAGGGGCTCGTGAGCACCCGGTCGACGTGGGCGAACGAGATGCTCCCGCGAGGGGCCGCGCTGCGGACCAGGCCCAGGACCTTCTCCGCATCGCCGTTGGCGTTCCAGCCCAGCTGCGCGATGTCGAAGGTCACCTCCGGCTTGAAGGCGAACGACCGGTACGTCCCCAGCGGCAGCGGCCCGATCGCCACCCGCGGCACCGGCGTCGGGGAGGGTCCCGCCGGGATCACGCCCGGGGTCGTGAGGAGCTGCACGCCCACCACGGCCGCGATGGCGATGACGGCCGCGACCGCCAGGCCAGCGGCACCGATCGCCATCGGTCGCTGCACCTGGCGCGGCGTCCGCGAGCTGATGTCGCCTGTGACGGCGTAGACATCGACCGGCTCGCGAATGCCCTTCAGGCGCCGCCGGCCGCGAGCGATGAAGCCGACCGGGATGCTCGCCTGGGTAATGCCTTTGACCGTCGAGGACACGAGGACCTCGCCGGGTCGCGCGACGGCGCACAGGCGGGCCGCCACGTTGACCGCCCTGCCGATGTACCCCTCGGCGGTCTCGACCGCCTCGCCCGCGTGGACGCCGACGCCCAGGTCGAACCAGCTGTCGAGTTCCCGGGCGCTGAGCTCGGCCGCGGAATCGACGATCTCCAGACCGCACAGCACCGCGCTCGAGGCCGACGGGAAGACGGCATGGATCGCGTCGCCCTCGGTCTTGATCTCCGCGCCCTCGTGGCGAAGGATCGCGGTGCGAGCGATCTCGAGGAAGCGGCTGACCTTTGCGGCGGCGGCGATGTTCCCGTAGCGCTCCGCGAAGGCGGTGAAGCCCCGCAGGTCCGAGAACAGGAAGCCCCGGTAGACGGCAGCCGCGGCTCCGGTGCGGTCGTCGTCGGTCACGTCTGCAGATGGTAGAGGCGACGCGCCTCCATCCGGCCCGGCGTCAGCCCGCGCCGGGTCCCGAACGGGCGTCGTGCACCACGAGCCCGTCCTGGAGGGTCAGCCACAGGTCCAGCTCGCCGATCCGGGCCGGGTCCGCGGCCAGGAGCTCCCCGTCGACGACCGCGACGTCCGCCAGCTTGCCGACCTCCAGGGACCCGATGCGGTCCTCGAGACGCACCGCCCGGGCCGCGTCGATGGTGTGCGCACGCACGGCCTCCTCGATCGTCAGCTCGTGGTGGGCTCCGGCCGGCGTGCCGTCCGGCGTCACGCGATGGGTCGCCGCCGAGATGGTGTCGAGCGGGCGGTAGCTCTGGACGAAGGCGTCGGAGCTGATCGCCGGGCGGATCCCGAGATCGAGCCAGGCCCGCATCGGCATCGCCTCGTGGAGGCGCTCGCCGAGCTGGATCTTCCAGACGCTGCCGAGCTCCCGGATTGAGCCGGGCTGGGTCACCGGGGTCACCCCGAGGGCGGCCATCCGCTCGCGCTGGGGCGGCGTGGGGTAGGTGCCGTGCTCGACACGGGGGCGAGGGTCGTCACTCCCGCCGGCGCGGAAGGCGGCTTCCAGCGCGCCGAGCGCCAGGTCGAAGGCACGGTCGCCCATCGTGTGGATCGCGATCTGCCAGCCCGCGGCGTGGGCCCGGGCGATCATGGCCCGAAACGCCTCGGGCTCGTGGTAGAAGGTGCCCATCGAGCGGCTGGGCCCGAGGCCCTCGCTGAACGCCGCTGTGCCCGCCGTGATCGCGCCATCGGTGTAGAACTTCATCGCGCCGATCCGGAGCCGGTCGTCGCCGAACGGCCCCGCAAGCCCGATCCCGGTGAGCTCGTCGAGCTGGTGGCTCAGCGGCATCGCGACGATTCGGGGGCCTGGCACGCCGCGCCGGCGCGCCTCGCGATAGACCCGGAGCTCGCGCCGGCTGACCTGGGGATCCGCGATCGTCGTCAGGCCCGCGCCGAAATAGCGCGGCGCGGCGGCGACGAGCATCCCGACGCCCTCGTCGACCTCCAGCTCGGTGTGGAAGTTCGGGCCGTGATGGCCGATGTCGACCGACGGCCCCAGCAGGAGGTTCGTCGCAGCGTCGCGGGCGATCCCGGTCGGGCGGCCGCGATCGTCCCGGTCGAACGTCCCGCCGTCCGGATCCCGGACGTCGTCCTGGACGCCGCGCTGCTCCATCGCGAGGCTGTTGACGAGGATCGCGTGCCCAGAGACGTGCTCGAGCAGGATGGGATGGGTGCGCGAGACCTCGTCGAGGTCGCGGCGCGTCGGCTGGCGGCCCTCCTCGTAGGCGCTCCATTCCAGGCCATGTCCCCGGATCCAGGTCCCGGGTGGGCGCCGCTCCGCAAACTCTCCGACGAGTCGCTGCAGCTCGGCGATGGACGTGACGTGGCGTGCCTCCACGCCGGCGAACGATTCGGCGGTCGCGAGGTAGTGGTTGTGGGCGTCGACGAACCCGGGGACGACCGTCCGCGCGCCCGCATCGATCTCCTCGGCATCCGGTGGGAGCGCGTGGCGGACCGTCTCGAGGTCGCCGACCGCGACGACCCGTCCGTCGACGATGCCGAGGGCGGTCGCCCGCGGTCGCGCCGGGTCCATCGTCAGGATCGTCTCGGCCTGAAGGAGGATCGCCATCGCCGGTCGATGCTAGAGCCTGCTCGATCGCGTAGCGTTTCCCGGTGACCCGGGACGCCGAGGACCTGAACCGCCGCCTGCTGCGCGCCCGCGATGCGATGGATCGCGCCTTCGCGGAGCCCCTCGACGTTCCGACCGTCGCCGCCGTGGCCCACATCTCGCCCGCCCACTTCAGTCGGAGCTTCCGGGCGGTCTTCGGCGAGACTCCCCATCGCTACCTCCAGCGCCGCCGCGTCGAGCGCTCGATGTTCCTCCTCCGCGAGACCGATCGGAGCGTCACGGACGTCTGCTTCGACGTCGGCTTCACCAGCCTCGGCACCTTCAGCCGGACGTTCAAGGAGATCGTCGGCGAGACGCCATCCGGCTACCGCGACGGGCACGATCCGTTCGTCGCCCCGAACTGCTTCCAGATGCTGGCCATGCGACCCATGTTCGCCGCGGGCGTTGCGGCTGCGCTGGCCCGCGACGGCGACCGAGATCGAGCAGGTTTGGAGAAGCCGTCCGCCACCCGGCCTACGTAGGATGACCACGTCATGACGACCGAGACCCGCGCCCCCGCTCAGCCCGCCGCGGACACCCACGACCTGATCAGGGTCCACGGTGCCCGCGCCAACAACCTCAAGGATGTCAGCCTCGAGATCCCGAAGCGCCGGCTGACCGTCTTCACCGGAATCTCCGGATCGGGCAAGAGCTCGCTGGTGTTCGACACGATCGCCGCCGAGTCGCAGCGCCTGATCAACGAGACCTACAGCACCTTCGTCCAGAACTTCATGCCGACCCTGTCGCGGCCGGACGTCGACCTCCTCGACGGCCTTACGACGGCGATCATCGTCGACCAGGAGCGCATGGGCGCCAACCCCCGCTCGACCGTCGGGACGGCGACCGACGCGAACGCGATGCTCCGGATCCTCTTCAGCCGGCTCGGCGACCCGCACATCGGCTCGCCCAACGCGTTCTCGTTCAACATCCCGACCGCCACTGGCACCGGGTCCGTCACGGTCGACCGCGGCGAGGGCCGAACCCGGGCCGAGAAGGCGACCTTCACCAACCTCGGCGGGATGTGCCCGCGGTGCGAGGGGATGGGCTCGATCAACGACTTCGACCTCACCGCGCTGTACGACGACTCGAAGTCGCTGAGCGGCGGTGCCCTGACCATCCCGACCTACTCCATGGACGGCTGGTACGGCCGGATCTTTGCCGGCACCGGGTTCTTCGACATGGACAAGCCGATCCGCGACTTCACGAAGCGGGAGCTCCAGGACCTCCTCTGGCGAGAGCCGACGAAGGTCAAGGTCGAGGGCATTAATCTCACCTTCGAGGGCCTGATCCCGAAGATGCAGAAGTCGTTCCTGTCGAAGGACATCGACTCGCTGCAGCCCCACATCCGGGCCTTCGTCGAGCGGGCGGTCACCTTCAGCACCTGCCCGGAGTGCAACGGGACGCGGCTCACCAGGGAGGCGCGGTCCTCGAAGATCCGCGGCAAGAACATCGCCGACCTCTGTTCGATGCAGATCAGCGACCTCGCGATCTGGCTCCGGGTCCTCGAGGAGCCCCGGGTCGCCCCGTTGCTCAATGGATTGCGCGCGCTGCTGGATTCGTTCGCCGAGATCGGCCTCGGGTACCTGTCGCTGGAGCGGCCGTCGGGGACGCTGTCCGGCGGCGAGTCACAGCGGACCAAGATGATCCGGCACCTCGGGTCGTCGCTGACTGACGTGACCTACGTCTTCGACGAGCCGACGATCGGCCTCCACCCGCACGACATCCAGCGGATGAACGAGCTGCTGCTCCGGCTGCGGGACAAGGGCAACACCGTCCTCGTGGTGGAGCACAAGCCGGAGGTGATCGCGATCGCCGACCACGTCGTCGATCTCGGTCCCGGCGCCGGCACCGCGGGGGGCCAGGTGGTCTTCGAGGGCACCGTGGACGGACTGCGCAAGAGCGCGACCCTCACCGGCCGCCACCTGAGTGACCGGCCGTCTTTGAAGCCCAAGGTGCGAAAGGCCACGGCGATCCTGAAGGTGCGCGGCGCCCGCACCCACAACCTCAAGGACGTCGATGCGGACATCCCGCTGGGCGTGCTGGTGGTGGTGACCGGCGT
>JBKKDM010000137.1:0-2633 GCA_046707905.1 Candidatus Limnocylindrales bacterium
GCGTGGACCATCTTCTCGAGGTCGTCCTGGTCGTAGTCTGCCGCTGACTCCCCGGTGCGTTCGGGGCTGTCGGGCCGGAAGGCACAGTCGGCGCACATCTGCTCCCGCGTGACCGGCACCGCCGTGGTGTCGGGCTGCTCTTGGGTGACGTCGAACTCGCTCTTCCAGCAGGTGCAGCCGCCGGCCCCGTAGACAGCGGCTCCCATGCAGCAGGCCCCCTGACCCGCGTCGGGCAGGTCGCCACCAGCCAGGATCACGACGCACCACACGTGCAGTTGCGCACGCAGCAGCGGGGTTTGGGGTCCTCGATGGTGTCGATGTCGTGGAACATCAACGAGTGTGGGCAGTCGGGGCAAGCCCACTTGGCCGCGTGGCGTTTGGCTGCCCGGACGATCTCGGCAAACGCGGCCCGATCGGTGGCGTCCATCTCACGGCCGCCGAGGACGGGGATGACCTCGCCGTCGACCTCGACCGGGCGGCACTCGTCCCGGCTCACGGGGCACCGCCCTGCAGGATCCGTTTGGCCTCCTGGAGGCTGGCAAACAGCTCAGCGGAGCCACCTGAGTCAGGGTGGGCGGAACGGAGCGCCTTTCTGTAGGTGACCTCGACGAACCTCAGGTCGTCCAGGAGCGTCTGCTTCAACGTGGGGATAAGGCTTTGAGGGTCGACCAGTTTTGCCATGAGCGTCGCGGCTTCCTGCCGGCTCATGGCAGCCTCGCCCGGCATCGGGGTCGGCCCGGTTCCGATGGCCTTCCATCCGGTGTATTGCTCCCCGCGCCTGGTCACCCCATACCGGTCGACCGCGCGCAGCGCCTCCAGGCCAAGGGCGATCGAGCGGACGTTGTGCTGCCAGAACGAGCAGCTGTCGGTGGCGTAGACCAGGGACCCGTACTTGGAGTCGAAGAAGATCCGCACCCCGGGGTGGACGGGCTGGCGGGCATTGGCCCGGGGCATCCCGTCCAGGCGGATGTCAGCCTCTCCGAAGTCGGCCTCGATGACGAGATCCTTGGCGCCCAGGTAGTGCAGCTCGCGCTCGAGCAGGTCCAGGGTGCTGGCCCAGCCGGCCTTGAACGCGTAGCGGGAGCGGCGCCGGTTGGCTTGGGTGCTTGGTTCGACCCAGCGCAGCGGCCGGAAGGTGGCCTTCATCAGCGGCCCTTGGTTTGGCTGGTCAGGTGCCACCCATGGCAGATGGGGCAGGCGTAGATCCGCGTTTCGACCTTGTCCCGGCGGCTGGAGTCCTTGCGCCGTGCGGTGGCCAGGGCCAGCTTGGCGGCGATCTCGTCGCGGTAGCGGATCTTGTCCCGGCACCTCATGGCGTACCGCCGTTGATGGCACGAGCGACGTCAAGAGGGGGGCAGTCGTCCACGGGCTCGGGCATCCGGCCCCAGGCGGTGGCTGCGGCGTCCAGCCATTTGGCTAGAGCAAGGGCTACGCCGGGGTGCATGGTGGCGACGTAGGCGGCGTTGGCCTTGTCGGGAGTACCGAGGCTGACGACGGAGGGGGTCATTTGTCCGATCACCTCACCACCAGGGCGACCACTGGGCACCTCAGCGGTGAGGTAGTTGTAGTCGCGGGTCCACGGTCCGGGTGTCGCACCCTCAGCCAGGGTGCGCAGTTTCGTTGCGGCTGCCCGCAGTTCGTCGGCGGACGTCATGGCATGCAGCTCTCGCAGATGTAGTCCCCGTCCACGGTGCGGGCGATCGGGTCGCCCTGGCTCATGACGGCCCCGCACCCGTCGCAGTAGGAGTCGAAGTGGGCCGGGAAACGGGCCTGAATCATATGATTCCGAGACTCGCCGGGGTCGGGTTCGGGCAGGTGGATCCGGCAGGCGCATTGCTCGACGGGCAGGTCGGACAGCTCGCAGCGCTCGCTCACGGGGTGACCTCATAGACGTGCCAGACGAAGATCCCGTCGAACACGGTCCCGATGTAGATGCCCGGGTCGGGCACATCCCAGCCGGTCCCGATGACGGCGAAGTTACGCACCTCGAGCAGCTCGGGATCACCGTCGGGGACCTGGGCCCACAGGCATATCTCGTCTTCGCGTTGGACGCCGGCGAACCTGATGACAGCGCCCTGGCGCATGGCCACCGATGTCGCCCCCTGCTCGACCGGGATCGGGAACTTGAGCATTCGGGCGCTCATCGCTTTGGTCCCTTCGGCCAGGAGCCGGCCCGGTCCCGGGCCTCGATCAGGGCCTGCACGGCGACCTGGACCCTGGCGTCACGGGCGAACTCGCCGCGCTCCTCCACGGTCGGCGGGCGCAACGCGCTGGCCCCGTTGACGTAGACGCTGATCGCGGCGCACGCCAGGCAGATCGACCCCTGTCCGTCCGCGAGGCCCCTGTCGACGCTGTCGTCGCTGCCGACGCCCACGAGCACATTGCTGGCGTCGACCTGGTACCCGCACGCCGGGCAGGCCATCAGGCCGTGCCTGTGAACTGCGCCGAAGCTGTGTCCGGCCATCACATCGTCCCGTGGCAGAAGCGCCGGGCGACGTCCGGTGTCCAGGCCTTCTCGCACTTGTGGCAGCCCGGGCCTTCGATGGTGGCCAGGTTCTCCCGGTCCATGTGGACCACCCCGCCCCGCTCGGCCAACGTGGACGGTTCGGCGACCACGAACACGGCCACGATGG
>JBKKDM010000138.1:0-5767 GCA_046707905.1 Candidatus Limnocylindrales bacterium
TCGCGGGCGCTCGCGGCGATCAGGGCGTCCTGGAGCGGGGACGAGGCGAAGGCGCGGGCACGGACGAGAGCTTCGAACACGCCGGCCTTCGGCAGCTCGAGGGGGATGACGGTGGTCCTCGAGACGAGTTCGATCAACGCGTCGAGGATGTCCGAGCGCGCGAGGCCGTAGTTCGACCGCAGCACATGCGCTGCCTCCACGATCACGATGATTGAGATCCCGATGTCGCCTTCGCCGTCCATGACGGCCGCCGCCCGCTCGGCCTGCCCCGGTGGCTCGCCGACGAGATAGCGAACGACGACCGAGGTGTCGATACCGATCACGTCGCCCGATCCGGGTTCGGTGTGTTCTCCGCCACCTCGCGAAGGGCGGACCACGTCTGGTCCGCCGGCATGCGCCCGACCTTGTCGCGCAGGATGCCCGCGAGGGACCGGCGATGCGGCGCCGGAACGAACTCGATCACCACCTTGCCGCTTTCGATCCGCTGGACCGCGATGTCACCCGCGTAGACGCCCAGCTCCTCGCGAATCGCCTTCTCGATCGTGACCTGTCCGCGCTCCCCGACCGTACTCGCCATGGATGACTCCTGCGATGCATACTGAAGTGGCTTCAGTATGCATGGGTGCGGCGGGTGCGTCCACCCGGGCCCCGCGGGTGGCCAGGATGACCGTCATCCGCCCGTTCAGCGCTCCAGGCGGACGTTCACCTTTCGGCCCTTGATCGTGGCTGTCGAGAGCGCCCGGGCGATGTCCTGGGCCTGGGCTTCGGGGACCTCGACGAGGGAGTGACTGTCGGCGATCTGGATCGCCCCGACCGATGCCCCCGTCACGCCAGCCTCGCCGGTGATGGCCCCCACCAGGTCTCCCGGTCGCATGCCGGCGCGCCGCCCGGCGGCCACGAACAGGGTTGTCCACGGCCCGTGCTGTCCGTCACGCGGCGACCGCACGCCAGGCCCACGACGCGGCGGCCGCCGCAGCCCCGGCGGCCCCGTGTGGACCTTGTTCGGGCCCGCAGCTTTGCCAGGGCCCCGCTCGGGTCGGTCGAACAACGACGCCGGCGCGATCTCCCGCTCCTCCGCCTGCCCGTCGCCGCGACCGGCGCTCTCGGCCAGCCCGATCGCGGCCAGCGCGACGTCGAGGACATCGAACTCCTCGAGCAGCGGCTCGATCACCGGGCGCAGACGGTCGCGGCCATCTTCCAGCAGCGCCTCTCGAAGGTTCGCGCGCAGGAGCTCCAATCGCCGCTCGCGCAGGTCCGCGACGGTCGGCACCTGGCTGACCTGGAGGCGGACCTTGGCGGCGCGCTCGATGTTTGCGAGCAGGCGGTGCTCGCGTGGCTCGACCATCGTGATCGCGACGCCCTCGCGGCCGGCCCGGCCGGTGCGGCCGATGCGATGGACGTAGGCGTCGGGGTTCGACGGGACGTCGAAGTTGACGACGTGCGACACGTGGGGGATGTCGAGGCCCCGGGCCGCGACGTCCGTTGCGACCAGGACGTCCAGCTCGCCGGCCCGGAAGCGATTCAGGATCCGATCGCGCTGCTCCTGCGAGAGTCCGCCGTGCAGGCCGGCCGCGTCGTGGCCGCGGCCGCTCAGCCGTTCGGCCAGGTCATCGACCTCGCCGCGCGTTCGGGCAAAGACCAGCGCAGACGTGGGGTCCTCGACATCCAGGATCCGGCACAGAGCCGTGAGCTTGTCGGCGCGCCGGACCACGTAGGCCACCTGCCGAACCCGCGCCGCGCCGTCGTCGACGTGCCGCTCGGCATGGATCTTGACCCGCGCCGGGTCGCGCAGGTGTCGCTTCGCGATCTGGGCGATCGGGCCGGAGATCGTCGCCGAGAAGAGCGCCGTCTGGCGGGTCTCGGGAGTCGCCGAGAGGATCGTCTCGAGGTCCTCGGCGAAGCCCATGTCCAGCATCTCGTCCGCCTCGTCGAGGACGACGTTGGTCACGGCCTGGAGCCGGAGCGAGCCGCGCGAAAGGTGGTCGACGGCGCGGCCGGGCGTCGCCACGACGATGTCGACCCCGCGGCGAAGCTGCCGAAGCTGAACCCCGATCGGCTGGCCGCCGTAGATCGGCAGGACGCGGGTGCCGAGGCGCTCGCCGTAGCGGTGGATCGCCTCGGAGACCTGCATCGCCAGCTCGCGCGTGGGCACGAGCACGAGGGCCGCCACCTGTCCGTCGGCGCGCGCGCCATCCCTTGGCTTGCTCGCAGCCAGGCGGTGCAGGGTCGGGAGCGCGAATGCCGCGGTCTTGCCCGTTCCGGTGGGCGCTTCCGCCAGCAGGTCCCGGCCTTCGAGCAGCGGCGGGATCGCCTCGCGCTGGATGGGCGTCGGCTCCTCGTATCCGAGGTCGCTCAGCCGGTCGAGGAGGCGGGGATCGAGCCCCAGTGGCCCGAAGCCGTCGGAGCTTTCCGGGCCGTCGCTGCCAGCGTCGGACGGGGCGAGCATGGCGAGCTCCGGAGGCGCGGCGACATCGGGAGGCGCGGCTGACTCGCGAGCGGGGGCGTTCTTCCTGGCCATGTCGGGTCCATTGTCCCCCGAGCCGGGATCACCGTCCCCATGAACGACGCGGGCACCCTTGCGTGGTCGTTGCTACCCCAAGCGCCGCTCGAGGCCATCGAGGGTCAGGTCGAGGCCGAAGGCGAACTCGACGTCGTCGTCGCAGGCTCCGAGGGCGCCATCGTGGCTCACGACCTGGGCCATCTCGGTGAGCCGGGGGAGGCGCTCGGCCATGAGGCCAGAGGTGATCGCGTCGGTCACGTCCGAGGAGGCCGCCGAGCTCGCGATCGTCGCGGACGCGGAGAAGAAGTCGAGGTTCACGCCGAAGATCCGGCTGTCCAGGACGTGGAGGGCGTGATGGGCGAGGTCGACCGAGAAGCCACCATCGCGCAGGATCCCGAGCACCGCATCGATGTAGGCCAGGCGAACGGGTCCGGTCACGCCGCGGGCCTGCAGGACGTCGCGCCCCCAGGGATGCCTGAGCATGACCCGGCGCGCCGCCATGACCTGGCTGCGGAGGGTCGCCTTCCAGGCGAGGTCAGGCGAGATACCCGCAGGGGATGACGGCAGCATCTCCGCGACGAGCCGCTCAGCAAGCTCGTCGAGGAGCTCGTTCTTGTCGCGGACATGCCGATAGAGCGCCATCGCCTCGACGCCCAGCGCTTGCCCAAGCTTGCGCATGCTGAGCGCCTCGAAGCCGCCAGCGTCCGCGAGCTCGACGGCGGCCGCGAGGACACGCCCCCGGGTCAACGGCGACCGACGACCGGCCGGTGCGCGAGCTGCCATCAGTCCGGCGTTCCTCCTGTGCTGTGGGATCCGGGTGCTGCGCGCTCCGGTTTCGTCTCGAATTCGACCTTGACAGCTCCCCGACGAGCCGCCTATGTTTACGGTGTAAGTTTACAGCGTATCCACAAGGGTACCGAACAACGAGCGGCGAGGAGACCAGCATGGCAGAGCAGGCAACCGGCCAATCCACGGCCGGAGCGACGATGCGGGCAGGAATCCTCGACCCGAGCACGCCGCACCAGGGCCAGACGTTCCCGCGGTGGCTCATCCGAATCATCTGGGCGACGCACCGAGCGGTCTATCGATTGAGCGGTGGGAAGCTCGCGCTTCGGCCGGCGAAGGCGACGCAGTGGGGGACCCTGCACCTGACGACGGTCGGGCGCCGGAGCGGTCGCCAGCGCGTCGCGATCGTCGGGTTCATCGAGGACGGCCCGAACCTCGTCACGCCGGCGATGAACGGCTGGCTCGAACCGGATCCCGCCTGGTGGCTGAACCTCCAGTCGAAGCCGCAAGCGAGCGTTCGACTGCCGGGCGGCGAGACCCGCGTCGTGACCGCTCGCGCAGCCGTGGGCGACGAGCGCGACCGTCTCTGGCGGGCGTTCCTCGCGCTTGGTTCGTCGGCGTTCACGGAGGACAGTCCCGCGCTCCGGAGGCGCGAGACCGCGATCGTCGTTCTCGAGCCCCAGCTCGGCTGACCGGGCCCCTGAGGGTGGCCTAGCGCCCCCACATCGCGGCGTAGGCCGCGGTGATCGCGCCGTCGAGCGCGAAGCCCTCGAAGAAGTCCCTAGCCTCCTGATCGTCGCCGGCGAACGTCTCCCGCCACTCGGCGACCGGGAAGCTCGCGAGCACCGCGGCCTTGACCACATCGAGCTTGCCCGAGCCCGCTCCTGCGCGGTGGATCTCGACGTCCACGGCGTCCACCACCTCGCGCAGGAAGTCGGTCACCTGCTCGAGGTACGCCTTGCCGTATCCGCCCTGCAGCACCATCCCGTGGCCGGGCACGATGGTGTTGGCGTCCAGGCGGGCGAGCGCCTCCAGGGTGGCGATCTCCTCGACCGGATAGCCGCCGCCCAGGTACGGCACCGGATGGTCCAGCAGGTCGCCGGCCGCGAGGATCCGCTCACTCGGCAGCCAGGCGACCACGTCGCCGGCGGTGTTCCCGCGGCCCAGGTGCAGGAGGCGCAATTCGCGCCCGCCGAGGTCGATGGCGAGCTCGCGATCGAAGCTCACGTCGGGCGCGAGATCGGTGCGCGCGACCAGCGGCTGGAATTCCGCGCCCACCGGAGCCAGGCCCTCGAGCGCGCTCTCGTACTCGGCGACCTCGCCGGCAGTGAGGGTGCGTCCACTCGCGTCCTTGCCCGAGGTGATGGCCTGGCGGAACTGGTCGCCGCGCTTTGGGAAGTTCGCGAACCACTGCGGGTTGTATCCGGCGATCTGCCGGCGCGTCTCCACGTGCGCGACGATCGAGATCCCCGGAAACGCGTCCCGGTAGACGCCGTTGCCCATCGTGTGGTCGTAGTGCCAGTGGGTGTTGACCAGATAGCGCACCGGCTTCGCCGTCCACGCCTGGATCTGCGCCACGTCCGCCTCTGCCGACGAGGGCAGGTAGCAGGAGTCGACCACGATGGCCTCGCGCTCGCCCACGATCACTGTCGTGTTGCCCTGCGGGAAGGCGTCCGGTGCGTCCTCGTGGCGGATCGCGTAGACGCCGTCGGCCAGCTGCTGCGTCGATCGTGCCGCGGTCGACACGCTGTCACCCGCCGCGGTCTCCTTCGCGGCGGGCGCCGCCGCGGCATCAGCCATCAGAGCGTTGCGTTCCATCATCCCTCGCCATGAGCAGCGACGATCCGGATCTGTGACCCGGTTGCCGACTGGCCGAGACTAGACTCGGGCCGTGGATCCGAGCATCCGGGCACTGTTCCATCCCGCTCCGGGCCTGACCTTCCTCGATACCGCGACCTACGGGCTGCCACCAGACCCGACCACCGAGGCGATGCGCCGGGCGCACGACGAGTGGGTCGACGGCACGGGCAAGTGGGTCGAGTGGGACAAGCAGTCGGAACGCGCGCGCGTCGCCTTCGCGCGACTCATGCACGTGACGCCGAGCCGCGTCGCGCTCCTGCCGACCGTGTCTGTCGGCGTAGGGGTCGTATCGGCCGCGCTCCAGCCGGGCGACCGGGTGGTCGCGCCAGCCGCGGAGTTCCGATCGGTCCTGTATCCGTTGCTGGTCGCCAGGGACCGAGGGATCGACCTCGTCGAAGTGGAGGACATCGACCGCATGGTCGATGCGATCGTCCCCGGGACGAAGCTCGTCGCGCTGAGCCTCGTCCAGATGCAGACCGGGCGCGTCCTACCGGTCAAGGAGATCGTCGATCGGGCGGAGGCCGTCGGGGCGCAGGTCCTGCTCGACGCGACGCACGGGGTCCCGTTCGTCGCCCTCGGGGACGTCATCGATCGCATCGACTACAACCTCGTCCACGGCTA
>JBKKDM010000139.1:0-2929 GCA_046707905.1 Candidatus Limnocylindrales bacterium
CGCCCACGCAGGCGCGCCGCCACCGCGCGCCGCGACCCCTCGCGCGCTCCCGGAGCGCGAGTCCCTGGAGCTCCTCCGCGCCGCCGGGCTTCCGATGGTCGCTTCCGCCGCGATCAGGATCGATGACGAGGCCACGATGGTCGCCGAGGCCACTGCTGCCGCCGAGCGCCTGGGGTGGCCGGTGGCCGTGAAGGTCGACGCGCCCGGTTTCGCGCACAAGACGGATGCCGGCGGCGTGACCCTCAACGTCGGCGACGCGAAGGCGCTCCAGCGCGCGATCCGGACCCTCCGCCCGATGGCCTCTCGCGGCGTCCTGGTCCAGCCGATGGCGGCCCGCGGGGTCGAGCTCATCCTCGGCGCCCGCCGTGACCCGCAGTTCGGCCCGCTCGTCCTCGTGGGGCTCGGCGGGATCCTGGCCGAGGCGATCGACGACGTCGTCGTGCGCCTCGCACCAGTGACCGTCGATGACGCCCTCGAGATGCTCGGCGACCTCCGCGGCACGCGCATCCTCGATGGGGCCCGGGGCTTGCCGACCGTCAAGCGCCGGGCTGTCGCGGAGGCGATCGTCGCCCTCGGCGCGGCGATGCTCGCGAACCCGACCTGGCTGGAGGTGGACTGCAACCCGCTGATCGCCGGCTCCGGCGGCGCCGTCGCGGTCGATGCCCTGATCGTGACCGCCGACGTGCGCGAGCCGGCCTGGGACTACGAAGACCCTGGCGGTGCGGCAGCGCCGGCCGCCGCGCCAGACCCCTCCGCCACGACCACCGCCGACAAACCAGCGCAAAGGAGCCAACCCGAATGAGCGCCCTCGACACCGCCACCCGACCCGACGCCAAGCCGACGTCCGCGACCCTGTACTTCGGTCCCTGGTACCGCCGCTCGCCGTTCTTCGAGAAGACCCTCGAGGCCGGCGCGTCGGCCTACGACATCTACAACCACATGTACCTGCCGGGCTACTACGCCGACCCGGTGGAGGAGTACTGGGCCCTCCTGAACGACGTCACCGTCTGGGACGTCTCGGTCGAGCGGATCGTGGAGATCACCGGGCCCGACGCGTCGGCCTTCACGAACCTGCTGACCTGCCGCGACCTCACCACGTGCGCCGTCGGGCAGGGCAAGTACGTCCTCATCACCGCGGATGACGGCGGGATCGTCAACGACCCGGTCCTGCTGCGAGTGGAGAAGAACAAGTGGTGGCTCGCGCTCGCCGACAGCGACGCCGGCCTGTATGCCCGCGGGGTGGCCGTGAACTCGGGCCTGGACGTGAAGGTCCGCGAGCCCGAGGTCTACCCCATCCAGGTGCAGGGGCCAAAGTCGAAGGACACCCTCCGCAAGATCTTCGGACCGGCGATCGACGACATCAAGTACTACTGGACCCTCACCACGGAGGTCGACGGCATCCCGGTCGTCATCAGCCGGACGGGCTGGACCGGCGAGGTCGGCTACGAGATCTACCTCCAGGACCCGTCGCGCGGCGGCGACTTGTGGGACCGCGTCTTCGAGGCCGGCAAGGAGTTCAAGATCCGACCGGTCGCGCCGGTCGAGGCCCGTCGGATCGAGGCCGGGATCTTCAACTACGGCTCGGACATGACGATCGCGAACAACCCGTTCGAGGTCATGGGTCTCGAGCGGCTCGTCGAGCCCCAGGAGGCCGACTACATCGGCAAGACGGCGCTCGAGGAGATCCGCGTCAAGGGCGTCGACCGGAAGCTGGTGGGTATCGAGGTCGCGGGCGATCCGCTGCCGTTCGAGCTCGCCGAGAAGCGGCCGGCGCTCCACCGCGGAGAGCCGGTCGGGATGATCACGGATCTCATCTGGTCGCCGCGCCTCGAGAAGAACATCGGCTACGTGTGGCTGCCGATCGAGCTCGCCGGACCTGGCACGGAGCTGGACATCGTCGCGCCCGACGGCGACCTCTGGGCCGCCCGCAGCGCCGCGATTCCCTTCCTCGACCCGAAGAAGCAGGTGCCGCTCGGGAAGTAGCCGGGGCGCGCCCGCCGCGGAAGCCGCGTGTCGGCTGGAGAGCGGGTTTCGGCGGCGGTCGACCGCCAACCCTCTCCCCTCAAATAGCACTCCACGGAGTGCAGGACGCGTCGGAGAGCCGATTCTGGCCCTGGTTCAAGTGGCGGCTCGTCATCCACGCTCAAGGCTGTCGACGCCGGCCCCCGTTTCGAGGATCCGGCCCGTCCAGCAGTGCGGGGAGTGCTATCCGATAAGAAGTCGCGGCGCTCGCACGCCACGCCACGCCACGCCTGCTGGTGCGATGCGGCGCGTCGCCCGCGCCACAGCCGCCGACGAACCCGGAGCTTCCCCTCAGCCCACCTCGGTCGCTGGGCGCCGCTCGGCGGCGCGCCCGAGGCGGCCGAACCGCCACGCCAGCAGCAGGACGATCGCGGTGATCGCCACGATGATCGTGCTGATGGCGTTGATCTCGGGCGAGACGCCGAATTTGATCGCGCTGTAGATGTACAGCGGCAACGTCGTGGTGCCGATGCCCGAGTTGAAGACGGTCACGACGTAGTCGTCGAAGCTCAGGGCGAACGCGAGCAGGGCGCCGGCGATGACCGCCGGCGTGATCAGCGGCAGCGTCACGTGCCAGAGCGCGCCGAGGGCGCTGTCCCCGAGGTCGCGGGCGGCCTCCTCCAGCTGCGGGTTCATGCCCGCCGCGCGGGCCCGGACCGTGATCGCGACGTACGAGATGCAGAACGTGATGTGGGCGATCGAGAGCTGGCCGAACGACCCGGTGCTGTCGAACAGCTGGAGGAAGAAGAGCAGCAGCGACAGGCCCATGACGATCTCGGGCGTGACCATCGGGAGCAGGAGGAGCAGCTCCGCCGGCGCGCGCCCGCGGCCGCCCACGCGCGCCACTCCCCGCCCCAGGGCCCCGCCCAGGACCGGGGAGCCGACAACCCCCCCCCCCCCGACCAGG
>JBKKDM010000140.1:0-3260 GCA_046707905.1 Candidatus Limnocylindrales bacterium
GCCGGCACGTTCACCCTCCGCTTCAGCACGGGCCTGACCGGCGCCATGCTGACGTTCTACCTCGCGGAGCTGCCAAAGCATCACGGCGTCCTGGACCAGCTGCTCGGGCTGGGCGCCGGCGTCCTCATCGGCGGGTTCGCCTTCGCGATCATCCACGCCTCCTTCTACGCCTCGGAGCTGCTGCTGTCGCCGCTGTTCGGCGTCCTGTCGGACCGGCAGGGCCACTGGCGGGTCATGCAGTACGGCCCCCTCTTCGGGTTCGTGGCGGTGATCATCACGTGGGCCACCACGAACATCCCGCTGATCATCGGGACGCGCCTCCTGGAGGGCGCCGCGACCGCGGCGAGCATCCCCTCGATCCTCGGCTTCATCGCGGTCGCGACAGCTCTCGACGAGGGCCTGCGCGGCCGAACGGTCGCGCGCTTCGAGGCGGCGACGCTGGCCGGCCTTCTCGCGGGGTTCGCTGCCGCCGGCCCGATCTTCTTCCTCCTCGGTGAGGTCGGCTTCCTCGTCAACGGCCTGCTCTACCTCGTCTCGCTCTGCATTTACCGCTGGGGCGTCGACCGGAACCTCGAGGCATCGATGGAGGCGCCCCACGCGACGGGCTCGAGCCGGATCGACTTCTCGCGCTATCGCCGGATCCTGGGGCGCAGCCACGTCTGGCTGATCGCGCCGACCTGGATCGCGATCAACGCGGTCCTCGGGCTGTTCACGACCCAGACGATCTTCCAGCTGGTTCGGAAGCCGGACCCAAGGTTCGCGGACCAGCTGCTGATGGGCGGGTTCGAGCCGCTGCAGATTAGCGCCGGCCTGGCCGTCGGCGGCCTGCTGTTCTTCGCCGGTCTCATCTACTGGGGGAACAAGTTCAAGGAGCTTCGGCGGACGACGATCATCCTGTACGGGGTCGGCGGCGGGGCACTGCTGGTCGTCGGGGCGGTCGGGATCAACCACAGCGCGAACCTGCCGGGCGTGATGCTGATCGTGCTGGGGGCGTTGGCGGTCTTCGGACTGTTCGTGCTCGCCGGCGCGACGCCCGCGGCGATCGGGCTCCTGGCGGATGTCACGGAGGCCTACCCGGACGACCGCGGGGCGATCATGGGCCTCTACAGCGTGTTCCTCGGGCTGGGCCAGATCGGGGGTGCCTTGGTTGCGGGCGTGGCCGCGGTCGCGCTGGGCCTCGACGGCATCTTCATCGCTTCGCTGGTGCTCCTCGTGCTGGCCGTGGTGCCGCTCGTCTTCCTACGGCGCCACGAGCATTACCTCGCCGGCCCGGCAACGCCCGCCGCGATCGACTGAGGCGCCGCCGGACGGTCGATCGGTCGAATCGCCCGGCCTGGAACCCGACGAAGGTCAGGGGTGGAGAGGCTGGACGGGCGCGAACCATGTGCGATACTGCCGGGCACCGGTGACGCGCCGCGCTCACACGAAGCCGTCACCGGATTTCCTTCTCCGGCCCAGACGACCCCCGAATCCCTGACCGACCCGGAGTACGCGCATGACCTCGAACGTCGGCCAGAACTACCCGTACTCGAGCGAGACCGAGTCCGAGCGTGCCGCCGCGATCTCGGCCCTGGTCGAGGCGCGCGAGGGGCTCAAGGACAAGCTCACCGCGGAGACGACGCCGGTCGATGCCCGCGAGCGCTGGTGGACCTGGAAATGCCCCAGCCCCGGCTGCAAGGGCTTCCTTCACGCCGCCGGCTACGCCCGCGATCTCCACGCCGTGTACGTCGTCTGCGACGGGACCTGCGCGAGCACCTTCCTCCGCTAGTCGCGGCGGTCCGGCGGTCCCCGGCGCCGACCTGGCGTGCGGGCGCTCCCTCCCCTCGGGCAGTCGCTCAGCCGAGAGGCGGCTGGTAGCCAACGCCATGAAGGCGGCATCGCAGGTCGCACGCTCCGGCTGCGGTCCGAACACGCACGAACAGCCAACACCCGGTTGCCTGATCGAAAACGCGCGCGCCACCGTGGATACCAGTCGACAGCCGGCTGCGTGATCGCGACGGAGGGATCGGCGATCGGTGGATCGGGGATCGGTTCGTCAGCGGCGGAGTTCGGTCCCGAACCGTAACCCTTGCCGGGCTGACATCGGTTATCGTGACGGACGATGGCCGCCGCGACGACCGCCGTGCCGAACCAGCCAATGGACCTCCGCGCGTCCCGCCGGCAGCTCCTCCAGGACTCGCTCGGCATCATGGTCTCGGCGGGAGGATTCGGGCTCGTCTACGGGATCACGGCGCAGACCGCCGGGTTCTCGCCGCTCGAGGCGAGCGCTATGAGCATCCTCGTCTTCGCGGGCGCGTCGCAGTTCGTCGCGATCGGGTACGTCGCCGGCGGGTTCTCGTGGCTCGCGATCGTCGGGCTGACGGCGTTCCTCAACGCTCGACACCTCCTCTACGCAGCGGCGCTCGCGCCCTACGTCGCCGACCGGCCGCGTTGGGTTCGTGCAGTGATGGCCCACGCCATGACCGACGAGGCCTTCGCGCTGGCGATCGCGCATTGGCGACGCATTGGGCGCGCTGACGTCCCGGGCTACTGGATCGGTGCGTTCGTCAGCACCTTCATCCCGTGGAACATCGCGACGATCGTCGGCGTGACGATCGGCGGCAGCATTCCCGATCCGGCGCGGTTCGGGATCGATGTGATCTTTCCCGCCGCGATGGGCGGGCTTGCGGTCGGCCTGATCACCGGTCGTCGGGAGCTGGTCGCGGCCATCACTGGCGCAGTGATCGGCGTCGCCGTCGCGCTCGCGTGGGATCCGTCGGCCGGGATCATCGCGGGCGGTGTGATCGGTCCGCTGGCGGGGATCTTCGTCAAGCCCGGCAAGGGCGACCACCAGCGCGAGGGCCAGCTCGCGTTCGGACCCGAGCCGGTCCACGACCACGAGGATGCCGTCCCGTTCTTCCCCCAGCGCGGCGGCCACGTGCCGAGCGATCCGGAGGCGCCGCATCCGCCACACGGGCCGGCACGATGAGCACCGCGCTGGTCCCGCTCGCGCTGCTCATGGGCCTGGTCACCTATCCGTTCCGGGCGATCCCGATGCTCCTCCCCGGCTTCGATCGACTTCCAGAGGGCGTTCGCCTGTACCTGCGGCTCGTCGGGCCGGCAGTGCTCGCGGCGCTGGCGGCAGTGAATACCTTCGTCGGGAAGGACGCGGCCGGCGCCCCGACCTTCCACGTCGGCGTCGAGTGGGTCGCGGTCGGCATCTGCGTCGCCATCGTTGCGATGCGCCGCAGCCTGCTCATCGGGCTCCTCCTGGCGGCCGG